>NZ_JBFBAW010000016.1:0-196620 GCF_040682435.1 Lentzea sp. NPDC051208 | reverse complement strand
GAAACAGGAACCCCGCGCCGCGAGGCACAGCGCATAAGCGCTACCCGCCACACGGCGGGTGGGAATCCCTGTCCTTCAACGCAGGGAGAAGTCAATAAGCTGGGGAACGTGACCAGCGAGAGCCTTGAAGACGTCCCCGCAGAGGTGCGCGAGCGGCATGCCGTGCTCGCGGAAGAGGTGCGCTCGCACCAGTTCCGCTACTACGTGCTGGACGATCCGATCGTCACCGATGGTGAGTTCGACGCGATGCTGGGGCAGCTGGAGGCGCTGGAGGCCGAGCATCCCGGCCTCGCCACGCCGGAGTCGCCGACGCAGCTCGTCGGCGGCACGTTCTCGACCGAGTTCAAGGCGGTCGACCACCTGGAGCGCATGCTCAGCCTCGACAACGTCTTCGCCCAGGACGAGCTGACGGGCTGGTTCGAGCGCGTGCAGAAGGAGATCGGCTCCGGCACGCACTTCCTGTGCGAGCTGAAGATCGACGGCCTCGCGATCAACCTCCTCTACGAGAAGGGCCGGCTCACGCGGGCGCTCACCCGGGGCGACGGCCGCACCGGCGAGGACGTGACGCTGAACGTCCGCACGATCGCGGACGTCCCCGTGGTGCTCGAGGGTTCCGCCGAGTACCCGGTGCCCGACCTGGTCGAGGTGCGCGGCGAGGTCTTCTTCGCGGTCGAGGACTTCCTGGCGCTCAACGCCTCGCTGGTCGAGCAGGGCAAGCCGCCGTTCGCGAACCCGCGCAACACCGCCGCCGGGTCGTTGCGGCAGAAGGATCCGAAGGTCACGGCCTCGCGCAAGCTGCGGATGATCTGCCACGGCATCGGCAAGACCCGGGGCTTCGAGGTCGCCCGCCAGTCGCTCGCCTACGAGGCGCTGAAGTCGTGGGGCCTGCCGGTCTCCTCGCACACCGAGGTGCTCACCGACCCGGCGGACGTGCGCAAGAAGGTCGAGTACTGGGGCGAGCACCGGCACGACGCGGTCCACGAGATCGACGGGCTGGTGGTCAAGGTCGACGAGGTGTCGCTGCAGCGGCGCCTCGGCACGACGTCGCGCGCCCCGAGGTGGGCCATCGCGTACAAGTACCCGCCGGAGGAGGCCACCACCACCCTGCTCGACATCCAGGTCCAGGTGGGCCGCACCGGCCGGGTGACGCCGTTCGCGGTGATGGAGCCGGTGAAGGTGGCGGGTTCCACGGTCGCGCGGGCGACGCTGCACAACGGGTCGGAGGTCAAGCGCAAGGGCGTGCTGATCGGCGACCGCATCGTCATCCGCAAGGCGGGCGACGTGATCCCCGAGGTGCTCGGCCCGGTGCTGGCCGCGCGCCCGGCCGACGCGCGCGAGTTCGAGATGCCGACGAGGTGTCCCGAGTGCAACTCGGTGCTGCGCCCGATGAAGGAGGGCGACGTCGACATCCGCTGCCCCAACGCGGAGACGTGCCCCGGTCAGCTGCGCGAACGCCTGGCGTACCTGGCCTCCCGCGCCGCTCTCGACATCGAGGTGCTCGGCTACGAGGCGGCCGCGGCGATCACCGAGTCCACGATCTACACCAACGAGGCCGACCTTTTCGACCTCGACGCTGAGGCGTTGCGGCAGGTCGAGCGCTTCACGACGAAGAACGGCGAGCTGTCCGCGAACGCGCTGAAGCTGATCGACAACCTGGAGGCGGCGAAGGAGCGTCCTCTGTGGAGGGTGCTGGTCGCGCTGTCGATCCGCCACGTCGGGCCGACGGCCGCCCGCGCGCTGGCCCAGCAGTTCGGCTCGATGGACGCGATCCTCGAGGCCGAGGAGGAGGCACTCGCCGGTGCCGAGGGCGTGGGCCAGACCATCGCGACGGCCGTGGTCGAGTGGCGGGAGACGGAGTGGCGGCAGCACGTCGTCGAGCGCTGGCGGGCCGCCGGTGTGCGGATGGAGGACGAGCGGGACGCGTCCATCGAGCGCAACCTCGAAGGCCTGTCCATCGTGGTCACCGGCTCGCTCACGGAGTACTCGCGCGACTCGGCCAAGGAGTCGATCCTCGCCCGCGGCGGCAAGGCGGCGGGCTCGGTCTCCAAGAAAACCGCTTTCGTGGTGGTCGGCGACTCGCCAGGATCCAAGTACGACAAGGCCATCTCGCTGAAGGTGCCGGTCCTCGACGAGGCGGGCTTCCGCGTCCTGCTGGAGCAGGGCCCCGACGCGGCGCGGGAGGTGGCCCTCCCCGCCGGAGACGGCTCAGTGGAAGAAGGCGCAGATGGCTGATCTGATCATCCGCCCGGCGACGGAGGCCGACCTGCAGGCGGTCGGTTCCGTCACGCTCGAGGCCTACGTCGCCGACGGCGTCGTGGATGCCCACGACAGCTACGCGGCAGTCCTCTCGGACGCCGAGTCCCGCTTCCGCGACGCGGAACTGCTCGTCGCCCAGGACGAGTCGGGCACGGTCCTCGGCTCGGTGACGGTGGTGCGCCCCGGCACGCCCTACGCGGAGATCTCCCGGCCGGGCGAGCTGGAGTTCCGCATGCTGGCGGTGTCGGCGGCGGCGCGCGGCCGCGGCGTCGGCGAGGCCCTGGTGCGGGCGGTGTTCGACAAGGCGCGCGCGGCGGGCGTGACCCACGTCGTCCTGTCGTCGTCGGAGAAGATGCTGGCGGCGCACCGGTTGTACGAGCGGCTGGGGTTCACGCGGTTACCGGAGCGCGACTGGAAGCCGTTGCCGGGCGTGAACCTGGTGGCGTACGCGTACGGAACACCGCTCTGAGCAACCCCGTTCGCGGCCGTGCGTCCACAGGACAGTCGCCGCGGATGGGGGTTCGCGAATGAGATCGGTCTTTCTGCTCGCGCCGGTGCTGCTGGCGGCCGCCTCGGCCGCCTCGGCGGCACCGGCACACCTGCCGGCCGACGATCGCCGGCAGCTCGCGGAGCTGACCCAGCGCTACCTCGAACGCCGGGCGGACAAGATCACGGCCCGCCCGCAGGAGCCGGGTTTCGGCGTGCCCACGACCGAGGCTTTCGCCGCCCGGTTGCGCGTCGACGAGGCCAAGCTGGCCGACCGTCGTGCGCGGTACGCCACGTTCAACCTCGGCAGCTACTCGCACGCGAAGGTCCGCACCGAGCTGACCCGGGTCGTGGTGGCCCAGGACGGCAGCGCCGTCGTCCACGTCCAGGAGGTGACCGAACTCCACTTCGGCAAGCCCGCCGGGGTCACGCACAGCGCCTTCGCCACGGGCCACGTCCTGATCTTCGACCGCACTCCCGCCGGCTGGGCGCTGGCGGCCGCGATGCGCCCACCGGGCTCGGTGTGCAAGGTTCCGCCGGAAACGCAGTTCTGCGGCGTCCGCTCAGAGCGATGACATGATCCGCGCCCGCAGCTCGGGGTCACCCGCCGCCTGCTCGTACAGCAGTTCCCGCAGCACCTCGGGCGGCAAGGTTCTCAGCACGTCCTTGAGTTCCACGTCCTCGGCGTCCGGCGGCGGCACCGTCTCGCCCCGGTCGAGCAACACCAGCCCGACGGCCACGCAATGCTTGCAGAAGAACCCCTCAGATCCGTGCGGGCAGCTGCACGCGCCCACCAGATGAGTCCCCGACCACGACAGTTCCACCGCGTACGCGTCCTCGTCACCACCCCGCACCCGCGCCGCCACGTGACGGCTGTGCACCCGCAGGGACAGCACGGCTTCGCGGTAGGTCAGGCCGCGCCAGTACGACTTGGTACCCGCGCGGTGCAGCAGCAGCTCGGTGGTGAGGGTCGTCGACACGGGGGTCATCCAACCGGGTGACCGCAGAAAGGATCAACATGATCGCGATCGGCCCACTCGAACCCGCGGACCGAGCCAGGTGGCAGGAGCTCTTCGAGGGCTACAACACCTTCTACGAACGCACGCTGCCAGCGGAGATCTACGACAAGAAGTGGGAAGCGTTCCAGGCGAACAAGAACATCCACGCCCTATGTGCCCGCGTCGACGGCGCGCTGGCCGGCATCACGCACTTCTTCAAGCACCCCAGCACGTCCGGCCCGGACGTCTGCTACCTGCAGGACCTCTTCACCAGCCCCGAGGCGCGCGGCCGAGGCGTCGGCCGCGCGCTCGTCGAGGCGGTGACGGACTGGGCGAAGCAGCAGGACTGCTGCCGCGTCTACTGGCACACCAGCGAGTGGAACGAGACCGCCCGCGGGCTCTACGACCAGATCGCGGAGAAGACGCCGTTCGTCCACTACCGAATCGTGCTCTAACGAGCCGTCGTCTCCAGGTCGAGCAACGTCACGGCCGCGCGGAAGTACTTGTTGGTGCCCAGGTCGCGCACGGTCTTGATGTTGAACGCGGCCTTCAGCTTCTCCGCGTCGCCGGCGCTCACGCCCTGCAGCGCGTCGACGGGAGCGTCCAGGATCTCGGTGAGCGGGAGGTTCTCGTAGGCCTTGTCGAGGAGCATGTCGAGGTTCACCGTGATGGCCATGATCTTCATACCTCCGGGAAGTGGGGGTGGGTGATCACGGCCGATTCTGGTGTCAGCCAGGCGATCCCGCAGATCGTGCTGTCACCGCTTGCGCTTGAGCGCGACGACGATCACCGCCGCCACCGCGAGCACGCCGGCCACGCCCAGCGCCAGATCACCGATCGCCAGGCCGTTCTCCTGGGCCAACACCAGAGCCAGTCGCATGAGGCCAACCTAGTGGTGCGACCGGTCCGTCTGACCGCGAATCCCCCGGCAACCTTCCGAGTCACACCACCCGCCCTTGGAGCAACGCCGCGACGAGGATTGTGTGGGACCGTATGAGGTGTGCTGCAAGCCTGTCTGAACGGCTCCCGCACAGCCGAGGAGCACCCGGCCCTGCCGTTGTCCGCGGAACGCCTCGCCGAGGACGCGGCCGACGTCGCCGCGCTCGGCGTCACATCGGTGCACATCCATCCGCGAGACGTCATCGGCGCGTGCACGCTCGTCGGGCCCGAGGTGGCCACGACGATCGCGACCGTCCGCGCCGCCGTCCCCGGCATCGAGATCAGCGTGTCCACCGACGTGCCCGGCCACCGCGGCACGCTGATCGGCAGCTGGGCCCCGCTCGCGGCGGGCCGGCCGGACATCGCCGGCGTGCACGTCGGCCGGCCCGGCTGGCGCGACCTCGCCGAGGCCCTGCGCCGGGTCAACGTCAAGGTCGAGCTCGTCGTGGCATCGCCCGGCCTGCTGACGGAGTTGCCCGCCGGCGTCAGCCGCATCACGGTGACCGCGACGCGCGAGACGGCGGAAAGCCTGCTCAGGGAGGTGGAACCGCTCGGGCTGCCGGTCCTGCTGCACGGCAGGGACGCCGATGCCTGGTCCGTCCTCGACTACGGCGCGCTGCTCGAACACCACGTGCGCATGGGACTGGAGGACACGCTGCACCTGCCCGACGGCCGCCGGGCGAAGAACAACGCCGAACTGGTCGCGCTGGCGCGCAGGCGCCAGCGGTCCAGGGCTCCCAACTAGCCGGGGAGCACCACCAGTCGGGAGGCGCTGTCAGTCGGGGAGGACCACCGCGACGATGCCGGCCAGGTGCGCGAGTCTCGCCACCTCGGCCGCGCGGAACATGGGCCCGCCCGGCCGGCCGACGACGAGCACGCGGTCCGGCTTGCCCAGCGGCGTGGCGGCGAGTTCGGTGCCCAGCTCGCGCCAGGTCTCCGGTACCCACTCCTCCTCGCCGTCGAGCACGGTCGCGCGCTCCAGCGGGAACCACGGCACGTCCGCCATCCGCGTCTCCGGGGCGGCCGACGACGCGGTCAGGCGGTTGATGCCGGTGCCCTCGGGCCCGACGACGACGGCCCAGCCGGCGCGGATGATCTTCGGGACGCCCTCGGTGAAGATCTCGAGGCCCTTCCTGGGCTCCTCGGCGATCTCCTCCACGAGCTCCAGCTCGCGATGGGTGTCGAGGATGCCCGCGTAGGGACGCACCGCGTCGACCTCGACGCCCTCGATCGACTCGGCGGCGGTGATCAGGGTGTCCGGCAGGCGGCCGGACGGGAGCTCCACCACGAGGTCGTCGATGGCGATGCCGGAACCGCGCTCCACCACGTCGACGCTGAGTATGTCCGCCCCGATCTCGCCCAAAGCCGTTGCGACCGCGCCGAGGGTGCCGGGACGGTCCGGGAGCTGGACCCGGATCAGGAACGACAAGGTGAACGCCTCCATAGCTCGTGCGAGAGACCCCGCGCCTCGCGCCGTTGCCGGTCGGTGATTCTCGCAGACGCATCGTCAACGCATGACCTGCTGTCCGCGTTGCGGATCGGTTAAGTTGACGTGCCGGTCAACCACGGAGGCGGTAACCCGTTCGAAGGCGCGCCTGACCAGCCCATAGACTCACGGGGTTCCCGATTCGTATCCCGACCCTACGGGGGTTGACAGGAGTGCCCAGCATCTCCCGCGACGAGGTCGCGCACCTGGCGAAGCTCGCCAGGCTGGCTGTTACCGAGGACGAGCTCGACTTGTTCGCCGGACAGCTCGACGTGATCCTCCAGTCGGTGGCCTCGGTTGGCGACATCGCCACTGCCGACATCCCGCCGACGTCGCACGCCGTTCCGCTGACCAACGTCTTCCGCGAGGACGTGGTCCGTCCGAGCCTCGGTCAGCAGCAGGCGCTCTCCGGCGCTCCTGAGGCCGAGGACGGCCGGTTCCGCGTGCCCCGCATCCTGGGTGAGGAAGCATGACCAACGACCTGATCCACGCGACCGCGGCAGAGCTCGCCGCGAAGATCCACAGCGGCGAGATCTCCAGCGTCGAGGTCACCCAGGCCCACCTCGACCGCATCGCCGAGACCGACGGGAAGGTCCACGCCTTCCTGCACGTCGACACCGAGGGCGCGCTCGCGCAGGCCCGCAGGGTCGACGAGGCCGTCAAGGCGGGTGAGCAGGTCTCGCCGCTCGCCGGTGTGCCGTTGGCGCTCAAGGACGTCATGACGACCGAGGGCGTGCCGACCACGGTCGGTTCCAAGATCCTCGAAGGCTGGATCCCGCCCTACGACGCCACGGTGACGCGCAAGCTCAAGGAAGCCGGCGTCGTCATCCTCGGCAAGACGAACATGGACGAGTTCGCCATGGGTTCGTCCACCGAGAACTCGGCGTACGGCCCCACGCACAACCCGTGGGACCTCGACCGCATCCCCGGCGGCTCCGGCGGTGGCTCGTCCGCCGCGCTGGCCGCCCTGCAGGCGCCGCTCGCGATCGGCACCGACACCGGTGGCTCGATCCGCCAGCCCGGCGCCGTCACCGGCACCGTCGGCGTGAAGCCCACCTACGGCGGTGTGTCCCGCTACGGCCTGGTCGCGTTCTCCAGCTCCCTGGACCAGGCCGGTCCGTGCGCGCGCACGGTGCTCGACGCCGCGTTGCTGCACGAGGTCATCGCGGGCTACGACCACATGGACTCCACGTCCATCAACGCGCCCGTGCCTCCGGTCGTCGCCGCTGCCCGCGAGGGTCTGAGCGGTGACCTGTCCGGTCTGCGCATCGGTGTCGTCACGCAGTTCACCGGCGAGGGCTACCAGCAGGGTGTGCTGCGCAGCTTCGAAGCCGCCGTGTCGCAGCTCAAGGAGCTCGGCGCGGAGATCGCGGACGTGTCGTGCCCGAGCTTCGACTACGCGCTGCCGGCGTACTACCTCATCGCGCCGAGCGAGTGCTCGTCGAACCTCGCCCGGTTCGACGCCATGCGCTACGGCCTGCGCGTCGGCGACGACGGCACGCGCAGCACCGAGGAGGTCATGTCGCTGACCCGCGAGGCCGGCTTCGGCCCGGAGGTCAAGCGCCGCATCATGATCGGCACGTACGCGCTGTCGTCCGGCTACTACGACGCGTACTACGGTTCGGCGCAGAAGGTCCGCACGCTGATCACGCAGGACTTCGCGAAGGCGTTCGAGAACTTCGACGTGCTCATCTCGCCGACCACGCCGACCACGGCGTTCAAGATCGGTGAGCGCGCGAACGACCCGATGGCCATGTACAAGGCCGACCTCTGCACCATCCCGGCGAACCTCGCGGGCACGCCGGCCATGAGCGTGCCGAGCGGTCTGTCCGATGAGGACGGAATGCCGGTCGGCCTGCAGATCATGGCCCCGGCGCTGCAGGACCACCGCATGTACCGGGTGGCCGCGGCCTACGAGGCGGCGCGTGGCGCGTTCGGAGGTCCGTCGCTGTGAACATCAAGAAGGCAAGGGGTCTCCTCGGCCTCGCCGGTGCCGTCGCGGGAGCCGCGGGAGCGTTCTCCGGCTTCCGGGCCGCCCGTGCGAACAAGGACAAGCTGGCCCTGGCGAACGCGATCGCCAGCATCGCCGTGGCGATCACCGGTGCGGCGCTGGCCGTTCGTGCTCTGCGGAAGGACGACTTGGCATGACCTCTCTGGTTGAGCTGATGGACTACGACGAGGTCATCGAGAAGTACGACCCCGTCCTGGGCCTGGAAGTGCACGTCGAGCTGCACACCAACACGAAGATGTTCTGCGGCTGCGCCAACGCCTTCGGCGGCGAGCCGAACACGAACACCTGCCCCACGTGCCTGGGCCTCCCGGGTTCGCTGCCGGTGGTGAACGGCAAGGCCGTCGAGTCGGCGATGCGCATCGGCCTCGCGCTGAACTGCGAGATCGCCGAGTGGTGCCGGTTCGCGCGGAAGAACTACTTCTACCCGGACATGCCGAAGAACTTCCAGACGTCGCAGTACGACGAGCCGATCGCGTTCAACGGCTGGCTCGACGTGACGCTGGACGACGGCGAGGTCATCCGGGTCGAGATCGAGCGCGCGCACATGGAGGAGGACACGGGCAAGTCGCTGCACGTCGGCGGCGCCACCGGTCGCATCCACGGCGCCGAGCACTCGCTGCTCGACTACAACCGCGCCGGTGTGCCGCTGATCGAGATCGTCACGAAGATGATCCCGGGCACCAAGGAGCGCGCGCCCGAGGTCGCCCGTGCGTACGTCACGGCGCTGCGCGACCTGCTCAAGGCGCTCGACGTGTCCGACGTCCGCATGGACCAGGGCTCGCTGCGCTGCGACGCGAACGTCTCCCTGTCGCCGAAGACCACCGGCGCCCTGGGCACCCGCACCGAGACCAAGAACGTCAACTCGCTGCGCAGCGTCGAACGCGCTGTCCGCTTCGAGATGACGCGCCAGGCCGCGGTGCTCGAGTCCGGCGGCGAGGTCATCCAGGAGACCCGTCACTTCGACGAGTCGTCGGGTACGACGTCGCCGGGCCGCAAGAAGGAGACGGCGGAGGACTACCGCTACTTCCCGGAGCCCGACCTGGTCCCGATCGCGCCGTCGCGCGAGTGGGTCGAGGAGCTGCGCCTCACCCTGCCCGAGCTCCCCTGGGAACGCCGCGCGCGCATCCAGAAGGACTGGAACCTCACCGACGAGGTCCTCCGCGACCTGGTCAACGCCAACGCGCTGGACGTCATCATCGCCACCGTCGAGGCGGGCGCGAAGCCGGACGAGGCCCGCTCCTGGTGGGTGTCGTACCTCGCGCAGCAGGCCAACTCGAAGGGCATCGAGGTCACCGACCTCGCCATCACCCCGGCCCAGGTGGCCAGGGTGATCGAGCTCGTGAACGCGGGCACGCTGACGAACAAGCTCGCCCGCGAGGTCGTCAACGGCGTCCTGGAGGGCGAAGGCTCCCCGGACGACGTCATCGAGAAGCGCGGCCTCAAGGTCGTCTCGGACGACTCGGCCCTGGAGAAGGCCGTCGACGAGGCCCTCGCGGCCCAGCCCGACGTCGCGCAGAAGATCCGCGACGGCAAGGTCCAGGCGGCCGGCGCCATCGTCGGCGCGGTCATGAAGGCCACCAAGGGCCAGGCGGACGCCGCGCGCGTGCGCGAGATCGTGCTCGCACGCTGCTCGTAGATACACATTCGCCATAAAAATCACAAAGGGTCACCTGTTCGTGCAGGTGGCCCTTTGTGATCTTAGGCCGTCCGAGTGGCTGTTAGCTAAATGAGACGTATGTCTGTAGCCGTGTGTGCGAGTCTCTCCGTGCAACTCATCTGGGGGGATGAGAAGTAAATAGTCCAAACGAGGGGGGAATCCTCATGACTGTTCAGCGCGAGAACTTGGATGTTGTGACCGGGGCCGACGTGGTCGAGGCCGCCGAGTCGGTGCTCGAGGGCACGCCGGTCGTCGAACCGGTGGTCGAGCCGGTGCCGCCGGCCGAGGTGCCGAAGCCGGACAAGAAGGAAGACCCCGAAGTCACGCCGATGTGCTGCGGCGGCATGCCGGGGCATGGGTTCGTGCGGCCGCTTGAGTTCGTGCACGCTCCTGACTGCGCGAACGCGAAGGCAGACTAGTCACAGTGCGTGTCCTGTCCGTCACCTGGTCCTGTGCCTGGTTGGCGGACAGCGGCACGTGCTGCCATGTGGTGTGATGATCACATGCCCGCTCGTGCCTTGGAGAGAGCACGCGAGCTGCACCTGAGAGGGTGGGCGGAGCAGACGAGGTTCCGCTTCCCGTCGGCCATCAGGCTTCTCAAGAGGGCTCTCGTGCACGCCGACCGCGCCGATGACTCTCCTGATCGGACTGAGTTGCGCGCCCGCACGCTCTACATGCTCGGCCTTTGCATTGGCGAGACGAGCGGTATGGACGTCGCGGTGGAGGTTTTCGACGCTGCCCGCAGCGAGATCGACCGGTTGCCGGATCCGAAGCTCCGGGCCCAACTGCACGGCAGCGCGGACAACAACCAGGGCCTCATGGTCATGCGCATGGGGCAACCGGACCAAGCCGTCGAGTGGTTCGGCCGGTACATCGCCTTCGCGGAACAGGAGATCGGTCGTGACCCGGACCGCGGCCTGGTCGAACGGTTCGCGTCCTCGCTGGTGAATCGCGGGTTCGCGTACGCGGCCGTGCGGAAGCGCGAGCTGGCGATCGCGGATCTCGAGAAGGCGATCGCGCTGGCTCGCGAACACGACCTCCAGCCGCACTACCCGTTCGCGATGCACGCGTTGGGCAACGTTTACAAGCAAAGTGGTGCCTTGGCCGAGGCGTTGCGTCGCTACGAGGTGGCCGAGCGCATCTTTCGCGGCGACGACCAACACGGCTACCTCGCGCGGCTGCAGCTCGACCAGGCCGAGGCCATGCTCATGATCGGACTGTCCGATGAGGCCGGTAAGCACCTCGACGAGGCGCTTCCGGTCATGCGCAAGGAGAAGTTCGGCCAGGAGATCGCCGAGGTCGAGATGTTCCGCGCCTCGGCGGCGTTGCTGGACGACCAGCTCGACCTGGCGCGCCGCATGGCGAAGAGGTCCGAACGCAAGCTCATCCGCCGGGGCAGCACCTGGTGGATGATGGCCGGCCTGATCGAGCTGTGGGCTCACGGCCGGCATGCCATGCGCACCAAGCGGATCTCGAACGCGTTGGTGCAGAAGGCGTTGACGCTGTCCGCCGAACTGGCCGCCAACCACCTCGTCGACGAGTCCAGGCTCGCTCTGCTGCTCGCGGCCCGGCTGGAGATCCGCCGGGGCAGGCTCGCGGACGCCGAGGAGCTGCTGAAGAAGGTGCCGGGGCCTCGCACGGTCACGCCGCTCGACCACCGCATGCAACGCCGGCTCGTGCTGGCCGAGCTGGCGCTGGCCAAGGGAAGTCGCCGGGCCGCGTTGACGCACGCACGGCAGGCGCTCGACGAGCTCGGCCGGGTGCGCGACCAGCTCGGTGGCCTGGAGCTCGTGTCCGCCACGGCGGTGCACGGCAGGGAGCTGAGCGAGCTCGCGATCAAGCTCGCGCTGGAGGACGCCGACGCGCGCCGGCTCTTCGCCTGGCTGGAACGCACGCGTGCGCAGACCTACCGGTACGAACCGCTGGAGGCGACCGACAACAACGAGGTCGCGGAGCGGATCACCGAGGTGCGCAACCTCAGCTGGGCGATCCTGCGGCACGGCCTGTCCGGTCAGCCGACCGCCGAGTTGCGCGGCAAGCTCGTGAAGGCGCAGCGCGAGGCGAACCGGCTCGGTTGGCACTCGCAGCGGTGGGGCAAGCCCCGGCCGGTCGCC
Source organism: Lentzea sp. NPDC051208 (assembly GCF_040682435.1). Classification (NCBI taxonomy): domain Bacteria; kingdom Bacillati; phylum Actinomycetota; class Actinomycetes; order Pseudonocardiales; family Pseudonocardiaceae; genus Lentzea; species Lentzea sp. NPDC051208. The sequence goes on along the minus strand of NZ_JBFBAW010000016.1, from coordinate 184,673 downwards.
GGCATCGCCGAGGTGATCGCGGAACTCGGGCAGCGGGCCCTGGTCAGCTACGTCGTGTCCGGCGGCGAGATGGCCGCCGTCGTCGTCGCCGGTGGCCGCGTGAGCCTCGTGCGGCTCGGTGCCGCGGCCGAGGCGCTGGAGAGCGCCCAGAAACTGCACTTCGACCTCAACGCCCTTGCGCCTGACCACCTGCCGCCACCGTTGGTGCAGGTCATCGGTGCGTCCGCGCACAAGCAGGCCGACCGCCTCGACGCGTTGCTGATCAAACCGCTCACGCACCTCATCGGTGACCGCGAGCTCGTCATGGTGCCGACCGGCGAGCTGTACGCCGTGCCGTGGGGTGTGCTGCCGAGCCTGCACGGACGTCCGGTCGCCACCGCGCCCTCGGCCACGGCCTGGCTCGCCGCGGCGCAGGCCGGCAAGCCGAAGACCGACCGCGTGCTGGTGGTGCAGGGACCGGGGCTCCTGTTCGGGCACGGCGAGGTGGACAAGCTGGCGACCTATCACGCCAACGCCACCATGCTCTCCGGAGACACCGCCACCGCCGCCGAGGTCATGGCGCACCTCGACGGGGCCGACCTCGTGCACGTCGCCGCCCACGGCGAGCACGAGACCGAGAACGCGCTGTTCTCCCGGCTCGAACTGTTCGACGGGCCGTTGTTCGCGCACGAGCTGGGCCGGCTGAGGAACCCGCCGGCACACGTGGTGCTCGCGGCGTGCGAGCTGGCGTTGAACCGCATCAGGCCTGGTGACGAGGCGTTGGGGTTCGCCGGCGCGATGCTGGCGGGCGGGACGCGGACCGTGGTCGCCGCGGCCAGCAAGGTCGGGGACGAGGCCAGTGCCGCGGCGATGGCCGACTACCACCGGGCGCTGGTGGCCGGGGCCGCACCGGCGGTGGCGCTGGCCGAGGCGATGGCGAAGGACCCGTTCCGCCGGCCGTTCCTCTGCCTGGGGTCCGGCTAGGCCGATCGAGTGGTCGTCCGCTGGGAAGCCGCTGGTCAGCGGTGACTTCCACGCTGGCTGCGAAGGTGCTTGGTGAACTTCTCCCGTCGTTGTGCCATCTTGGACTGGACCGAGGGGAAGCCAACGGCCCGCCTATCGGCTCTAGTCGATAGGCGGGCCGTTGTGCGAGAAACGACCACATGCGCAGAACTCTGCTCGCTGTACTCCTTGCCGCCGCCGCGGTGATAGCGGCACCCACGACCGGAACAGCGCAACCGACTGCATCCATACCTTCGGTCACGGACCGAGAGCCGGGCAACGGTCCTGAGCGCAACGAAGTCGCCACGCTGGACAACGCTTTCCAGGCGCAGTCCGTACTGGCTCAGGGGGAGAACCAGGCCGACCGACACCAGGGTTACCCGCGCCGGACGACGCTGCGGACGTACCCGGAGAACACGGCCGACAAGTCCATCAAGCTCGGCCTCGCGCCGTACCACTCGCTCGCGCCGAAGCTGAACGCGTTGCAGCAGAAGAGCAACAGGATCTCCGTCGAGGTCGTCGGGCAGTCCGGGCTCGGCCGCGACCTGTACCTCGTGACGCTGACGGCGCCGGAGAGCGCGACGGAGACCCGGATCCAGGAACGGTTCCGCGCCACCATCGAGGAAGGCCGCAACGTTCCGGCGGGCCTGTACAAGGCGCCGATCTGGATCAACAACAACATCCACGGCGACGAGTGGGAGGGCACCGACGGCGCGTTGCGCGTCATCGAGCACCTCGCCACCAGCAACGACGCGGACACCAAGAAGCTGTTGCAGCGCAGCAGGATCTACTTCAACCTCTCGGCGAACCCGGACGGTCGCGTCGCCGGCACGCGCGCGAACAGCGCCGGCTTCGACCTCAACCGCGACTTCGTCACGAGCTCCCAGCCCGAGAACCGGGCCATGCAGGACGTCGTGGAGCGCACCCAGCCGTTGATGATGCTGGACGAGCACGGCTACGTGGCGAACACGCTGATCGAGCCGACCACGCCGCCGCACGGCCAGAACTACGACTTCGACCTGTACATCAAGCACGGCTACGCCAACGGCCTGCTGATGGAGAAGGCCGTGCAGGCGCTCGGGCATCCCGAGGCGGCGAAGCCGGAGATCCCGTTCCGCGACTACCCCGTCGGCGAGTGGGACGGCTGGGCGCCGATCTACACCGCCCAGTACGCGATGTACCACGGTGCCGTCTCGTACACGATCGAGATCCCGATGCGCGTCAACCGCGGCGACTACGACACCCTGCCGGCGGCGGAGCTGCAGCGCCGTTCGAAGATCAACACGGACGTCGTCGAGGCCACCATCAAGACCACGCTCGACTACGTGGACGACAACCGGCGCAGCCTGATCGAGAACCAGACGGAGATGTTCCGCCGCGGCGCCGCCGGTGAGAAGCAGCGGTACATCCCGGACGGCTTCGTGCCCGGCTTCGGGCCGGAGGACCGCTTCAGCACGGAGTTCCCGCGCGCCTACGTGATCACGAACGACCGGTCCGCACCCGCCGCCGCGCGGCTCGTCGACCAACTCGTCCGGCACGACGTCCGGGTCGAACGCGCGGAGAGGCCGTTCACGCTGGGCGGCAAGCGCTACCCGGCCGGGTCGTACGTCGTGGACATGCACCAGCCCAAGCGCGGCCTCGCGAACGTGATGCTGGAGCAGGGCAGTGACATCTCCGACAAGGCGCCGGTCATGTACGACATCTCCGGCTGGAGCCACCGCCTGCTGTGGGGTGCGTCGGTCGACGTGCTCAAGAACGGCCAGTTCCGCTTCGACGGCAAGCCCGTCACCGCGGCCGCGCCGACCGGTGCCGTCGACGCCGCGCCGGGCGCCGACCTCGCCCTCACCCTGACCGACCAGAAGGACGTCAGCGCGGCCAACGACCTGCTGTCGCGTGGCCTCGAACTGCGCCGCCAGGAAGACGGCACCGTCGTCGTCCCGGCCAGGGAGAGGGCCGCCGCACAGGAGGTCGCCGACCGCTACGGCGTGCGCTTCACCACCGCCAAGCCCGGTGGGGAGGCGTTGCAGCGCAAGGTGATCGCGGCCGCCGTCTCCGCCGACGAACTCCAGGTGCTGCGCGAGTCCGGGTTCGACGTCCGCACGATCTCCACGGCGGTGCTGAACGCGGGCTTCGACTGGTCGCGGATCGACGCGCTGTACGTGGGCGCCGGCCTGAACTACACCCAGCTCAACGCCACCGCGAAGGCCGCGCTCGACGAGTTCCTCAAGCGCGGCGGTGTGGTCACGCGCGGTGCGACGGGCAGCAGGTTCAACGCCGACGCCAAGCTCCTGCAGGCCACTCCGGTCGCCGGCTGGGAGGACGCCAACGGCGTGGTGAACGTCGTCAACGGCACCGGCCCGGTCGGCGCCAACGCGTTGCCGCACTCGTTCGTCTACTCACCGCAGTGGTTCACGAACCTCGGCACGGGCGTGACGGTCGAACAGCGCTACGGCAGCACGGTGATCGCCGCGGGCCATTGGCGCGCACGGGACGACGGCACCGGCGGTCAGGACGCGGCAGCGGGTCAGGCTGCGGTCGTGTCCGGTACGGCGGCGAACGGCGCGAAGGTGGTGTTGTTCGGCACGGAGCCGATGTTCCGCAACCACCCGAAGGGCCTGTACGCGCAGGTCGCGCGCGCTCTGTTCTGGAGCGCCAGCTAAAGACCAAGGGGGCGGGGAAGGCCCCGACAGCCTTCCTCGCCCCCTCGCAATACCCCGCTCACGGGTTCCCGGTTCCCGATCTACGAAACCCCCGGCGGCAGGAAGCCGTGCGCCGACAGGTCGAACCAGTTGCCTTCGGGGTCGATCGCCCGGTACTCCGCGAACGGCCGGTCGCCGGCCCGCAACGCGGGCCGCGGCTCCAGCGTCTCCAGGTACGACGCGACGTCGTCCACCTGGAACCCGAAGTGGTTGAAGCCGGCCGGCACGTCACCGTCGAGCCGCTGCTGGATCAACGCCAGGTTGACGTACCCGTCGGTGACGAAGTGGCTGCCGTCGGGATCGGTGTGGAACAACGACATCCCGAACCGCGACGTGTAGAAGCCGGCCATCTCCTGCGCGTCCCGCACGACGAACGCGATGTGCCGCAACCTCGGCCTGCTCATGGCTTTCCCTTCGGGATCATGTTGTGGAACGCGGCGATCTCCCACCCGTCCTCGCGCCGCACGACGACGGCCTGCGCGTGGGTGGTGATGCCCGCCGGGGCGATGGACGACGTGACGTGCACGACCGAGATATCGGAGGTCAGCGGCCTGATCAGGCTGATCTCGGCGGTGAGCTTGGTGTCGCGGTAAGGCCCCGCGAAGAGCTGGGAGTGCCCGGCGGCCACCGCGTGCCGCCCGAACAGCTCCTCACCGCGCACGGTCACGAAGTCGACGTCCTCGGCGAACACGGAGGCGAACGCGGCGCCGTCCCCGAGGGCCCAGCCCTGCTCCATGCCTTGCCACAGCGCGTAGATCTGTTCGGTCATGAGTGGTTCATCCTCAACGGCAGGCGCAGGCACTCGGCGTCCCACGCGGCAAGCGAGTAGTAGAGGCCGCCGTGGCGGCGTTCGAGGTAGCAGACGACGTTCACGGGCCATCCGCTGTTGCGGAACATGTGCTCGTCCATCGGCGTCGGGCTGTCGCTCAACGGCCGGTCGCGCTCGCACTCGGGCCCGAGCCGGTGCCAGTCCGGGTGCAGGTGGATCGAGCCGAGGACGTCCACACCGCGGGCGTCGGCCTTCCGCGTGATCGTCAGCAGGTCGGCGGGGTCGAGCCACCACGCCCGCACCGGGTTCTCGTACGCCGTGCCGAACCGGGGCACGATCGTCGACGAGAACTCCTCGCGCGCCGAGGGGTCCGTCAGGCGTGCGTTGCGGCCGAACGCCACCTCCGACACCACGGCCTCGTTGCCGGCGGACCGGCCGAGCAGCACCGCGAAACACGGTCTCGGCTCGTCCTCGGTGATGAACGAGTATTCGGCGGACGCGGCCTCCAGAAACGTTTTCACGGCGCGGTCCGAAAACAGCACCGCGTCGGTGCGCGCCGGGCACTCGGCCAATTCCATCACGTGATCGAACGTATCGAGGCGAAGTCGTCTCATGCGAGATGGCGAAGGGTGTTCGCCCTATTACATTGAGCGATAACATCGGACTCATGCGTCTGGAAGTGCGGCACCTCGAACTGGTCGTGGCGATCGCCGACTGCGGCAGCCTGCGCAAGGCCGCCGCCCGGCTGCACCTCACCCAGCCCGCGGTGACGACGCAGCTCAAGCGCATCGAGGACCATTTGGGCGGCACGCTGTTCCTGCGCGCGGCCGACGGCGTCAAGCTCACGCCGACCGGCCACGATTTCGTCCAGGAGGCGCGATCAATGCTCACTCAGCTCGTCACGCTGGAACGCGTAACGCGCCGTAACGCGCAATGCGCCAGCGCTCCGACCAGGCTCGCGGGAATCCCCGCTCATCACTTCGGACTACTCGTCGCCGCGTTGAAGGACAACGTCACCAGCCGCACCATCAAGGAGACGGGCACGCTCACCGCGCTGCTCACCACCGGCGAAATCGACATCGCCGTCCTGCGCCGATTTCCCGGCACGCCGCTGACCCTTCCGCCGAACGTGGGGCATCGCCTGCTCACCCGCGAGCCGCTGTTCGTCGGCGTGCCCGAACACCATCCGCAAGCACAGCAGCCCGAGATCGGGCTGGAAGCCCTGGCGGGCGACAAGTGGGTCATGCCGGAGCCCGACGACAGCGGCATGAACGCCCACTTCGCCCGCGAGTGCGCGGCCAAGGGCTTCGAGCAGCGGATCGCGCACTTCAGCAGCGAGGCGCACGTCGCGCTGACGTTGATCAGGGAGTCCGGCGCGGTCTGCCCGCTCTACCCGGTCGGCGGCACCCCGCCCGGCGTCGCGCGCCTGCCGATCACCGGCACCCCGCTGGTGCGCGAGGTCGTGCTGGCGTGGCGCACGGACGCGCCGGTCGCGGAGGAGATCGACGGCCTGTGCGAGCAGGTCGCCGCGGGCTATCTGAAGCTGGTCGAGGAGAGCGAGGTCTACGCGCGGTGGTGGCGCGACGGAGGAGAGCGGTTCGCGCTCAGCCCCTGACTCCTCAGTCCTTCGTGCCGCCGCCGTTGTTCGGGCGCACGATGATGACGACCCGGTCGTCCGACGACACCGGCGTGCCACCCGCCTTGTTGACCGTGCCGACCAGCGACGCCGACTCGTTCAGCATCTCCATCGGCCCGAGCAGGCCGAAGCCGTCCTCCGCCATCGCGATCTCGGGCTTGCCCGTGAAGGCACCGGCGGCGTTCATCGACAACGACTGGTAGCCGGGCGTCTTGGACGTCGCCACGGACAGTTGGTCCGAGTACGACGAGCAGCCCATCACGCCGGGCCGGTCCGGCCACGCCCACGCGACCTCGCCGAGCTTGCCCGGCGCCACGCGGTAGACGACGTCGCCGCTCGCGGCCCAGTCCGTCACCCAGGTCTTCGAGGCGTCCGCCGAGACGCACAGACCGCCAGGCAGCCGCAGCCCGGAGGAGACGACCGCGCTGCCGGCCGTCGGATTGCCCTGGGCGGGCTGGCCGGAGCCGTCGATCCGCAGCACCTTCCCGGCCAGCGAGTTCGGGTCCGCGGCCAGCGAGGGGTTCCCGGCGTCACCGGTCGCGACCAGGATCGCGCCCTTGCGGTCGCTCGCCAGCACACCCCGGTTGCCCGACGGGCCCTTCGGGATGCCGGTGAGGATCGGCTTGGGCGAGTCGCCGGGCGCGATGCGCAGCACCCGGTTGTCCGTCGCCGTCGTCACGTAGACGTACGCGAGCTGGTCCTCGGCGAACGTCGCCGACAGCGCGAGCCCGGTCAGCCCGCCGTCGGTCGACGTGTCGACCGGCAGCTGGGCGATCACGACCGGGTCGACGTCCTTGGTGACCTTGAGCAGGCGGCCGCCGCGTTCGGTCGCGTACGCCGCGACGCCGCCCTGGGCGTCCGCGCCGATCGGGGCGACGCCCGTGACGGTGTTCAGGCAGGTGGCCACGACGGCCGGGTGGTAGTCCTTGCAGCCCTGCGGCGGCGGCACGCTCTGCGGCGCCGGGTTGCGGCCCGGGTCGCCGGGCGTCGGGCGGTACTCGCCCGGCAGCTCCGGCTTCGGGCCTGCCTGCGGGGTCAGCTGTGGTTGCGCGCTCCACTGCGTGGGCGCCGGCTCGTCGGGAAAGCTGGCGCAGCCCCCTGCCAGCAGGCAGACGGCGGTCAGCAACGCTACGGAACGAACCACGACTCCCAGGTTAGGTGCGGGGCCGTGAACCCGAAGTCAACTTCTCGGAGGTGGCGAAGTCGACCGACCGGACGCGGTCGAGCAGCAGGTCGAGTTCGGCGCTGACCACCTCGGGCGCTTCCAACGGCAGGTAGTGGCTGCACGGCAGCACCCGCAGCCGTGCCTGGGGCAGCGCGGCGACGGGCCCGGACATGCTCTCCGTCGTCGCCAGCACGTCGTCACGACCGGCCAGCAGTGTGATCGGGCACACGATCGTGCCGAGTTCCTGGCGCGGGGTCTCGCCCAGTGCGAGCGCCAGCGTGAAGTACCAGCGCCAGTCGTGCTGCAGGAACCGGCTCACCGCCTGACCGACGGCCGTCGGGTCGCTCGAGGGCTTGATCACGCCGCTGTGCCGCAACAGGAACGTCGTCGCGTCCGTCACCGGGACGCGGTGCAGCACCCTGTCGAGCACCGGACCGGCCTGCTGCAGCAGCCTCGTGCCCGTCAGCCCGACGAACCGGCGCACGATCTTCGGCACCAGCGGCAGCATGGCTTCGAACGAGTCACCCGGCGCGCCCGCGACGAGCAGCAGGCCCGCCACCCGTTCCGGATGACGCAACGCCAGCTCGGCCGCGATCGTCACACCCATCGACCAGCCCATGACGACGCACCGCTCGATGCCCGCGTCGTCCAGCACGGCGATGGCGTCCGACACGTGGTCGTCCAGCGAGATGTTGCGCTCGTCGACCGGGCGGTCCGAGCCCATCGTGCCGCGCATGTACCAGCTGAGCAGGCCGCCGCGATCGGTCAGCGAGGGCCACGACTCGGGGCCGGAACCCACGCCGGGGCACAGCAGCACAGGTGTTCCTTCCCCTGGTGCCTGCCACGTCCGGATCTTCGTGCCGTCCCACGCGATGATGTCGTGCTCCCGCATGACGGACATTCTGACGTACTTTTGCTTGGTGACGCTCACCGTGCTCGTGCCAGATGATTTCGGAGTTCAAGCGCTGTCCCAGGTGGACGGTGTCCGGCCGGTTCGCTACGTGCCGGGGGAGCCGCTGCCGTCTGACGCCCAGAACGCCGAGGTGCTGATCCCGCGGTTCCTCGCGGGCACCGACCCGCGCGAGGTCTTCGCGCAGTTGCCGAACCTCAAGCTCGTGCAGTTGCTCAGTGCCGGTGCGGAGAACTTCGTCGGCAAGGTGCCGGACGGCGTGCTGCTCTCCACCTGCCGCGGCGCGCACGGCGGCAGCACCGCGGAGTGGGCCATCGGCGCGTTGATCGCGATGTACCGAGACTTCCTCGTCTTCGAGCGGGCCAGGGCCGAGGGCCGCTGGGACTACCACCTCACGGACACCCTGCAGGACAAGAAGGTCCTGATCGTCGGCGCCGGCGACCTGGGTGAGCAGCTGAAGCGCCGCCTCGAACCGTTCGACGCGACGGCGACGCTGGTCGGCCGCACCGCCCGGGAGGGCGTGCACGGCCAGGACGAGCTGCCGCAGCTGCTCCCGGAGTTCGACGCGGTGGTGATCTTCACCCCGATGACGGAGGAGACCCGTCACCTGGTCGACGCCAAGTTCCTGGCCGCGATGAAGGACAACGCGATCCTGGTCAACGGCGCGCGCGGTCCCGTCGTGGACACGGACGCATTGCTCGCCGAACTGAATTCCGGGCGACTGCGCGCGGCCCTCGACGTGACCGATCCCGAACCGCTGCCGGCCGATCATCCACTGTGGACCGCGCCGGGCCTGTTCCTCACCCCGCACGTGGCCGGGTCCTGCACGGGGCACACGCAGCGCGCCTACGCGATCGCCGCCGCGGAGGTCGCCCGGTTCGCCGCAGGGGAGGAGCCCCGCAACCTCGTGCGCGGCACCTACTAGTTCATTCGGGTGAAACTGGGCTGCCGTTCGGCTCTCGCGCGCCCGCACGAGGCCCCCTAGCGTGCGGGCGTGGCTACTCACGACAAAGGCTCGGCGAGTTCGAGCGCTTTCTCCGACGACTCGTTCTACTCGAGCAGCGGAGGGGGAGTGCACCACTTCGACGACGGCACCACCAGAGCCGGGTCGGACGTCCTGTCGCCGTACGACTCCACCACGAAGTCGTTCGACACGACGGCCTACACGCCGCTGGAGACGTCCACAGAGGACTCGCGGGACGCGGACCCGTTCGACGACGACCGCAGGAAGTTCGGCTGGACCGCCGGCCCGGACATCGGTCTGCTCGGGCTGCGCGCGGTGCTCGGCGGCATCTTCGTGCTGCACGGCCTGCAGAAGGTCTTCGGGCTCTTCGGCGGCCCCGGCATCAACGGCTTCGCGCAGTCGCTCGAGAAGATGGGCTACCGCGAGCCGGTCGTCCTCGCCTGGGTCACCGGCATCACCGAACTGGCCGGCGGCGCTCTGCTCGTGCTGGGCCTCTTCACGCCGCTCGCGGCGGCGGGCCTGCTCGCCGTGATGGCCAACGTCATCGCGCTGCAGTACAAGGGCGGCTTCTTCGGCCCCAACGGCGTGGAGCTGGAGCTGGCGCTCGCGGGCATGGCGTTCGCGGCGCTGTTCGCCGGACCGGGCCGGGCCGCCCTGGACTACAACCGCAGCTGGTTCCGCCACCCGCTGGCGGCCGGGTTCATCGCGCTGCTGATCGGTGCCGGTGGCGCCGCGGTGACGTACTTCGTGTTCCGGTAGGAATCCCCGCATGCGGAAGAACCTGACGGGAGCGGTGCTCCAGCTCGCCCTGCTGGTGGTCGGGATCCCGGTCGTCTACCTGGTGGCGTTCCCGTTCGGGCTCACCGCGAAGTCCCTGCTGCCGCCGCTCGGCCTGCTCGCGGGCCTGATCGTCGCCGGCGTCATGGTCAAGAAGACGGAGCAGCCCGTCAGCGGTCCGCTGACGGGCTGGCTCGTGTTCGGCGCCGCCATGGCGCTCGCCTTCGCTCTTTAACGGCTCGGGTCGCGCACCGCGCCGGTGGACGCGTCCGTCGCCATCCGCGCGTACGCCCGCAACGCCGCCGTCACCGGGCGGATCCGGTCCACCGGCTGCCACGGCCGTTCCGACGCCTCCATCTTGGCGCGGCGCTCGGCCAGCACGTCGGCGTCGACCAGCAGCTCCAGCCGCCGCTCGTGCACGTCGATCAGGATCCGGTCACCGTTCTCGACGAGGCCGATCGTGCCGCCGCCCGCCGCCTCCGGCGAGATGTGGCCGATCGACAGGCCCGACGAACCGCCGGAGAACCGGCCGTCCGTGATCAGCGCGCACTTCTTGCCGAGGCCGGAGCCCTTGAGGAACGCCGTCGGGTGCAGCATCTCCTGCATGCCGGGGCCGCCGGACGGGCCCTCGTAGCGCACGACCAGCACCTCGCCCGCCTGGATCTCCTTGTTCAGGATCGCCGAGACGGCCTGCTCCTGGGACTCGACGACGCGCGCCGGGCCCTCGAAGTGCCACAGCTCCTCGTCGATGCCCGCTGCCTTGATGATCGCGCCGCGCTCGGCCAGGTTCCCGCGCAGCACGGCCAGGCCGCCGTCCTTGGTGTAGGCGTGCTCGACGTCGCGGATGCAGCCGCCGGCCGCGTCGGTGTCCAAAGAGGACCAGCGGTTCGACGTCGAGAACGCCTCGGTCGTCCGCACGCCGCCGGGAGCGGCGTGGAACAGCTCGATCGCCTCCGGCGACGGGTTCTCCGCGCGGATGTCCCACTTGCCGAGCCACTCCGCCATCGTCGGCGTGTGCACCGACGTGACGTCGTCGTGCAGCAGGCCACCGCGGTAGAGCTCGCCCAGCAGGGCGGGGATTCCGCCGGCCCGGTGCACGTCCTCCATGTGGTAGTCGGAGTTCGGCGACACCTTGGACAGGCACGGCACGCGGCGGGACAGGTCGTCGATGTCCTGCAGCGTGAAGTCGATCTCGCCCTCCTGCGCGGCGGCGAGGATGTGCAGCACGGTGTTCGTCGAGCCGCCCATGGCCATGTCGAGCGCCATCGCGTTCTCGAACGCCTTGCGGTTCGCGATCGACCGCGGCAGCACCGACTCGTCGTCCTCGCCGTACCAGCGCCTGCACAGCTCCACGATCACGCGGCCCGCCTCGGAGAACAGCTCGCGGCGCGCGGCGTGCGTGGCCAGCGTCGAGCCGTTGCCCGGCAGCGAGAGCCCGAGGGCCTCGGTGAGGCAGTTCATGGAGTTCGCGGTGAACATGCCGGAGCAGGACCCGCAGGTCGGGCACGCGGAGCGCTCGACCTCGGAGAGCCCTTCCTCGCTCACGGCGGGGGAGGCCGAGGCGGAGATCGCGGTGATCAGGTCGGTCGGCGCGACGGCGACACCCTCGACGACGACGGCCTTGCCGGCCTCCATCGGGCCGCCGGACACGAACACGACGGGGATGTTGAGCCGCATCGCCGCGTTCAGCATGCCGGGCGTGATCTTGTCGCAGTTCGAGATGCACACGATCGCGTCGGCCTGGTGCGCGTTGACCATGTACTCGACGGAGTCGGCGATGATCTCGCGGCTGGGCAGCGAGTAGAGCATTCCGCTGTGGCCCATGGCGATGCCGTCGTCGACCGCGATGGTGTGGAACTCGCGAGCGACACCGCCCGCCTCGCGCACCGCCTCGGCCACGATGTCCCCGAGATCGCGCAGGTGCACGTGGCCGGGCACGAACTGCGTGTAGGAGTTGGCGATCGCGATGATGGGCTTGCCGAAGTCGCTGTCGGTCATGCCGGTCGCGCGCCAGAGGGCGCGGGCACCCGCTGCGTTGCGGCCGTGAGTGGTGGTGCGAGAGCGGAGCTGAGGCACTGCTCCTCCAGATTCAGTTCAAGAAAAAAGCGCGCGGGACGCGGGGTGCGGCGTCCACCAGTCTGGGAGCGGTGACTCAAAGGTTACTTGTGCGCAGACTCGCCGCGACCAGCAGACAGGCCAGTGCGAGCGTGATCACGTGCACGACGGTGCACCACAGGCAGATCTTGCCGATGATCAGGAACTCGGCCGCCACCAGGTAGACGACCATCAGGACGCCGACTCCGACGGCCGCGAGACGCACCCACTTCAGGGCGTCGATCCGCCACGCGAACGGGAGGCAGATCACGGTCAGGAACGCGAAGAAGGCCAGTCCGAGGAACGCGACGGGGATGCCCAGCAACTCCGACTGCTCGCTCGTCGTCACCGTCTCGCAGTCGATGACGGAGTCCGCCGAGCACAGCAGCGCACTCGCGTTGAAGTGCGTGTACGTCAGATAAGCCGAGGTCAGCAGGCCTGCGATGGACAGCAGCAGGCTCAGCAGCGGAACTCGTTTGATCACTTCTCCGACTCTACGACCTCTTCCGCGGCGTCTTTCGCGGGCTCCTCCGCGGCAGGTTCCGCCTCGACCGTCGGGTCGGGCACGCGCCCGCCGCTGACCAACGACAACGCCGGCAGGTGCATGAACCGCACCGCGGGCAGCGTCACCTCGGAGTCGTCGTCCTTCACGGCCTTGAGCCAGCCCTTGCGGGCCAGCCGGATCGACTTCACCTCGGACCACTCGAGCGTGGTCGTGCCGAACACGCCGCGGGCGACGAGCTCGTCCTCGGTGACGGTCGTGCGGTTGCGGATCACCCAGTACGCGTAACCGAGCGGGAGGACGTAGAGCGCTTGCAGTCCCGGAGCGAGCCACGCCACAGGGGTGACGCAGATGGCGATCAAACCCGCTGCGAGCAGGGCCGTTGCCGGGATGCGAAAGACCAGCTTCTTCACTCGAAGGATTGTTCCACGTCCACGATCCGGGAATTCCATCCCGCAGAGTTGACGCACTCTTGCGCGAGGCGATAACGTCCGCTTCATGCAGCGCACGCTCGTTCTCGTACTTCTCAGGCGCGTCGACGCCTGAGCCGAACAGCCTGCGTCGACGCGCGACCCTCGCACGACCCAACTTCGGGTTGTCGAGGGTTTTTTCGTGTCCGGACCCCGATACCCACGAGGCAAACCAATGACCAGCGCACCATCGCGACAGGCTTCCGAGCCCTCGTCGCCACGTCCAGGTCCGCGGCCCAAACCGGCTCCGCCCACTGGCGCGCCGATCCGAGTGACCGGGGCGCAGTCCCTCGTCCGCTCGCTTGAGGCGGTCGGGTGTGAAGTGGTGTTCGGCATTCCGGGCGGGACGATCCTTCCCGCGTACGACCCGCTGCTGGACTCCACGAAGGTCCGGCACATCCTCGTCCGCCACGAGCAGGGCGCGGGACACGCGGCGACCGGTTACGCGCAGGCCACCGGCAAGGTCGGGGTCTGCATGGCGACCTCGGGACCGGGTGCGACCAACCTCGTCACCCCGATCGCGGACGCGAACATGGACTCCGTGCCCATCGTCGCGATCACCGGCCAGCAGTCGCGGCCGCTGATCGGCACGGACGCCTTCCAGGAGGCGGACATCTGCGGCATCACGATGCCCATCACCAAGCACAACGTGCTCGTGACCGACCCGGCGGACATCCCGCGGGCGATCGCGGAGGCGTTCCACATCGCGTCGACCGGCCGGCCCGGCCCGGTCCTCGTCGACATCCCCAAGGACGTGCTGCAGGAGCAGACCAGCTTCTCGTGGCCGCCCGAGATGCGCCTGCCCGGTTACCGGCCGACGACCCGGCCGCACGGCAAGCAGGTCCGCGAAGCCGCGAAGCTGATCGTCAGCGCCCACAAGCCCGTTCTCTACGTGGGCGGCGGCGTGATCAAGGCGGACGCCCACGCCGAGCTGCTGCGCCTCGCCGAGGAGAGTGGCATTCCGGTCGTCACGACGCTGATGGCGCGCGGCGCGTTCCCGGACTCGCACGAGCAGCACATGGGCATGCCCGGCATGCACGGCACCGTCGCGGCCGTCGCGGCGATGCAGAAGTCGGATCTGCTGATCGCACTGGGCGCCCGCTTCGACGACCGCGTCACCGGCCAGCTGAACTCGTTCGCGCCGGACGCGCAGATCATCCACGCGGACATCGACCCGGCCGAGATCTCCAAGAACCGCCGCGCCGACGTGCCCATCGTCGGTGACTGCAAGGAGATCATCACCGAGCTGATCGACGCGCTGCGCGCCGAGCGCGAGACAGCGACGAAGGTCGACCTCGCGCCGTGGTGGGCGACGCTGAACTCGATCCGCGAGACGTTCCCGCTGGGCTACGACTGGCCCGAGGACGGCACGCTGTCGCCGCAGTACGCCATCGAGCGGATCGGCGCGCTGTCCCCGGCGGACACCATCTACACCGCGGGTGTCGGCCAGCACCAGATGTGGGCCGCGCAGTTCATCAAGTACGAGCACCCGCGCACGTGGATCAACTCCGGTGGCCTCGGCACGATGGGCTTCGCCGTTCCCGCCGCGATGGGCATCAAGGCAGGTGAGCCGGGCCGCACGGTGTGGGCCATCGACGGCGACGGCTGCTTCCAGATGACCAACCAGGAGCTCGCCACCTGCGCCATCGAGGGCCTGCCGGTGAAGATCGCCGTGATCAACAACGGCAACCTGGGCATGGTCCGCCAGTGGCAGACGCTGTTCTACGGCGAGCGGTACTCCAACACGGATCTGGGGACGCACAAGCACCGCATCCCAGACTTCAAGCTCCTGGCGGAAGCCCTCGGATGCGCGGGCCTGCGGGCCGAGTCGCGCGAGGAGGTGGACGAGGTGATCGGAAAGGCGTTGGAGATCAACGACCGCCCGGTCGTCGTCGACTTCGTCGTCGGCAAGGACGCCCAGGTGTGGCCGATGGTCGCCGCGGGCACCGGCAACTCCGAGATCATGGCCGCCCGCGGCATCCGCCCCCTGTTCGATGAGGACCTGTGATGACCAGGCACACGCTGAGCGTTTTGGTCGAGGACAAGCCCGGTGTGCTCGCACGCGTCGCCGGTCTGTTCTCCCGCCGCGGCTTCAACATCGAGTCGCTCGCGGTCGGCCGCACCGAGTACCCCGACATCTCGCGCATGACCATCGTGGTGTCGGTCGACGAGCTGCCGCTGGAGCAGGTGACCAAGCAGCTCAACAAGCTCATCAACGTCATCAAGATCGTGGAGCTGGAGCCGAGTGCTTCCGTTCAGCGGCAACTGGTGCTGATCAAGGTCCGGGCGGACGCGACGGTGCGGTCGCAGGTCCTCGAAACCGTCCAGCTCTTCCGCGCGAAGGTCGTCGACGTCTCGCCAGAGGCCGTCACGATCGAGGCCACCGGCACGTCTGAAAAACTCGACGCGTTGCTGCGCATGCTGGAGCCCTACGGGCTTCGCGAAATCGTCCAGTCCGGCATGGTCGCCATCGGCCGTGGCGCTCGTTCCATCACCGCCACCGCGGTCCGCTAACCATCGCGAGGTCGTGCCTGTCGTCCGGTCGCCCCTTCGTGCAGATTCGGCGAAGCCCAATCTGTGCGAAGCGGCGGCCGGACGGCAGGCTTCTCGACGACCTCGCCGCCGTCTGCGGAGCAGCGGCAAACAAACACAGAAGGAAATACAGTGAGCGTTGAGATCTTCTACGACGACGATGCCGACCTGAGCATCATCCAGGGCCGCAAGGTGGCCGTGATCGGCTACGGCAGCCAGGGCCACGCCCACGCGCTGTCCCTGCGCGACTCGGGCGTCGAGGTCCGCATCGGCCTGCAGGAGGGCTCCAAGTCCCGCGCCAAGGCCGAGGAAGAGGGCCTGGAGGTCGGCACGCCGGCTGAGGTCTCCGCGTGGGCCGACGTGATCATGATCCTGGCGCCGGACACCGCGCAGCGCCACATCTACGCAGGCGAGATCGCCGCGAACCTCAACGAGGGCGACGCGATCTTCTTCGGCCACGGCTTCAACATCCGCTACGGCCTCATCACGGTTCCGTCCGGAGTGGACGTCGCCATGGTCGCGCCGAAGGGCCCCGGCCACCTCGTGCGCCGCCAGTTCGTCGACGGCAAGGGCGTTCCGGCGCTCATCGCGGTCGAGCAGGACGCGTCGGGCAACGCGCAGGCCCTCGCCCTGTCCTACGCCAAGGGCATCGGCGGCACGCGCGCCGGCGTCATCAAGACGACGTTCAAGGAAGAGACCGAGACCGACCTCTTCGGCGAGCAGGCCGTCCTCTGCGGTGGCGCCTCGGCCCTCGTCCAGGCCGGCTTCGAGGTCCTCACCGAGGCGGGCTACGCCCCCGAGGTCGCGTACTTCGAGTGCCTGCACGAGCTCAAGCTGATCGTCGACCTCATGTACGAGGGCGGCATCGCCCGCATGCGCTACTCGATCTCCGACACCGCCGAGTTCGGTGACCTGACCCGCGGCCCGCGCGTCATCACCCCCGCGGTCAAGGAGGAGATGAAGAAGATCCTGGGCGAGATCCAGGACGGCACCTTCGCGAACGAGTGGGTGGCCGAGGACGACAACGGCCGCGCGAACTACAAGAAGCTGCAGCAGGAGGGTGAGAACCACCCGATCGAGGCAACCGGCAAGAAGCTGCGCGACATGATGTCGTGGGTCGACCGGCCGATCACCGAGACCGCCTGAGGCTTTTCCCGAGGGAGGCCCGTGGAGCGTGTGTGACGCTCCGCGGGCCTTTCCGCTTTTCGTTCGCGTCCATCCGCTAGCTTCTTCGGCATGACCGAGAGTGCGCCGATCTACGACGACAAGGCCCACGTGCGCGGCAAGCTGGACCTCCGCAACGCGCAGTGGAAGCGCCCGCCGGAGCCGGAACCGGAAGACGGCCACGTCGAGATCGCCTTCATCGAGCACACCGACGGCGCCACGTACGTCGCGATGCGCAACTCCAAGCAGCTCGAACCCGTCCTGACCTTCACGATGGCCGAGTGGGACGCGTTCGTGCTGGGTGCGAAGGACGGCGAGTTCGACGAGCCCTGGTGATCGCGTCGGCGACCTCCTCCAGCGGCAGGGTCCCGTCGACGATCAGGGCACCGCGCGCCCGGTAGGTGGCCTCCATGTGCGCGTTGTGCTCCAGGGCCGCCGCCAGTTCCTCCGGGTGCTTGCCGAAGGAGTTCGTCGTGCGGGTCCGCAACCGCTCGCGCATCGTCTGGTCGTCGATCACCACGCAGACCACCAGGTCGAAGAGGTCCAGCACCTCCGCCTCGTTCTCGACGCAGCCGCAGAGGAACGCGTCGGTCTCCCGCGCCCGCACGGCGAGGTCCTCGACCCGCTCCCGGCTCATCCGCCACCCGAACCGGTCGAGCCACCCCTGGGGCACCGGGTCGGGAGGGTCGGCGACGACCCGCCCGCTCACCCGGTCCACCCACCGGTTGTAGCCCTCCCAGTCGGCGTCGACCGCCAGCTCTCCTCTTGCTTTCAACAGCGAGCAGACCGTCGACTTACCAGCCCGCGACGCCCCGGTGATCCACACGAGCGGCATCGTCGAAGCGTCCCACGGCAGGCAACGGGACAAGCCGAACCGCTGCCGCGGTCAGGTCAGTCGCGAGCCCCGTCGTGCCGCCCAGGCTCGTTCGACGTACCGCATGAGCGCCGGATAGACGATCGCGTAGCGAAACGGCTTGATGAGAACCATGTACGCCCTGCCGGCGGCACCGCGCGGCTTGACGTAGACGGTCATCTGTCCCCGGTACCGGCCGCCGCCCTGGTCCACCCAGGCCAGGTGCATCACGCCGTACATCGTCCGGTTCGAGATCTCCTCCGCGAACTCGGTCCCGGTGCGGTACAGCGGACGGAACGGCTTGTCCGTGAGGCGGGAATCCGTCGCTGTACCACGGAGTTCCGCCGGCACGCGGACGGACAGCGACGGCTCGCCGGTTCCGGGGACGGGTGGCCAGGCGCCGGCGTCCTCCGCCGAGGCCGAGACGCGCCCGATTCCGAACAGGCGGCCGAACAGATCGCGGATTCCCCACAGCACGCGCACCGGCAGCGGCGCCGAACCAGGGAAGTCCATGGCTGCCATGAGGCCGATGACCTCGTCGAAGCCGTCGGGCCCACCGTCGACGGGAAGAGCCCAGACGTCCTCGACCTCGAAGTCGTGGACGACATCGCTGATGATCCAGCGCTGGGCCTTGAGCACGTCGTTGGAAACTCTCATTCGCCTTGCGCTCCTTTCGCGCTGAGACGGCGGATCGGGCCGATGAGGGCGCGGTAGAACGGCCGGACCAGCCGACCGGCGACGCGGCCGTGGCGTTCCTCCTGCCAGACGCGCGCCCGCGGATGCCCTTCGAGCAGCCGGTCGAAGATCTTCGTACCGAGCCGGTGCGCCGGCAGCGCCGAACACACTTCGACGGCGCAGAGGTGCTTGATGCTCATGTAGCCGTACTGCGCCGGGCTGACCAGCCGTATCGGAGCACCGTGGTCGCCGTTGAGAGGGCGTCCGTTCAGCCGTCGAGCCAGCATGACGTCGTCTGCGAGCGCGTCCTGCAGCTCTGCCACCGACGCGGCACCGTCCAGGCCCTCGAACGCCAGGTGGGTGACGGTGACCCCTGGCTCCAGCGCGGGTTCGACGAAACGACGGTAGAAGTCGGCGAACCTCACGCCCTCCCAGCGCAGGTCGGTCGCGGTCCACCCGGCGACGCAGTGGAAGTCGGCCAAAGTCTCCCGGTGTGGCAGTGCGGACAGTTCCTCCAGCCGCACCTCGACGGGTTCGCGCACCACGCCGCTGATGGCGATCACGGGATCGTCAGGCACCGGAGGTGGCGGCTGCTGCAGGTGTGTCCCGAACCGCGGGAATCCGTCGACTCGGCGTTGTCCTGGCGGAAGTGTCTTCAAGGCTGGCCCCCCTCGCTGACCGGTGGTCGTTCACCGACCGGTAGTCGTTCACCGACTGACGGTCAGTCTTTAAGCTGGCTTGGTGACTGTCAAGCGGCTACGGGAACGGCAGGCGGAGGCCACGCGCGAGCAACTGGTCACGGTCGCGCGGGAGCTGTTCGTCGAGCAGGGCTTCGCGGCGACCGCGATCGACGAGATCGTGCAGCGGGCCGGTCTCGCCAAGGGGGCGCTCTACCACCACTTCAGCGGCAAGGACGCGCTGTTCAAGGCCGTCTACGACGCGGTGCTGGACGAAACCGCCGAGGCAGTGATGGCGGCGGCGCTGGCGGAGAGCCATCCGTGGGACGCGGTGCGAGCGGGGTTGTCCGCGTTCCTCGACGCCTGCCTGCGGCCGGACTTCCGGCGGATCGTGATCATCGACAGCGTGGGCGTGATGGCCGCCAACTCGTGGGAAGGCGGCCTGGAGGGCGTCGAGCTTCCGATGCTGCGCGTCGTGCTGACCCCGCTGGTGGTCAGCGGCGCCCTGCCGGGTGTCGCGGTCGATCCGCTGGCGCATGTCGCACTGGGGGGTCTCTACGGCTCGGCGCTGTACATCACCCGGGCCGCCGATCCGCAGGCCGCTCGCGCCGAGGCGGAGACGGTGCTCGACGTCGTCCTCCGCGGTGTGCGAGCCGTCGCCGCCGAGTAGTCGCAGAACCATCCCCGTTCACACCGCCTGCCGGCCGCCGGCTCGACCCGCGTCCCGCCAGTTCTCACGCAGTGGGCGGCCTGCCTTCCGTCCAGCCCCACGTCCAGGCGGGATTCGTCCCATACCGCAGGACGCGGCCAGTGACCTGAGCCACCCGCTCGAAAGCTTCGCGAGTCCCCCTGTCTATGCTCGTTAACAGTCCGGACACATTGCGGTGCTCCGGTCGGCGCGGGCCAGCCGCCCCCGACCACGCCTGCGCCCCACGATCCGACCCTTCCTGGGAGCGATGTCCGTGAGCAACACGAGCCGACCTGTTGTCCTCATCGCCGAGAAGCTCGCGCCGTCCGTCCTGGACGCTCTCGGCGACGGCGTCGAAGTGCGCCACGTAGACGGCACCGACCGAGAAGCCCTCCTCAGCGCGGTCGCCGACGCGGACGCCCTGCTCGTCCGCTCCGCCACCCAGGTGAACGCCGAGGTCTTCGCGGCCACGCGCAAGCTGAAGGTCGTGGCCCGCGCGGGTGTCGGCCTGGACAACGTCGAGGTTCCGGCCGCCACGCAGAACGGCGTGATGGTCGTCAACGCGCCGACGTCCAACATCGTCAGCGCCGCCGAGCACGCCGTCGCACTGCTGCTCTCCGTCGCGCGCCAGATCCCGGCCGCGCACGAGACGCTGCAGAACCACGAGTGGAAGCGCTCCAAGTTCAACGGCGTCGAGCTCAACGGCAAGACGGTCGGCGTGGTCGGCCTCGGCAAGATCGGCCAGCTGTTCGCGCAGCGCATCGCCGCGTTCGGCGTCGAGCTCATCGCCTACGACCCGTACGTGTCCGCGGCGCGCGCCGCCCAGCTCGGCATCGAGCTCGTCAGCCTCGAAGAGCTGCTCGAGCGCGCCGACGCGATCTCCATCCACCTGCCGAAGACGCCGGAGACCAAGGGTCTCATCGGCGCCGAGCAGCTGGCCAAGGCCAAGCGCGGTGTCATCATCGTCAACGCGGCCCGCGGTGGCCTCATCGACGAGGAAGCCCTCGCCGAGGCCGTGAAGGAAGGCCAGGTCGGCGGAGCCGGCATCGACGTCTTCTCCACCGAGCCCACGACCGAGAGCCCGCTGTTCAACGTCCCGGGCATCGTCGTCACCCCGCACCTCGGCGCGTCCACGGCCGAGGCGCAGGACCGGGCGGGCACCGACGTCGCGAAGAGCACCATCCTCGCGCTCGCCGGCGAGTTCGTGCCGGACGCCGTCAACGTCCAGGGCGGTGCGGTCGGCGAGGAGGTCCGCCCGTACCTGCCCCTGGTCCAGAAGCTGGGCACCGTCCTCAGTGCACTGTCGCCCAAGGCCCCGACCAGCGTCACCGTCGAGGTCCGCGGCGAACTGTCCAATGAGGACGTCGACATCCTGCCGCTCGCCGCGCTGCGCGGGGTGTTCTCCAAGGTCGTCGAGTCGCAGGTGACGTTCGTGAACGCGCCGAGCCTCGCGGCCGACCTGGGCGTGAGCGTCGAGCTCGTCAAGGAGACCGAGAGCCCGAACCACCGCAGCCTCGTCACGGTGAAGTCCGTGCACGCGGACGGCAGCACCTTCAGCGTCTCCGGCACGGTCAGCGGCATCGCGCAGGTCGAGAAGCTGGTGAACATCAACGGCCGCAACTTCGACCTGAGGGCCGAAGGCACCGTGCTCCTGCTGGAGTACCCGGATCGTCCGGGTGTCATGGGCACGGTCGGCACGCTGCTCGGCGAGGCCGGCGTGAACATCGAGGCCGCGCAGATCAGCCAGACCGGCAGCGACGCCGTCATGGTGCTGCGCGTCGACCGCCCGGTCGACACCCAGGTGCTCGACCCGATCGGTGCCGCCGTCGGCGCGCGCACCGTTCGCTCTGTCGACTTCGGATAGTCACGACAAACCGGGAAGGGGACGGCAAAGTCCCCTTCCCGTGTCCATCGTCGTTCACAACGAAGTCGTAACAGGCAACTATCCGTAGACCACATTCATACTTTCGGGGCAGTCGCAGAGACACGATCAGCGATTAGCGTCCCCACGAGGTTGACCCGGTGCCGTAGAGGGCACGGCACTGTTTCTTCGGGTCGAAGGCACACACACCTCGGTTGGGGCAACGTAGTGAAGAGACGATCGAGTCTGGTGGTGTTCTCTGCCATCACCAGTTTGCTGATCGCACCCGCCACGGCACAGGCGCAGGGCGAACCGCTCGCGCAGCCGGTGAAGAGTGCGCAAGGGTTGGACGCGAAAGCGTTGCACCTCAAGGTTTCCCCCAGGCTGAACGCCGCGGGCGCGGTCACCGCGTTCGTCGCGCTGGACCGCAAGCCGGCCGTCGACGCGTTCGACGAGAAGAAGAGCCAGGGCAAGGAAGTCGCGAAGCAGGCCGCCAGGCAGGCCAAGAGCGACGTGTCCGCCACCGCGGACCAGGTCGTCGGCCAGCTCAAGAGCGCTGACACGCGGACCTTGGAGCTCTACCGCACCTCCAACGGCGTCCCCGGCGTCGTCGTGAAGGCCGACGCGCAGAAGGTCCGCGAACTCGCGCAGCGCGCGGACGTCCTCGCGGTCTACCCGGTCGTGCCGAAGAAGCGCCAGAACTCGAACGCCGTCCAGCTCACCAGGACGCTCAACGTCTGGCAGCAGTACGGCAAGCTCGGCGACGACATCCGCGTCGGCATCATCGACACCGGCGTGGACTACACGCACGCGAACTTCGGCGGCCCCGGCACGGTCGAGGCGTTCAGGGCCGTCGACCCGCGCGCGAAGGACCCGAACTTCCCGACCGCGAAGGTCGTCGGCGGTTACGACTTCGTCGGTGAGGACTACGACGGGGAGAGCACCGACCCGGCGATCAACACGCCGAAGCCGGACCCGAACCCCCTCGACTGCAACGGTCACGGCTCGCACGTCGCCGGCACGACGGCAGGCTTCGGCGAGAACGCCGACGGCAGCACGTTCAAGGGCGACTACACCAAGCTCGACGCCGCGAAGCTCAACGAGATGAAGATCGGCCCCGGCACCGCGCCGAAGGCACAGATCTTCGCGCTCAAGGTCTTCGGCTGCGAGGGCTCGACCAACGTCACCTCGCAGGCGCTCGACTGGTCGCTCGACCCCGACGGCGACGGCGACTTCTCCGACCACCTCGACGTGGTCAACCTGTCGCTCGGCTCCGACTACGGCGCCCCGGACGACCCCGACAGCCTCTTCGTGAAGAAGCTGTACAAGGCCGGCGTCATGCCGGTCTTCTCCGCGGGCAACGGCGGCGACCTCTACGACATCGGCGGCTCGCCGGGCAACACGCCCGAGGCGTTGACCGTCGCCTCCACGCGCGACTCGTTCGTGCTGCGCGACGGCGCCGAGGCGAACGGCCAGGCGAAGCCCGGCCAGTACAGCCAGAACTTCACCGGCTAC
This sequence comes from Lentzea sp. NPDC051208, assembly GCF_040682435.1. NCBI lineage: Bacteria > Bacillati > Actinomycetota > Actinomycetes > Pseudonocardiales > Pseudonocardiaceae > Lentzea > Lentzea sp. NPDC051208. Next base: position 161,741 of record NZ_JBFBAW010000016.1, on the reverse strand, counting down.
CTGGGCTACGACAAGACCCTGCCGGTCGTGAAGCTGACCCAGGCGGGCAACCTCGACGGCTGCCAGCCGATCACCGAGGCCCTCGCGGGCAAGTTCGTGTGGCTCGAGTGGGACGACAACGACGCGACGCGCCGTTGCGGTTCCGGTGGCCGCACCAACAACGCGCAGGCCGCCGGTGCCGCGGGCGTGGTGCTTTCGTCCACCCTGAACAACTTCAACGCGGGCATCGCGGGCAACGCGACCATCCCGGTCTTCCAGTTCACCGGTGACGCCACCAACCAGGTGCGCCCGCTGCTGGACGCGGGCACGCTGACCGTTCGCCTGGCAGGCGTCCTGCGCACCACGGTGGCGACGTACGACCAGTCCATTTCGGACACTCCGAGCGCGTTCACCAGCCGTGGCACCCGCGGCCAGTCCATCAAGCCGGACGTCGCGGCCCCCGGTGACACGATCTCGTCGGCCGCCGTCGGTTCCGGTGACGACCGCATGGTCATCTCCGGTACGTCGATGGCGTCGCCGCACGTCGCCGGCATCGCCGCCCTGGTCCGCCAGGCGCACCCGGACTGGACGCTGGAAGAGGTCAAGGCCTCGATCATGAACACCGCCGGTGCGGACGTGAAGGAGAACGGCAAGACCTTCGCCCCCAACCGGGTCGGCACCGGCCGCGTGGACGGCAAGTCCGCGATCGACAACCAGGTCCTCGCCTACGTCGAGGAGGACAACGGTTACGTCAGCGCGAACTTCGGCGTCGTCGAGGTCTCCAAGCCGGTCTCGAAGTCCAAGACCATCAAGCTGGTCAACAAGTCCACGAAGCCCGTCGAGTACCAGGTCGGCTACACCGCGGCCACGACGATCCCCGGCGTGAGCTACGTGCTCTCGCAGGACAGGGTGAAGCTGAGCCCGCGCGGCGTCGCGAAGGTCAAGGTCACCCTGAAGATCGACGACCCGAAGGCGCTGCGCAAGACGGTCGACTCGACGGTCGAGGCCAACCAGCTCGACACGCCGCGCCAGTTCCTCGCGGACGCCTCCGGCCGCGTGACCTTCACGCCGGTCTCCGGCGCCACGGTGCCGCTGCGCCTGTCGGTCTACTCGGCGCCGAAGCCGGTCGCGGACATCAAGACCGCGTCCAGCCTCAAGTTCCGCGGCAACGACAAGCAGGCCGTGCTGAACGTGTCCGGCAAGGGCATCGACCAGGGCACCGGCTCGCAGGCCTACCGCTCGCTGATCAGCGTCCTCGAGCTGCAGGCCCAGTCGCCGAAGCTGCGCGACTGCAAGCGCAACGTCACGGAGAACTGCGCGCTCAACGACACGGCCAAGGGCGGCGACCTCCGCTACGTCGGCGCGGCCTCCACGGCCCCGCTGGCCAAGGCGCAAGGCAAGCCCGAGGAGGCGCTGCTCGCGTTCGGTGTCGCCACCTGGGGCAACTGGTACAACCTGGGCAAGAACACCATTCCGTTCGTCGACATCGACACCAACGGTGACGGCACGGCGGACTTCGAGGTGTTCGCCACCCGCCTGACCGACACCGACCTGCTGGTCGCGTCCACCGTGGACCTGAAGACGGGCGAGACCGTCGACATCCAGGGCGTGAACGGCCTGTTCGGCGACGTCGACGCGAACGTCCAGGACACCAACGTCGTCGTCCTGCCGGTGCTGCTGAGCGCACTGGGCATCGACGCGTCGAAGGACACGGCCCGCATCTCGTACGTCGTGGGCACCGGCGGCTACTACCCGGCGCCGGGCAACGCGAACAAGCTGATCGACGTGATCGACCGCAACCTGTCCTTCGACCCGCTCAAGCCGGGCCTGTGGGCGCAGGGCGGCGGCGACGCGGCGCTCTCGTACCTCGCGAAGCCGGGCACCGCGCTCGTCGTCAACAAGGACGAGGCCTCGCTGAAGGCCGACAAGTCCGACGGTCTGCTGGTGCTCAACCACCACAACGCCAACGGCGACCGCGCGTCGGTCGTCCTGGTGCGCTCCACCGGCCGAGGCGCCTACTGACGCCACTCGTCCAACCGCACGCGGGGCCCTTTCGTACTGCATGTCGGTACGAAAGGGCCCCGCGTGCGTTGGGTGAACGCGGGGTGCGATGGGGGCGTCACCCCTTGACGGGACAGCAGTACTGCGGTCGAGTGACACTCGAAAGTGGGATATGGGCCGTGTGGGTGTCCCGCAGTACGGGAGATAACACCCCGATGGGGTGTCCGGCATGCGGCGGGCACCCGCGATGCCGGTAGCCTTTCGCGAAGGAAAGTAGTCCCACCAATTGGGGACTGACACCTGGGAGGTGTGTGGATGCGGCTCGCAGTGATCCCAGGAGACGGGATCGGGCCCGAGGTCATCGCTGAGGCCCTGAAGGTCCTCGGTGAGGTCGTTCCGGCGGCCGAGATCACTCGCTACGACCTCGGCGCGGCGCGCTGGCACGCCACGGGAGAGTTGTTGCCCGAGTCGGTGCTGGGGGAGCTTCGCCAGCACGACGCGATCCTGCTCGGCGCGGTGGGCGACCCGTCGGTGCCGAGCGGAATTCTGGAGCGGGGCCTGCTTCTGAGGCTGCGCTTCGAACTCGACCACCACGTGAACCTCCGCCCGGCTCGTCTCTACCCCGGTGTCCGCAGCCCGCTCGCGGACCCGCCGGAGATCGACATGGTGGTGGTGCGCGAGGGCACCGAGGGCCCGTACGCGGGCAACGGCGGCCTGCTCCGCAAGGACACGCCGCACGAGATCGCCACCGAGGTCTCGCTGAACACCTCGTTCGGCGTCGAGCGCGTGGTCAGGGACGCTTTCGCGCGTGCCTCGAACCGGCAGCGCCGGCACCTGACCTTGGTGCACAAGACGAACGTCCTCACGCACGCCGGCTCGTTGTGGTCGCGCGTCGTGGAGGAGGTCTCGTTGCAGCACCCGGACGTCACCGTGGCCTACCAGCACGTGGACGCGGCGACCATTCACATGGTCACCGACCCGGGCCGTTACGACGTGATCGTCACCGACAACCTGTTCGGCGACATCCTGACCGACCTCGCCGCCGCCGTCACGGGTGGCATCGGCCTGGCCGCGTCGGGAAACATGGACGTGACCCGTCGCAACCCGTCGATGTTCGAGCCGGTGCACGGTTCGGCACCGGACATCGCGGGCCAGGGCATCGCCGACCCGACGGCCGCCGTGCTGTCGGTCGCGCTGCTGCTCGACCACCTCGGCGAGCACGAGTCGGCACGCCGGATCGAGGCCTCCGTGGCGTTCGATCTGGCCACGCGTGATCACCAGTCGCCGGGTCAGACCTACGCGATCGGTGACAGGCTCGCGGCTCTCGTGTCGTCGAACGTGCGCACGGGCTGAGTTCTGCCAGACGTTTTGAAGCCCCGGCCGGGATGTTCCGGCCGGGGCTTCGGCGTTTCCGTGCGCTGGTCAGAGCTGGCCGTTGGCCTCACGCCACGCGCGTTCCTTCTGGATCCACTCGTTGTCCTGCGGGAACTCGTCGATGGACGGCACCCGGCGGATCTCGGTCTTGAACCCGGCGCCCGTCATCGGCATGCGCTTGGCCCACTCGACAGCCTCTTCCTTCGAGGAGACGTTGAGCAGGTAGAAGCCGTTGAACAGCTCCTTGGTCTCGCCGTACGGGCCGTCCGTGACGACCGGCGGTTCGGCGGAGTAGTCGACGACGACGCCCTCGGACGCCTCGGAGAGGCCTTCCGCGGCCAGCAGGACACCGGCGCGGATCAGTTCCTCGTTGAACGCGCCGACCGTCTCCAGCATCTTGTCGAAGTCGAAGTCGCCCATGTTCGCGTAGGCCTCGTCGGTGGCACGCATGATCAGCATGTACTTCACGGTGTGTCTCCCTGCTCGTGTTCCGCGTTCTGACATCCCGAGGTCGAACGGGCCCCGCACTGGATCGACATCACACCCGAAGAATTTCCGAACTTTCTGTTTTCGCAGGTAGGGTCGGCTCAGTCGTGCGTGGGGGAAGACCGGTCGAAGTCCGGCGCTGACCCGCAACGGTAGGCCTCCTCGTGAGGACGAGCCCGAACACCCGCACACGGCCGGCCTGTGTCTCCGATTCCGCCGTGGACTGCGGGAAGGACCAAGTGATCTCCAAGATCAGCGTGCTCGTCGGCGTGCTCGCCGTCAGCCTCGTCGCTGGTGTCGCGCTCGGCCCCGTCTCCGTTCCGTTCGGCCTCACGCTCGAACTGCTGTGGGCGGCGCTGACCGGCGGCACGATCCCCGCCGACCTCGCCGGGCAGTACCACATCGTCTGGAACATCCGGCTTCCCCGCGTCCTGCTGGCCGCGGTCGTGGGCGCGGGTCTGAGCACGGTCGGCGTGGCGATCCAGGCGATGGTCCGCAACGCGCTCGCCGACCCGTACGTGCTCGGCATCTCGTCGGGCGCGAGCGTGGGCGCGACGGCCGTGGCGACGCTCGGCGTCCTGTCCGGTCTCGGCGTCTACGCGCTGTCGGTGGGGGCGTTCCTGACCGGTCTCGGCGCCACCGCACTGGTCTACATCACCGCACGCACGAGCCGAGGGCTCACACCGTTGCGGCTGGTGCTGACCGGAACGGCGCTGGCGTACGGGTTCTCCGCCGTGGCGATGCTGCTGGTGTTCCAGGCACCGCGCGGTGAGGCGGCGCGGGCCGCGATGTTCTGGTTGCTCGGCAGCCTCGGCGGCGCGAACTGGCAGTCGCTGCCCGTCGCCGCCGTGGTGACCGCGGCCGGCATCGTCTACCTGTCGACCAAGGCGCGCCAGCTCAACGCGATGGCGATGGGCGATGAGACCGCGACCACGCTCGGCGTGGCGGTGAACCGGTTCCGCACGCACCTGTTCATCGTCACCGCGGCCATGACCGGCGTGCTGGTGGCGGTCAGCGGGGCCGTCGGGTTCGTAGGGCTGATGCTGCCGCACCTGACGCGCATGGTCGTGGGCGCCGATCACCGCAAGGTGCTCGCTCTCGCACCGTTGGCCGGAGCCTCGTTCCTGGTCTGGGTCGACGTGGCCGCGCGGATGCTCGCGGCGCCCGAGGAACTGCCGCTCGGCGTCATCACGGCCGCACTCGGTGTGCCGTGCTTCATCTTTTTAATGCGCCGCAGGTCCTACGTCTTCGGAGGCCGCTGATGCGGGTCGAGCTCACCGGCGTCACCGTCCGGGACATCGTCTCCGGCATCACGCTGCACGCCTCCGGCGAGGTCGTCGGCATCGTCGGCCCCAACGGCAGCGGCAAGTCCACGACGTTGCGCTGCGTGTACCGGTCGTTGAAGCCGGACGCGGGCACCGTCCTGCTCGACGGAGAGAACGTCCACAAGCGACACGGCGTCGCCCGTGACCTCGCCGCGCTCACGCAGGAGTCGCAGGTCGAGTTCGACTTCACGGTCGCCGAGGTCGTGGAGATGGGCCGCCTGCCGCACGACCGCGATCCCGCCCGCGACGCACGGGTCGTGTCCGAAGCGCTGGCAACGGTGAACGTCTCGCATCTCGCCTCACGGAGCTTCCTCAGCCTCTCCGGCGGCGAACGCCAGCGCGTGCTCATCGCCCGCGCGCTCGCCCAGGAACCGCGCGTCCTCGTGCTGGACGAGCCGACGAACCACCTCGACATCCGCCACCAGCTCGACGTTCTGGGTCTCGCACGCGGGCTGGGCGTCACCGTGCTCGCGGTCCTGCACGACCTGAACCTCGCCGCGTCCTACTGCGACCGCCTGTACGTCCTCGACGAGGGCCGGGTGGTCGCGTCCGGCACACCGGCCGAAGTGCTGGTGCCCGAACTGATCGCCAAGGTCTTCCACGTCACCGCACACGTGGTCGCCCACCCCACAACGGGAGTTCCACAGCTCCTGTTCGACCAGGAGGTCACCCCTTGAGAACCGTCGTCTGCGCCGTGCTGCTGCTGGTCTCCGGCTGCGGTGCCACGGTCGCCCAGGACACCTCCGCGTCCGACCCGGTGACGATCACGAACTGCGGGCAGCAGGTCACGTTCGACAAGGTCCCGTCCAGAGTCGTCACGAACGACACCGGCATCACCGAGCTGATGTTCGCGCTGGGGCTGAAGGACCGCATGGCGGGCTACGTCGTGTCCGGCACCGACACCGTCGACGTCCGCACCTCCCCTTGGAAGGCCGACTTCGAGAGCGTGAAGCACCTGTCCGACAAGGTCTCCAAGGAGGTCGTGCAGGGCGCGAACGCGGACCTGGTCTTCGCCGGCTGGAACTACGGGTTCAGCGAGAGCACCGGCTTCACCCCGGACGCGTTGAAGGCGCTGGGGATCGGGACCTACCAGCTCACCGAGGCCTGCCGCAACGGCGTCGGGCAGCAGCGGGGGATCATGCCCGCGTTGGACGCGCTGTACACGGACCTGCGCAACCTCGGGAAGATCTTCCGCGTCGAGGCCGAGGCCGAGGAGCTCGTGAAGACCTACCAGGAGCAGATCGCTGGTGCCGAGCGGTTGATGGCCGGGAAGCCGAGGCCGAAGGTGTTCCTCTACGACAGCGGGCAGGACCAGCCGTTCACGTCCGGCAGAAACGCGGCGCCGCAGGACATCATCTCGAAGGCCGGTGGCGACAACATCTTCGGCGATCTGAACGACAGCTGGACCACGGTCAACTGGGAGACCGTGGTGCAGCGTGATCCCGAGGTCGTGCTCATCGTGGACTACGCGGACGGACAGGCGAACACTCCGGAGCAGAAGCAGGCCTTCCTGGAGGGGTACGCGCCTTTGTCCCACTCGCCCGCGGTCAAGGGGAAGCGGTTCTTCTCTTTGCCGTACGCGGCGTTGGTCGAGTCGCCGCGCAACGCGGCTTCGATCGAGGCGTTCGCGAAGTTCCTGGCCGGAGTCTGAGTCGCTGGGCGGGTGGTCGCGTTCCAGAGGGGCCGGCCACCTGCCGTGCGGGCCACCGCCTCACCGAGGTGGCGTCACAGGCGTGAACCCGTGACCAGATAGTGGGAGATTTCCTCCCGCCGCTTGGTACGCCGTGCCGAGCTGTGGCAGCATCCGGGACATGGCTCAGCACACCGCCATCATTATCGACGAGCGCGTCGGGTAGTTGCCGCCCCTGGCACCCGACGCGCAGACCTCTCGCATCCCGCGGGGGGTCTTTTTGTTTGCCCGGAAGAGGAGATGACCCCGATGGCCGGCCCGACCGACGCATTCCACGTCTACGACACGACGCTGCGCGATGGCGCACAACGTGAGGGCATTTCGTACTCCGTCACGGACAAGCTCGCGGTCGCGCGGCTGCTGGACGGGCTCGGCGTCGGGTTCATCGAGGGCGGCTGGCCCGGCGCCATGCCCAAGGACACGGAGTTCTTCGCCCGGGCGGCGGCCGGTGATCTGGAGTTGAAGCACGCCAAGCTGGTCGCGTTCGGGGCGACGCGCAAGGCCGGGGTCAAGGTGGAGGAAGACCCGCAGGTCAAGGCACTCCTCGACTCGCAGGCGCCGGTGGTGACGCTGGTGGCCAAGTCGGACCTCCGGCACATCGAACGGGCGCTGCGCACGGACTCCGGAGAGAACCTGAAGATGGTGCGCGACACCGTCCGGTTCCTGAAGGACCACGGAAGGCGCGTTTTTCTCGACGCCGAGCACTTCTTCGACGGGTACGCCTTCTCGCCGGACACGAGTCTGCGCGTGCTGGAGTCCGCTGTGGAGGGTGGTGCGGACGTCGTCGTGCTGTGCGACACGAACGGCGGGCAGTTGCCGCTGGGGCTCGCGGAGACGGTCGCGGAGGTCGTCGAGAAGACCGGTTTCCGAGTGGGAATCCACTGCCAGGACGACACGTCCTGCGCGGTGGCGAACACCCTCGCGGCCGTTCAGGCGGGCGCGACGCACGTTCAGTGCACCGCCAATGGTTATGGCGAGCGAGCAGGAAACGCGGACCTGTTCGCCGTCGTGGGAAACCTCGTGACCAAGCTCGGCATGGAGGTGCTCCCGATCGGGGCACTGGCCGAGCTCACCCGTGTCTCCCATGCGTTGGCCGAGATCGCGAACATCGCACCCGACACCCACCAGGCCTATGTCGGGTCGTCAGCATTCGCTCACAAGGCGGGTCTGCACGCGAGCGCGATCAAGGTGGATCCGGAGCTGTACAACCACATCGATCCGGACACCGTCGGCAACGACATGCGGGTGCTGGTCACCGAGATGGCCGGTCGGGCGAGCATCGAACTCAAGGGACGTGAGTTCGGGCTCGACCTGGCCGGCCGGGGGACCGAGGTCGGCAGCGCGTTGAAACGCGTCAAGGAACTGGAGGCGAAGGGCTGGTCGTTCGAGGCCGCCGACGCCTCGATGGAGCTCCTGCTGCGCGCCGAGCTGTCCGAACTGGACACTCCTCCGTTCACGCTGGAGTCCTACCGGGTCGTGCTCGACCACCGGTCGGACGGCGAGATCGTGTCCGAGGCCACGGTCAAGGTGCACGTGGCGGGGGAGCGGGTCATCGCCACCGCCGAGGGCATCGGGCCCGTGCACGCCCTGGACGCGGCGCTGCGCAAGGCGTTGTTGCCGCACCTGTCCTGGTTGGACGCAGTGGAACTGGCCGACTACAAGGTGCGCATCCTCACCGAGCACCCCGGCACGGACGCCGTGACGCGCGTGCTGGTGGAGTCCACGGACGGCGAGCGCGAGTGGACGACGGTCGGAGTGCACGGGAACATCGTGGAGGCGAGTTGGCTGGCGCTCTGCGACGCGCTGGTGCACAAATCCATGCGAAGTGGCTGACCTCGTAAACTGGCTCCGTGCGCATCGCCCGAATTGCTCATCCCGCAGGCGTGGCCTTCGTCGCCGTCCAAGGCGACGAGGCCGCGGAAATCGCCGAACACCCCTTCGGCACGCCCACGTTCACCGGCCGGAAGTGGCCGCTGGCGGACGTGAGGCTGCTCGCCCCCATCCTGCCCACCAAGATCATTGGTGTGGGCCGGAACTACGCCGACCACGCGAAGGAGCTCGGCAACGAGGTTCCCGCGGAGCCGTTGCTGTTCTTCAAGCCCAACACCTCGGTGGTCGGCCCGAACGTCGAGATCAAGTTGCCGGCCGTGTCCGAGCGCGTCGACTTCGAGGGCGAGCTGGCCGTCATCATCGGCCAGCCGTGCCGCGACGTGCCGAAGGCCAAGGCCGCCGGTGTGATCATGGGCTACACGATCGCCAACGACGTCACGGCTCGCGACCTGCAGAAGAAGGACGTGCAGTTCACGCGTGCCAAGGGTTTTGACACGTTCTGCCCGTTGGGTCCGTTCATCGAGACCGACTTCGACCCCTCCGACGTCCGCGTCGTCACCGAGGTCGACGGGGAAGTCAAACAAGACGGACGTACTTCCTTGATGGTGCACGACATCCCGTCACTCGTGGAGTACGTCTCCGGCATCATGACGCTGCTGCCGGGCGACCTCATCCTCACCGGCACTCCGGCCGGTGTCGGGCCGATCAGGGCCGGACAGACGGTCTCCGTGACTGTGGACGGCCTCGGCACGCTCACCAATCCGGTCGCAAATAGGTAGCCGTACGGAGCAATCCGGCGTCCGGCAGGTTACGCATCGCGGTACCCGCGAGTAACTTCCCGGTGTCATGACGGACCAGGCGTCCACCCGAGTGTTGCTGGTCGACGGATCGCAGCTCATCACCGAAGGGCTGCGGCTCTCGCTGCACCGCACGCACTGCTTCCGCGTTGTGGGCATCGCCCACACCGTGGCCGAGGCTGCGCGCAGCCTGCGCGGCACACTGGTGGACCTGGTCGTCACGGACTTCGACGTACCGGGCGCCGGACCGCTGCGCACCGCGCGGGACACCGCGCAGTACCGGCCGGGCGCCCGCGTCGTCGTTCTGTCCGATGCGGACAGTCCGAGCTGGGCCCGCGCGGCGCTCGACGCCGGCGCGGTGGCCTACCTGCTGAAGACCTCGCCCGTGGCCGAGCTGTTGCCGCTGATCGCGGCCGCGGTGCGGGGTGCTCCCGCCACGATCGACGCGCGGGTGGGATCGCTCGCGCGCCTACCGGCGCGGATGCCGCCTCCCGCGTCGCTCGGCCGGCTGTCGGCGCGGGAGTTCGACGTGCTGGCCGAGATGGCGAAGGGCATGGACAACGCCCGCATCGCCCAGCGGCTCTTCATCAGCAACGACACCGTGAAGACCCACGTGAAGGCGATCCTGCGCAAGCTCGGCGCCCGTGACCGCGCCCACGCCGTGGCGATGGTGCTCGGCGAGAGCTCCGAGGCGTTCGTCACGACCTGACGATCGTCTGCGGATCCCTCCTCGCGAAGTCGGGCGCGTGCTCGGGGCGTGGGCCGATCGCGACCACGTAGGCCGGGACCACCTGGAGGAACGGCAGCTTCTGCACGATCTTGAGCGGCAACGGCACGCCCGTGCGGGAGACCGTCGCGGTGCTGTTGAGCTTGCGGCCGAGGAACAGCCGGTGGATCACCCGCTGCAGGGTCTGGAGCACCGCGGTCGGGAAGAGCCTGCGCCCGCGCACCTTCGCGAGCGTCGCGCTCGTGACCCGGCCCTCCCGCAACGGCTTGGCGAGCAGTGTCGCCGCCGCCACCGCGTCCTGCACGGCCAGGTTGATGCCCACGCCACCGACCGGTGACATCGCGTGCGCCGCGTCACCGATGCACAGCAGTCCGTCGACGTGCCACTGGCGCAGCCGGTCCAGCTTCACGTCCAGCAGCTTCACCTCGTCGAGGTCGGTGATGTGGTTTACCCGGTCCGCGAGCCACGGGACGAGCGTGACGACGCGTTCGCGGAACTTCTCGACACCCTCGGCGCGCAGCGTCTGGTCCGTTCCCTTGCGGATCAGGAAGGCGCACTGGAAGTACTCGCCGCGTGGGATGAGGACGAGCGCGCTGCCGGCGCTGAACCTTCCGGCGCCACCCTTGATGGCGTCGCTTTCGTTGCGCGGCAAGCGGAACCACCACACGTCCATCGGCGCGCCGAAGCTGTAGACCGGGAGTTCCACGGCCGCGCGCAGGATCGAGCTCCGTCCATCGGCCGCGACGACGAGGTCGGCGGCGTACTCGCCCTCGTGCCCGTCGACGCGGTCCCGGTACTGCACGCCCGTGACCTTGTTGCCGCTCTTGGTGATCGCGGTGACCTCGGTGTTCATCCGCAGCGTGAACGTCGGTTCGAGCCTGCCCGCGTCCGCCAGCAGGTCCAGGAAGTCCCACTGCGGCACCATCGCGATGCGCTTGTTCGGGCCCGGCAGCCGGGACAGGTCGGCGATCGTGGCCTTGGCGCCACCGTCGAGCAGCGCCTCCATCCTGTCGACGTCCTGGTGCGGCACCTGCTCGAACGCGGGACCGAGCCCCAGCTCGTCCAGCAGCGTGAGCGTCGACGCGTGCACCGTGTCGCCGCGGAAGTCGCGCAGGAAGTCACCGTGCTTCTCGAGCACCGTGACCTCGACACCACCGCGGGCCAGGAGCAGTCCCAGCACCATTCCGGCAGGCCCGCCGCCGACGACGAGGCAGGTTGTCCTCTCCATGTCGATCCCCTCTTTTCAACCTGTGTTGAATAAAACCAGCATGCTCGCAGTCGCGGCGTGCGTCAAGCCGGGTTCCGAGTGGCCTGGCTCTCGTCGGTCAATCCACTGTGGACTGTCTGGTGGACCAGGCCTCGAAAAGGTTGCGACTGGTGCGAAATGTCGTGGTCCGAGCTATGGTGTCGCGCTCCCGGAACGGCAGGCGCGAACGGGGAGCGTTGTGTTGCCGAACAACACTCGACCGGGCGATTGCATTCGGCGCTCGGAGGAGTGTCACTGGTTCGTTCGGGGCCTCAAGGTCTGCTTGATCGTGCAAGGACCTGTAGGAATCACCTCGTTAGCCGAATCGGACGAGGCCCCCACGCACCTAACCTTCCGGGGTGACAACTGCGTCCCCGACTTTCACGCGTAAGAGAACCGGCGAGATCCGCGCTGTGTGCCTGGACGTCGACGACACACTTGTCGACTACAGCGCTTCTTCGCGAGCCGCGTTGGCCTCGATGGTCGGTAACGCCGACGCCTGGTCGTTGTGGCAGAGGATCACCGACGACCACGTGTCCCGCCAGCTCGCTGGTGAACTCCAGTACGAGCAGATGCGCAACATCCGCACGCAGGCCTTCTTCGCCGCTCTTGGCGAGGAGCTGACGCTGGAGGAAGCGACCCGCCGCGAACTCGGCCGCCAGGAGGTCCTCTCCGCCGGCTGGTGCCTGTTCCCGGACGCCATCCCGATGCTCGACTGGCTCCGCGCGACAGGCCTCCCTATCGCCGCGATCAGCAACGCCTCGGGCCGCCACCAGCGCGTGAAGATCGCCCAGCTCGGCCTGGCCGAGTACTTCGACGCCGTCCTGATCGCCGGTGAGGTGGGGTGCGCCAAGCCGGACCGCGTGATCTTCCACACCGCGTGCCTGGCACTGGGCGTCCCGCCCGGCGACACCGTCCACGTGGGAGACCGCCTGCACGCCGACGCCATCGGCGCACGGGACGCCGGAATGCACGGCGTCTGGATCAACCGCATCGGCCCGTCCGGCGGCACACTGCCCGCGGGCCTGTCGTCCATCACGACCCTCGCGGAACTGCCGGAGCTCCTCGTGTGCGAGCTCTCCACCGCCAGCGCCTGAGTTCACCTTCGAGACCGGCCCTCACCTGCGCGGATGCGTTCAGGTGGGGGCCGATTTCACTTCTGCCGGGGGCGTGGTCTAGTATTTCTCTCGGCAGCAACGAGGACCTCGGAACTCCCGCGGGACAACGAAGTCGATCGTCAAAGCCAATGGGGTATGGTGTAATTGGCAGCACGACTGATTCTGGTTCAGTTAGTCTAGGTTCGAGTCCTGGTACCCCAGCTGCGAAGGAAGAACTACCCTCGGGTACGCTTCCGGAGCTGCTGAAAATGTAAGACCCAAAGCAAGACCCAGCAGTAAGAAGAACTGAATAGCCGGATTTGGACCGGACAGAATGATCTGATAAGGTTCAAACCAGCAAGAAGTTCTAGGGCCCCGTCGTCTAGCGGCCTAGGACGCCGCCCTCTCAAGGCGGTAGCGAGGGTTCGAATCCCTTCGGGGCTACAGAGGTGTCAGAGGCCTGTCTGCGGAGTGCGCAGACAGGCCTCTTTCGCATGTGTCCTCCGGGGGCCGAGCCCCCAGACCCCCAGCCGGCGGGCTCCGCCCCCGGACCCCCGGCGTGAGTGTTGGCCATGACCGTTTGGTGAGCGCTTCGCTTCGCTCGCGAATGGGTTGGGGGCCTCGCTTCGCTCGTCCTGTGAGTGCGTGACGGTGATCACCCAATTGCTGTCGTGTGCATTCTTCGTTGGCACTGCGGGCCTTTATTCGCTGACACCAAGCAATCTCGTGTCCCGCGCAACATAGCCATCTAGTCATGAGCTGCCGTATTCGTGGGCGCCTCGCTCCGCCAGCTGCGTCTCTCCGGCCTTCCCTCCTTGTCGTGGCGGCCTCTTCGTGTGCGTTGGGCCGTTTGGGCCTGTGCCTGTTGAGGTGGCCGTTGCCGCGTGTCGTATGGGATCGGCGGCGTGTCGTGGGTGGAAGTGCGAAGGCCGCCCTCCACTGGGGGAGGGCGGCCTGGGGTGTGCGTTGGTGCTTTAGAGGCGGCTTTGCAGGGCCTCGGCTGCTGCTAGTAGGTCTGCTGCCCAGCGGGCCCCTGGGCGGCGGCCCATGCGGTCGATGGGGCCTGAGACCGAGACTGCTGCCACTACGGCGCCTGCTGAGTCTCGTACCGGGGCTGAGACTGAGGCGACGCCTGGTTCTCGTTCTGCCACGCTTTGCGCCCAGCCTCGGCGGCGGACTTCCAGGAGGGTGCGTTCGCCGTAGACGGCGTCCGCCAGGACGGCGCGTTGGGTGCCCGGGTCCGACCACGCTGCCAGGACCTTGGCGCCTGAGCCCGCTGTCATCGGGAGCCTGGCACCGATCGGGACTGTGTCTCGCAAGCCCGATGGGGGCTCTGCCGAGGAGACGCAGACTCGTTGCATACCGTCGCGGCGGTAGAGCTGGACGCTCTCGCCTGTGATGTCGCGCAGGCGAGGCAGTACTGAGGAAGCGGCGTCCAGCAACGGGTCCGTTGCGCCGCCTGCCAGTTCGGCCAAAGCCGCGCCTGGGCGCCAGCGGCCGTCGGAGCCTCGGCGCAGCAACCGGTGCACCTCGAGGCCTACGGCCAGGCGGTGTGCGGTCGCTCGCGGGAGGCCGGTGCGGTTGCACAACTCGGCCAGGCCACAAGGATCTTTTGCTACGGCGTTCAACACGGCCACTGCCTTGTCCAGCACGCCGATCCCGCTATGCTGTCCCACAAGCCGATACTAACTTCCCAGACAGTGAGAAGTCCAGATCTGTCGGCGCGTCCATGATGTGGGAGATGTCGCGATGAGCCGCACGCTCGCGGAGAAGGTGTGGGAGGCACACGTTGTGCGCCACGGAAGTGGTGCGGAGCCGGACCTGCTTTACATCGACCTCCACCTGCTGCACGAAGTCACCAGTCCCCAGGCGTTCGACGGGCTTCGCCTTGCCAACCGCAAGCTGCGCAGGGCCGATCTCACGATCGCCACCGAGGATCACAACGTTCCGACCGTCGACATCGACAAGCCGATCGCGGATCTCGTGTCGCGCACGCAGGTGGAGACGCTCCGGCGCAACTGCGCGGAGTTCGGGGTGCGGCTGCACCCGATGGGCGACTTCGAGCAGGGCATCGTCCACGTGGTCGGCCCGCAGCTCGGCCTCACGCAGCCGGGCATGACGGTGGTGTGCGGCGACAGTCACACGAGCACCCACGGTGCGTTCGGTGCGCTCGCGTTCGGCATCGGCACGTCCGAGGTGGAGCACGTGATGGCGACGCAGACGTTGCCGCTGCGTCCGTTCAAGACGATGGCCATCAACGTCAACGGCGCGCTCGGCGAGGGCGTCACGGCGAAGGACATCATCCTCGCCGTCATCGCGAAGATCGGAACCGGTGGCGGACAGGGCTATGTGCTCGAGTACCGCGGCGACGCCATCGAAGCGCTGTCGATGGAAGCGCGCATGACGGTCTGCAACATGTCGATCGAGGCTGGTGCCCGCGCCGGCATGATCGCACCGGACGACACGACTTTCGACTACATCAAGGGTCGCCCGCACGCGCCGTCCGGCGCGGACTGGGACGCGGCCGTCGAATACTGGAAGACGCTGCGCACCGACGACGACGCGACTTTCGACGCGGAAGTGACCATCGACGCGGCGGAGCTCACCCCGTTCGTCACGTGGGGCACGAACCCCGGCCAGGGCCTGCCCCTGAGCGCGAACATCCCCGATCCCGAGAAGATCGTGGACGAGAACGAGCGCGTGGCCGCCGAGAAGGCGCTGACGTACATGGGCCTCGAGCCCGGTACGCCGCTGCGCGACATCCGCGTGGACACGGTGTTCCTCGGCTCCTGCACCAACGGGCGCATCGAGGACCTGCGTGCCGCGGCGGACGTCATCAAGGGGAAGCACGTCGCTTCAGGAGTACGGATGCTGGTCGTCCCCGGTTCGATGCGGGTGCGCAAGCAGGCCGAGGACGAGGGTCTGGACAAGGTGTTCCTCGACGCGGGCGCCGAGTGGCGGCAGGCCGGCTGCTCGATGTGCCTTGGCATGAACCCGGATCAGCTCGCGCCCGGCGAACGCAGCGCCTCGACCTCCAACCGCAACTTCGAGGGCAGGCAGGGCAAGGGCGGCCGGACGCACCTCGTCTCCCCGCTCGTCGCCGCCGCCACGGCCGTGCGCGGCACCCTGTCGGCCCCCGCAGACCTGGAGAACTGACCATGGATGCCTTCACCACCCACACGGGCGTCGGTGTGCCGCTGCGCAGGTCCAACGTGGACACCGACCAGATCATCCCGGCCGTCTACCTCAAGCGCGTGACCCGCACCGGGTTCGAGGACGGGCTCTTCGCCGCCTGGCGCGGTGACGAGAACTTCATCCTCAACCAGGAGCCCTTCAAGGCGGGCAGCGTCCTCGTCGCGGGTCCCGACTTCGGCACCGGGTCCTCTCGGGAACACGCCGTCTGGGCGCTGATGGACTACGGCTTCCGCGTCGTCGTCTCGTCCCGGTTCGCGGACATCTTCCGGGGCAACTCCGGCAAGCAGGGTCTCGTGGCGGCGCAGTGCAGCCAGTCCGATGTCGAGCTGCTGTGGAAGTTGCTGGAGTCCGAACCCGGCACGCCGGTCACGGTGGACCTCACCGACAAGACCGTTCGCGCCAAGGACTTGGTAGCCCCGTTCGAGATCGACGACTACACCCGCTGGCGCCTTCTCGAAGGCCTCGACGACATCGCTTTGACGCTGCGCCACGAGCCCGAGATCAGCGCATTCGAGGGCAATCGCCAGACTTGGCTGCCCACAACGGATCCGCTTCCGGCGGTCTGAGAGGGGGCCGGATTCCCCCTTCTCCAGGGGTGAATCCGGCACCTCCTGTCCCTCGAAGGGGCGCAATTAGCCACGCCACAACGAAAAATCTGGCGTGGCGATTGGTATTTCTCGCGTTTTGGGCCTACCGTTGCGTTCTAGTCGGCCCGTCTCTTAGGGCCGTGAGCGTCCTGGGAGGGACTGACGGTGAATAAGGCCCAGCTCATCGAGGCGCTCGCCGAGCGCCTTGGAGACAAGAAGACCGCCGGTGCTGCTGTTGACGGCCTCGTGGACGTGATCGTCCGCAGCGTCAACAAGGGCGAGAAGGTCAACATCACGGGCTTCGGCGTCTTCGAGAAGCGCGCCCGTGCGGCTCGCACCGCGCGCAACCCGCGCACGGGCGAGACCGTGAAGGTCAAGAAGACCAACGTGCCCGCGTTCCGCCCCGGCTCGACGTTCAAGGACGTCATCAGCGGTGCGAAGAAGCTGCCGAAGGCCGTTGCTGCCAAGGCCGCCGCGAAGCCCGCCGCCGCTGCTGCCGCGAAGCCCGCGGCTGCCAAGGCTCCGGCGACCAAGGCCGCGACGACCCGCGCGACGACCACGACGCGTACCCGCACGGCCGCGGCCGCCACCAAGGCGCCCGCGACCCGTCGCACCACCACGGCCGCGGCGAAGCCCGCTGCTGCTGCCAAGGCGCCCGCGAAGGCGACCGCCACGAAGACGGCCGCCGCCACCAAGACGGCCGCTGCCAAGGCTCCGGCCAAGCGCGCCACGGCCGCTGCCAAGCCGGCTGCTGCCAAGACGACCGCCGCTGCCAAGCCCGCCGCGAAGACCGCGGCTGCGAAGCCGGCTGCTCGCAAGACGGCTGCCAAGAAGAAGTGAGACGGGCCTCCCAAGGGAGGCTGCGTCACTTCAGCAACAACGCGGAAGGCCCCGGCGTGCGCACGCCGGGGCCTTCGTGTTTTTTGGCCGCTGCTCCGCAGACGGCGGCGAGTTCGCCGGGAAGCTGGCCGTCCGCCCACCGCTTCGCCGTGATTGGGCTTCGCCGAATCACGACGAAGAGGCGAACGGACGACCAGCGCGAACTCGCGGATTCGACGCGGGGCTGAGAACGCCTGGCGCTCCAATAGAAATAACGCTTCACGCCTGCGAGTTCGCGTCGGTCGTCCAGTCGCCTCTTCGGGTCAACCGCCGCAGGCGATTCGGGCCGAAGCGGCGGCTGGACGGCCGACTTCCCGGCGAACTCGCCGCCGCTGCGGAGCAGCGGCCAATAAACACAGCGGCCAAATCTAGGGCCTGGCCAGCGCTGAGGCCAGGTAGTGCGCTGACACCAGGGTTGGCCAGCGCGAAGGCGAGTCCGAAGTGGACCACGTGCCGAACGGCCTGGTGAAGGCCAGCACCCACGTGCTGCCCTTCTTGCAGGGGATCTCCTCGAGCCGCAGCCCGCCCAGTTCGGCCAGTGACTGCACGACGGACGGGATCACGCCGCCCTGCGAGGAGAGGACGGCGCGGCCCTCGTCGGTGGCGACCTCCAGCAGTCGCACGAGGCCGGCGTCCGGATCAGGCCAGTAGCCCTCCTCGGACAGGCGCGCCTCCTCGACCATCTCCACGTCCAGGTCCTCGGCCACGCCCCGCACGGTGTCCACGCAACGCACCCTGGGCGCCGTGTGGACGCGCACCGGCGCCCACAGGGGCAACAGGGCGCGCAGTGCCGCGGCCTGGCGCCAGCCCGCGTCTGAGAGCGGGCGGAGGTCGTCGTCGCCGTTCCACTCCGACCGCTTTCCGGCCTTCGCGTGCCGCACCAGCAGAACGACCAGCAGGTCCGCAGGCAGGCGGGCGAACTCGGCCAGCACGTCCCGGTCCGGTTCATAGGTCAGCAGTTCCGACGCCTGGGCGACAGGAAGCCACCGCAGCAGATCGACCTCTTCATTGGGGACGAACGAACCGGAAACGGCCTGAGCGGCGTAGTAGTCGACCGTCTTCGGCACGCCCTTCACCGAATACGACACCTGGCGGAGATGGCGGCCGAGAACACAGGAGAAGCCCGTCTCCTCCTCTATCTCCCGCACCGCACAGGCCGGAATGGTCTCTCCGTGGTCGAGTTTGCCTTTCGGCAGAGACCAGTCGTCATAACGCTGGCGGTGCACCACCGCGACTTCGACGTCACCGTCGGCATCGCGCCAGAGCACCGCCCCAGCAGCTTTGATCACCCAAGAGCTCCGTGCCTGTGCAGCAGTTCCATCTGGTGGTCCCGCACGGACGAGCCGTCCGAAGGCGAGGCGTCCCATTCTCCGTCAGGGCGCAGCACCCAGCAGCGCGTGTGCGGGTCGAGCGCCGACTCGAACATGTCGCCCAGCTGCTTGGTCAGGCGCGGGTCGGCCACGCGCAGGGCCACCTCGACGCGGCGGTCCAGGTTGCGGTGCATCATGTCCGCGCTGCCGATCCAGTACTCGCCGCTGGCGACGAAGTGGAAGACGCGCGAGTGCTCCAGGAACCGGCCCAGGATCGACCGCACCCGGATGTTCTCCGACAGCCCCTTGATGCCCGGCTTCAGGCCGCAGATGCCGCGCACCACCACGTCGACGGGCACGCCGGCCTGCGACGCCCTGTACAGCGCGTCGATGACCTGCTCGTCCACGAGCGAGTTCACCTTGATGCGCACACCCGAGAGCTCACCGGCCTGCGCGCGCTCGATCTCCATGTTGATCCGGTCGACGATGCCCTTGCGGACGCCGTAGGGCGCGACGAGGAGCGAGCGGTACTCGTCCTGGCGGGCGTAGCCGGTCAGCACGTTGAAGAGGTCGGTGAGGTCGGCGCCGATCGTCGGCTCGGCGGTCAGGATGCCGACGTCCTCGTACAGCCGCGCGGTCTTCGGGTTGTAGTTGCCGGTGCCGATGTGGCAGTAGCGGCGGATCGTCGAGCCCTCCTGGCGCACCACGAGCGACGTCTTGCAGTGCGTCTTCAGGCCCACCAGGCCGTAGACGACGTGCACGCCCGCCTTTTCCAGCGCCCGCGCCCACTTGATGTTCGCCTGCTCGTCGAAGCGCGCCTTCAGCTCCACCAGCGCCACGACCTGCTTGCCCGCCTCGGCCGCGTCGATCAGCGCGTCCACGATGGGCGAGTCGCCGGAGGTGCGGTACAGCGTCTGCTTGATGGCGAGCACGTGCGGGTCGGCCGCGGCCTGCTCGATGAAGCGCTGCACGGACGTGGAGAACGAGTCGTACGGGTGGTGCACGAGAACGTCGCCCTCGCGCAGGGTCGCGAAAACGCTCTTGGGCGTCTCGCGCTCACCGAACGCGGGGTGGGTCGCCGGCACGAACGCCGGGTCCTTCAACGTCTTGCGGTCGATGCTGTGGAGCTGCCACAGGCACGACAGGTCGAGCAGGCCGGGCACGGTCACGACGTCGTGCGGGTCGACCTCCATCTCCCGCAACAACAGTTCGAGCATGTGCTCGGTCATGTCGTCGGCGACCTCCAGGCGCACCGGCGGACCGAACCGGCGCCGCGCGAGCTCGCGTTCCAGCGCCTGCAACAGGTCCTCGTCGCGGTCCTCCTCGACCTCGAGGTCCGCGTTGCGCGTCACGCGGAACGCGTGGCACTCGATGACCTGCATGCCGGTGAACAGCTCGCCCAGGTGCGCGGCGATGAGTTCCTCCAGCGGCAGGAAGGTCGCGGAGGACGACGACCGGTCCCCTTCCACCCGGACGAGGCGCGGCACGTTGTCCGGCACCTTGACGCGGGCGAACCGCTCACCGCCGCCCTCGGGATCGCGCACGGTCACGGCGAGGTTCAGCGACAGCCCGGAGATGTAGGGGAACGGGTGCGCCGGGTCGACCGCGAGCGGCGTCAGGACCGGGAACACCTGCGCGCTGAAGTAGTTGGAGAGCCTCAGCCGGTCGTAGTCCGTGAGGTCGCCCCACGTCACGATGCTGATCCGGTGCTCTTCCAGGCCGGGCCGGATGTGGTCGAGGAACGTGCGGGCGTGCTGCTCCACGAGTTCCTGCGTGCGCTTGGAGATCGACACGAGCTGCTCTTGCGGCGTGAGCCCGTCCGCGCTGCGCACCGACAGACCGGTCTCCGCGCGCCGCTTCAGGCCCGCGACCCGGACCATGTAGAACTCGTCCAGGTTCGAGGCGAAGATCGCGAGGAACTTCGCGCGCTCCAGCAACGGCTGCGAGGAGTCCTCGGCCAGTGCGAGCACGCGGGCGTTGAAGTCCAACCAGGACAGTTCACGGTTGAAGTACCGGTCGTCCGGGAGGTCGGTCGGTATCGCGCTGGACGTCACCGCGGGCGGTGCGGAAGGCACGCCGCGCAACGGGGCGGCGGCAGTGGGACCGCGTTCGACCTTCGCCCGGGTCGTCGAGACTCGCCGGGTGGCCGCGCGCGGCTGTTTGCGCGGGGTCGCCGCTTCCGCTTCCGCACGCGGGGTGCGGCGTCGGGAGGGTGTCGCCTTACCGTCGTTGTCGTCCTTGCTCACGTCACGCATTGTGGCGCACTATCGCCGTGAGCGCCCCTAACCAGAACGTCCGTTCGGTGAACTCCTCGTCACAGAACAGGCATCCGAAGAGCGGTGACAGCTCCGTCAGGGCTACGTTCGAGGGTCACCCGCTGCCCCGGACGCAGCATTCGCCAGCCACCCGCCGTGACGGCTTCGGCACTCACGTCGACGAGAACGCCGTCATCACGCAGAACGACGGCAGAGCCGTCACTGTTAAAAGTAGACACGGTCGCCTGCACGGACCAGAACCCTAGACGTTCGGACCTACACGGCTCGTTCGCGCCGCTGCCACGGTCGATCCATGAAGGTTATTGCCACGATCACGGCGGCGACCCTGTTGGCCTTCACCACGGCGGGCCTGGCTTCGGCGGCTTCCGCCGAACCCAGGACCCCCGAGGTGGACAAACCACGACTTCAGGCGGCGGCGAAGAACGTCCGCCTGAAGGCCTCACTTCCCGGTACCGAACGGGCCATCTCGATCGCGTTCGCCCAGTACGGCAAGCGCGACGTGGCGTTCGTGAGCATGGAGACCGGGCTCAAGACGTTCGACGTCACCGACCTCGACCGGCCCAGGCTCCTCGACCACCTCACCAAGGAGGAGATGGCGCTGCCGGGCGACGACCCGGCGAAGCGCTTCTGGGAGAACGAGGACATCAACGTCGACCCCAAGCGCAAGCTCGCGTTCCTGGCGCGTGAGGTCAACTCGTTCGGACGCGCGCTGCCCGGCGACCGCCCGACCGGCAACTACATCGTGTCCGCTGTGGACCCGGCAGACCTCAAGGTCCTCAGCTTCCACCGGCAGAACACCGGTCACACCAGTACCTGCGTCAACGACTGCTCGTTCCTCTGGACGGCAGGGCTGGACAGGTCGGACGCCAAGACCGGGCGGATCTTCGTCACGGACATCCGCGATCCGAAGACCCCGAAGGAACTTCCGGTCTCCGTCGACGTCCGCGGCAAGGCGGGCGAGGGGAAGATCACGCACGACGTGCAGGTCGACGCCCAGGGCGTCGCGTGGGTGGCGGGCGACGACGGCACCCGCGGCTACTACACGCAGGGCTGGCACCGCGACCCGTTGACCGGCGAGTACCGCGAGGCGAAGGCGTGGGATCCCGTTCCGTACGCGGGCGGCGCCGTGCCGAAGGCGGACATGCCGACCTCGTTCACGCACAACTCGTTCCGCCCGGTCGGCCGGACGCTGCTCGACGGTCCGCTGCCCACGCGCGAGAACCCGCCGGGTTCGCTGCTGCTGCACACCGAGGAGGCGTTCGGTTCGCCCACGTGCAAGACCGAGGGCCGGTTCGTCATCTCCTCGCTGCAGGGCACCCACGGCGGTGAGGGCTGGGGCGAGACGCCCAAGGAGATGAAGACCGTCGGCATCTGGAGCCCGGACGACCAGGAGGGCACGATCCCCGGCAACGTCACGTGCTCCGCGCACTACTTCGACGTGCAGAAGAGGATCGTGGCCTACTCCTGGTACAACCAGGGCACCCGGTTCCTGGACATCTCCACCCCGGCCAGGCCGATCCAGATCGGGTACTGGCGGCCGGACACCGCGACGTCCTGGGCGCCGTACTGGCACCGCGGCACCGTGTTCGTGGCGGACATCTCGCGCGGCGTCGAGATCCTGCAGCTGGAGAAGGGCGCCTACGAGGCGCAGGCGAGCGGCACTCCCGTGACGCTGACCGCGCACCACGCCAGGGAACTGGCCAGGGAGAGCGGCAGGGAACCCGTGCCGCTCGCCCCGAACCCGTTCTACGGCTGGGCCTGCCCGATGGTCGCCAACCGCGACGACTCGGCGGACTGCGGCGCGGGAGCCTGCGGCGCGCCCTGCTGAGCCACCCCGGACCTGACAGCGGCCCTCGCGCGCTGGCGGGTGATCACGCGCCGGCCGAGGTTGATCATCGGGATCTCCACGGTCGCGTAGAGGACACTCGCCAGCGCCAGTCCCAGCGCCGTGACCACGACGGCCTGCCCGAGACCGGACAGGGCGGGCCAGAAGAAGGCGATGACGGTCGCGGCGATCGTCTGCACCAGATAAAGCGAGTACGAGCGTTCGCCGACGAACTGCATCGGTTTCACGGACAGCAACGTCGTGGCCGGTCCGGGCGCGATCATCGCGGTCAGCAGCACCGCCGTCGCGAGCGCGTACACCGGAATGACCAGCACGTGACCAGGGATTCCGTTGATCCCGTCGAGGAATCCGGCGATCGGCTTCACGCTCAGGTGCACCGCGACGAATCCGATCGAGACGATGACCTGGGCGACGCGGGTCGTGAGGGGGCGCAGCACGGCGAACCCGCGCGGGCTGTGCAGGGCGACCGCGAGCAGCACGCCCGTCAGGATCGAGAAGTAGTGCAGCGGCCAGCCGGGGTTGCTGTGCGACGCGGTGAAGTTCACGACCACGAGCGCGAGCAGCATGCCGAGGGCGGCGGCACCGGCGCGGCGGCGCAGGACGACGGTGCCCAGCGCGATCGCCACCAGCGGCCAGACCAGGTAGAACTTCTGCTCGATGCCGAGCGACCAGGACTGCCCGTACGGGCTGGCGGCGGCGAACTCGTTGGTGAACGAGAGGAAGTACGGCAGCGCGGGGCCGATGCCGTTGCTCAGGAACGTGCCGGCCAGCGCGGACGCCACGACCGTCACGAGCAGGATCACGAAGTAGACGGGGAGGATCCGGAACCCTCGCCGCAGGTAGAACTCACTGAGCGAGATCCGGCCGGTCCGCCGCTCCTCGCGCAGCATCAGCGTGGTGATCAGGAATCCGCTGAGGACGAAGAACATCTGGACACCGGCCCAGCCCTGGAGCCGATCCGGTCCGCCGTAGTGGAAGAAGACGACCAGCACCGCGGCAATCGCACGCAGGCCGTCCAGAGCGGGAAAGCGGCGCAACGCCAGGTAGTCGGCGTGCGTCAGTGAACTCATGCAGAAAACACCTCAGAGCAATGCGTCGGGGAGGACGACGCCGGGGGAAGCGTCGTCGGGCACAGGGGGATACGGATGTAAAGGTGCCGGGGTTCCCTGCCGAGTTGTTCAAACCAACATTTTCGTGTTGTTCGTCACGGATTCAACAGGCTGCACCCCGGTCAGCAGCGGGAGAGCGGTGAAAGCTTCTCCAACGGGGCGGCGGCCGCGACACGCCACCCCTGTTGTGTCAGCGCTCCGCCGTGGACCTCGAGCCAGTACCCGCCCTCGGTCGTGTGCACGGTCGCCCCGCTGCGGATGTCCGTGACGTACGACGACTCCGACTGCCACGACACGAAGTCGCCGCTGACCCGCGGGAACACGATGCCCTCCGTCTTCGGCGCCGGCCTGATCCCGGCCAGCTCGCGCGGCTCGGCCCAGTCCTCGCGCCAGCCGATCAGCTTCTCGTCCTGCGTCCACACCACCGTGCGGCCGTCCGATGCCACGCTGTCACCGGGTTCGGCGTTCTTCAGCTGGTCGGGCAACGCGCCCTCGGCGCGGAACTTCCCGTCCTGCAGCCAGATGAGCGAGTCACCGAGGAACGCCGGTTCCCTGCCGGGGCCGACGACCCTGTCCTTCTTCTTCGCCAGGTCGTAGAGGTGCACGCCGGAACTGTCGGACCAGGCGGCCTTGCCGTTGTGCACCACGGCACCGCTGTCACCGATCCGGGCGGGCGCGCCGTCGTTGCGCGAGTCCCACGCGTAGGTCGTGGTGGTGTGGCCGGCCGGGGTCGGTGTCGTGGAGAACGTCACCCAGCGGCCGTCGAACTCGACGCCGAAGAGCTGCCCGTCGTTCTGCACCGCCATCACCTGCTGGCGCTTGCCGTGGTCGTGCAGCACGAGCTCGGTCGTCCTGTTGCGCGTGGTCTTCACCAGTGTCGTGCCGGCGTCCTCGTTCGCCGCGACGACGATGACCTTCTCGTGCGGGCCCGCCTCCGTCCTGTCGAGGGACAGCAGGTCCTTCCAGCTCTGGGGCAGGTCCACCCGGCAGGTGCTGAGCGTGCTCTCCGCCGTGTAGTCGGACGGCCGGTCGATCGGATAGGCGGCGACACAGCCCGCGATG
Source organism: Lentzea sp. NPDC051208 (assembly GCF_040682435.1). NCBI lineage: Bacteria > Bacillati > Actinomycetota > Actinomycetes > Pseudonocardiales > Pseudonocardiaceae > Lentzea > Lentzea sp. NPDC051208. Next base: position 136,925 of record NZ_JBFBAW010000016.1, on the reverse strand, counting down.
GCCGTGACACCCGCCAGCGCGATGAGCGCTCGCATCAGTCTCCCAAATCGTGATCACCCCAGTGACCCGGAAGACGTGTGGCGGGTGCTCAGGTTGTCCAGGCGGGCAAGGCGTTCGCGGTGCGCGTGCCGAGACCGAGTGCGAGCGCGAGCCGCAGATCTTCTTCGGTGTCCACGTCACAGCGCAGCGACGGCCACGCCCCGATCAGCGCGACCGCGCCGGAAAGCCGGTGGAGCCCGGCCGATCCGACGCCGAAGCGCGGGTCGAGTTCTCCGCCGGGCGCGGCGAGGAGCAGCGTCGTGCCGGTGCCCTGGCGGTCGGGGACGAACGCGCGGCGGCCACGAGCCGCTTCGAGCGCGGCCTGCAACTCGTCGGACTTCAGCGCCGGCAGGTCGGCTTGGAGCGCGCCGATGCGGGAGGAGCGCAGCGTGCGTGCGCCGTGTTCCAACGCCGCGTTGAGCCCCGGCTGTGGCGGCTCCGGCAGCGACTCGACACCCAGCGCGGCCATTTCGGCCGCGACCGCCGGGTCCGATGTGATGGTGACCACGCGCCGGACGCCCGGCGTGGCCGCGGCCGCACTCACCGTGTCGAGGGCGAGCGCGAGCGCCAGCGCCGCGTGTGACACCGGATCTCCGCCGGTCGCGCTGGTCAGCCTGGTCTTGGCCCGGTCCAGCGTCTTCACCGGAACCACGAGGTCAACTTCATCCCGCACCTCGCCATAGTCCACGATTCGGCGGCCTGCCCGTCGACCACCAACCCTCGTCGTTCGATTTCGCCGTGCAGACGGGCGCCGCGAGGCGCCCTGCTGGGCGCCGGAAGCGAGCGATGAGGATTGTGGTCGACGGGCTAGTGTGCTCTCGGGTGCAGATCTACGCAGGCGATCTACGCAGGTTAGGAGAGGCCTCGTGGCCAAAAGGGAGAAGGGCGGCTTCTGGGTCGGGGTCGCCGCGGCGATCGTCTACCCCATGTCGTTCGTGCTGGGCAGGCACCGGATGGTGCACGGGGAACGCATCCCGCGCGAAGGTGCCGCGCTGCTCGTCATGAACCACATCTCGCACCTCGACCCGTGCTACGACGCCATGTTCGTGCACAAGAACTACCGGGTGCCGCACTTCCTCGCGAAGCACAGCCTGTGGAACGTGCCGATCATGGGCAGCATCCTGAAGGGCGCGAAGCAGATCCCCGTCTACCGGGGCACCACGGACGCCCAGCAGAGCCTGCGCGAGGCGCACAACGCGCTGGAGACCGGTCAGGTCGTGGTGATCTACCCGGAGGGCACGATCACCCGGGACCCCGACGGCTGGCCCGCGAACTCGCGCACCGGCGTGGCCCGGCTGGCGCTGCAGCACGACGGTCCGGTCATCCCCGTCGCCCGCTGGGGCACGCTCGACCTCTACAACCGCTACCAGAAGAAGTTCCGGCCGTTCCCGCGCAAGACGATCACGCACTTCGTCGGCGAACCGGTCGACCTCTCCGCGTACCGCGGCAAGGAGGAGACGCTCCCGTTGCTGCGCGAGGTCACGGACCTGCTGATGGGCAAGGTCAAGGAGCACCTGGCCGAGGTGCGTCAGGAGCAGGCACCCGAAGGTTTCTACGGACCGAGGAAGGCCTGAACACATGGCGATCGAACGTGTTGCGGTGCTCGGCTCAGGTTCGTGGGGCACGGCCTTCGCGAAGGTCATCGCGGACTCCGGTCCCGAGGTCGTGCTGTGGGCGCGGCGTCAGGAGGTCGCCTCCGAGATCACCGAGACCCGCGTGAACTCCGGCTACCTGCCCGGCATCTCGCTGCCCGCCAACCTCACCGCCACCTCCGACCCGGCGAAGGCGCTGGACGGGGCGGACGCGGTGGTGCTGGCCGTGCCGTCGCAGACGTTGCGGGTGAACCTGTCGGCGTGGAAGGAACTGCTGCCGCCGGACGCGACGCTGGTGTCGCTGTCCAAGGGTGTCGAGCTCGGCACGCTGAAGCGGATGAGCGAGGTGATCCGCGAGGTCGCCGGCGTCGACGAGTCGCAGGTGGCCGTGGTGTCCGGGCCCAACCTGGCCAAGGAGATCGCGGTCGAGCAGCCGACCGCCACCGTCATCGCGTGCACGGACCACGACCGGGCGGTCGACCTGCAGCACGCGTGCTCGAACTCGTACTTCCGCCCGTACACCAACACCGACGTGGTCGGCTGCGAGCTGGGCGGGGCGTGCAAGAACGTCATCGCGCTGGCGTGCGGCATGGCGGCGGGCATGGGCTACGGCGACAACACGATGGCGTCGATCATCACCCGCGGCCTGGCCGAGACGGCACGGCTGGGCGCGGCGCTGGGCGCCGACCCGCTGACGTTCGCGGGCCTCGCCGGACTGGGCGACCTGGTCGCGACCTGCGCGTCGCCGTTGTCGCGCAACCGGTCCTTCGGCGAACGGCTCGGGCGTGGCGACACCCTCGCGCAGGCGCAGGAAGCCGCGCACGGGCAGGTCGCCGAGGGCGTGAAGTCCTGCTCGTCGATCCGCGAGCTCGCCCAAGCGCACGGGGTCGACATGCCGATCACCGAAGGCGTCCACCAGGTCTGCCACGACGGGCTGAGCGTGCGTGAGCTCGGTGCCGCGTTGCTGGGCCGCGACAGGAAGCACGAGCGCCAATGAACCCCGAACTCGGTGACGGCACGCGGGTCGTGCACGTGGTCTCAGGTGAGCCGGGCGATCCGTTCGGCGCGCAGCCGGTGTTCGCGTCGGCGTACCACCTGGGCGGCCAGGACTACTACGGCCGCGCGAGCAACCCGACGTGGCGTGCTCTCGAAACGGCGCTGGGCTCGCTCGAAGGCGGGGAGTGCGTCGTCTTCCCGTCCGGGATGGCGGCGATCTCGACGTTGCTGCGGACGGTTCTGTCCACTGGGGACACCCTCGTCGTTCCGTCGGACGGCTACTTCCTGACCAGGAAGTTCGTGTCCGAAATGGACGTGAACGTGGTCGAGGTGCCCACGGCGGGGCCGTACCCGTCGTTCGAGGGCGTGCGGCTGGTGTTGCTGGAGACGCCGTCGAACCCCGGTCTGGACGTCTGCGACATCGCCGCGCTGGCGGACCAGGCGCACGCCGCAGGCGCGTTGCTGGCCGTGGACAACACGACCGCGACGCCGCTCGGGCAGCGGCCGCTGGAGCTGGGTGCCGACATCGTGGTCGCCTCGGACACCAAGGCGGTCGCCGGGCACAGCGATGTCCTCTTCGGACACGTCACGGTGGCGAACGCCGAGCTGGCGGCCCGGATCCGCGACGCGCGGACGTTGAACGGCGCGATCCCCGGCCCGTTCGAGACGTGGCTCGCGTTGCGCGGCCTCGGAACCCTCGACCTGCGGCTCGCGCGGCAGGCCGAGAACGCGGCGGCGATCCACGCGTTGCTGAAGGGCCGCGTGGCGAACCTGCGGTGGCCGGGAGCGTCGGACGACCCGTCGTTCCTCGTGGCGGCGCAGCAGATGCGGCGCTTCAACGGCGTGCTGACGTTCGAGCTCGAGTCGGTCGAAGCGGTGAACGAGTTCCTGGCACGTTCGAAGCTGGTGTCGGCGGCGACGTCGTTCGGCGGCCTGCACTCGACGGCCGACCGGCGTGCGCAGTTCGGCGACCCGGTGCCGGAAGGCCTGGTGCGCTTCTCGGCCGGCTGTGAGGACACTCGCGACCTGGTCGCGGACGTGTCCCACGCTTTGGGACTGGATTGACGGAGGGTCCCGGTTCCGGGACCCTCTGCTCCATGTCCTTCAACACATGTTGCTGTTGTACCTGGCGATAGTCCCGCGTCCTCTTTTCGCGCATTCGCCTGGTTAGGACCTTTTCTCCCATGTTCGCCGTTCCTGAGAACAGCGTCGTGCTGTCTGAGAACTCCGCGCTGCTGCACCCCGTTCGAGTGGCTCTGTCGTGGGCCGCCGACCGCGACCGCTGGAAGCACCTGCTCCGGTACGACCCGGAGGAGCGCTTCTCGGCGCTGGTCGACAAGACCGACGACCAGGAGATCTGGCTGATGAGCTGGCTCCCCGGCCAGACCGCGTCGCTGCACGACCACGACCACACCTCGGGTGCGTTCACCGTGGTCAGCGGCCTGCTGACCGAGGTCGTGACCACCAAGATCCAGGTCGTGCACACACTGCACGCCGGTCAGTCGCGCGTGTGGGGGCCCGGTTACGTGCACCAGGTGCGCAACGACGGTGTGGATCCGGCCGTGTCGATCCACGTCTACCGCCACGGCACCCGTGCGATGACCTCGTACCGCTACGACCCGGTCAACGGCCCCGTTCGCTGACGTGCGGCGGGATGGCCTTGTCCGTCTCGTGCGGCACAGGCGCGCCCCACGTGGTGACAAGCGGCATGTGCCCGGCCCACACGAGGTTCGCTTCGAGGTCCGACGGCTCCTCGCCCGGCCCGCCCTCGCGCACCTTCACGCTCGCCTCGGTCAGGTCGATCTCCAGCGCGGCCGTCTGCGCGAGCTCCTTCTTGGACGGTTGGCGCGCGTAGTCCCAGCTGCCCGGCGTGACGTGCTCGACGATCGTGCGCAAGGCGTGCGCGGGGTCCTCGGCGATCGTCGCGGTGCCGTGGATGATCGCGGACCGGTAGTTCATCGAGTGGTGGAACACCGACCGCGAGTAGACGACACCGTCCACGAGCGTGACCGCGACGCAAACCTGCTTGCCCTCCAGCATGCTCCTGATGGACCGTGAGCCCGTCGAGCCGTGCAGGAAGATGCGGTTGCCGTCCCTTCCGTACGCGGTGGGGATGAGGAACGGCGCTCCGTCGACCTCCACGGCGAGGTGGCACACCAGGCCCGCGTCGAGGATGTCGTAGAGCACCTGGCGGTCCTCGACGGCCCGCTTCTTGCCGCGGACGACGGTGCTGCGCGGGGTGGGGGAGAGCTGCACGTCAGTGGTCATGGTTTCCACTGTGCTGGGAGAAGTGGCATTATCAAAGCGCCATTTTTCGTCGATTCGAGAAGGCCACTTTGGCAGAGACCGCGCTTCCCGTGGCACTGGACCGCGAGTCCGCCGAACCGCTCGCCGTCCAGCTGGCCGACGCACTGCGTTCCGCCGCGTCGGAGGGCCGTCTGCGCGCGGGTGACCGGTTGCCGTCCACACGCGCGTTGGCCGACTCGCTCGGAGTGTCCCGCACGGTCACCGCCGCCGCCTACGAACAGCTGCACGCGGAGGGCTGGATCGCCGGTCGGCACGGCTCCGGCACCTACGTCACCACGACGCCGCCAGGCCCCTTGCGCAAACGTTCGCACAAGCCCGTCGCGCCCGTCATCACCGACTTCGTGGACCTCGGCACCGGCGCGCCCTGGGCCGGTGGCCTCGACCGCGCGGCCTGGCGCCGGGCCTGGCGTGCCGGTGCGGACGCGCCGCCGCTGTCCCGTCCCGAACGCGCGGGCCTGCCCGAGTACCGCGAGGCCATCGCCGAACACCTGCTGCGCCACCGAGGCCTGGCCGTCAACGCCGACCCCGTGCTCGCGACCGGCGGCACCACCGCCGTGCTGACCGAGATCGCCGTCGCGGTGCTGAAGCGCGGCGACGCGGTGGCAGTCGAGGAACCCGGCTACCAACGGGCGGTGGGCGTCTTCCGCGCCAACGGCCTGAAGGTCGTCCAGGCCGCAGTCGACGCCGAGGGCCTGCTCCCGGAGGCCGTGCCGGCGGGTGTGAAGGCCGTCTACTGCTCGCCCGCCCACCAGTACCCGCTGGGTGGCCGCATGTCGGCGGCACGGAGGGTCGCGCTGGTCGAACGGGCCCGGCGCGACGGCTGGCTCGTCATCGAGGACGACTACGACGGCGAACTCAGATACGACGTGGCGCCCCTGCCGTCACTGGCCGCACTGGCCCCCGACGTCGTCGTCCACCTCGGCACCACGAGCAAGATCCTCACGCCGACCCTGGGCGCGGGCTGGATGGTCGCCCCCGAGCACATCGCCACGACCGTCCTCGAACACCGCGACCTGACCGGCACCAGCCCGGCGGCCGCGGGACAGCGGGTCGTCGTCGAACTGGCGCGCATGGGCGACCTCGGCCGGCACCTGCGCAAGGTCCGCCGAGAGCTGTCCGAACGACGTGCACTCATCACCGACACGTTCGCCGAGGCAGGTATCGAGGTGCTCGGCGACGACGCGGGCGCGCACGTCGTGGTGCTGCTGCCCAACGCCGAGCAGGAGCGTTCGTTGATGAGGCAGGCGCTCGAGCGCGGGCTGCGGGTGGACGGGCTGGCCCGGCACTACGTGAACCGGCCCAAGCTGCAGGGGCTCGTCATCGGGTACAGCGCGTGCTCGCGGGAGCAGCTGGTGAACGCTCTGCCGGTGCTGACGGAGTTGCTCAGAAGGTCCGGCTGACCACGACCACTTCGCGGTCGGTGACGAAGCCGAGCTGCTCGTTCACCCTGATCATGTGGGAGTTCGACGCGTCCGTCCCCGTGTCGACGCGTTCGAGCGCGGGCCGTTCCGCGAACGAACGTGCACCGCCCGCGGTCGCGCAACTCCGGCAGCAACCGCTCCAGCAGCGAGGTGCCGATGCCCTGCCTGCGGTGATCCGGGTGCACCGTGATCGGGCCGATCGCCAGCCGGGCGTTCACGCCACCGAGCAGACCCACAGAGGTGATGCCGACGCCTTCGCCGTCGCGGCGGGCGATCAGGCGGATCACCTCGCCGAAGTCCGGGTTCGTCTCCCGCAGCGACGCGATGATCTGTTCCCTGCTCGACCACGGATGGGCGGCGATCCGCACGTCGGCGTAGGCGCGGAGTCCGGCGTCGTCGTCCAGGTCGAGCGCTTTGATCTCCAGCACGCGGCCGAGGCCAACTGGCGAGTGGGCACAATCGCCCAAACGGGTAGGGTCGCCCGCATGACGCAGCGCAAGACAAGGGTGGCCGTGGTCTTCGGTGGCCGCAGCTCCGAGCACGAGGTCTCCTGCCAGTCCGCCAAGAGCGTCCTGCCCCACCTGGACGCGGACCGGTTCGAGGTGGTGCCGATCGGCATCACGCCGCAGGGGCAGTGGGCACTCGGCACGGACCCGAGCGCGCTGGAGCCGGGCGCCGGCAACCTCCCGACGCTGCGCAACCAGACCGTGGTCGCGGTCGAGCCCGGCCACGCCCTGAAGGACGTCGACGTCGTCTTCCCGCTGCTGCACGGCGCGTGGGGTGAGGACGGCACGATCCAGGGCCTGCTCGAACTCGGTGGCCTTCCCTACGTCGGGCCCGGTGTGTTCGCGAGCGCCGCCGTCATGGACAAGGTCTTCGCCAAGAAGATCCTCCAGGCCGAGGGCATCAACGTCGGCAAGTTCGTCGCCCTCGACCGCGCCGCCATGACGCTGACGCTCGACGAGCGCGAGCACCTCGGGCTGCCGGTGTTCGTGAAGCCGTCCCGCGCGGGGTCGTCCGTCGGCATCTCCAAGGTGAGCGACTGGGACGACCTCGACGCCGCCATCTTCGAGGCGCGCCAGCACGACCCCAAGGTCATCATCGAGGCCGCCGTGGTGAACCCCCGCGAGATCGAGCTCGCGGTGCTGGAGTTCCCGGACGGCCGGATCGAGGCCTCGCTGCCCGCCGAGCTGCGCCCGGTCGGTGACGGCGCCGACTGGTACGACTTCGAGGCCAAGTACGTCAACGACTCCTACGAGGCCGACATCCCGGCGAAGCTCGACGACGACATCACCGCGCAGCTGCGCGAGCTGGCCGTCACCGCGTTCAAGGCGCTCGACTGCCAGGGTCTGTCCAGGGTGGACTTCTTCCTCACCGAGCAGAACGAGCTGATCGTCAACGAGCTCAACACCATGCCCGGCTTCACGCCGATCTCCATGTACCCCAAGGCGTGGGACGCGACGGGCATCGACTTCACGACGCTGCTGACCACGCTGATCGAGACGGCGATCGCCCGCGGTTCAGGCCTCCGTTAGGCAGGCACGGTGACCGCCGACCTTCACCGCGTCTTTCACCACTCAGCAGGACGCCTCGCGGCACCGGCCCCGCGCCCCCATATGCCCGATATGAGGACGCGGGGCCGGCACCACGATGCGCCCGTCTGTGCGGCGAAAGACGGGGCGAATGCCGACGGTCACCGCGCCTCGGTCTTGACCGGCTGCTTCGGCAGGAGGTCGCGCACGGTGGTGGAGATGTCCTGCAACGGTCCGGTGCCCGCGTCGGCGGGCACCGTCAGCGCCACGTACACGCCGCGGTCCACGATCACCCAGGTGGAGCTGTCCGAGCCGGGCAGCTCCAGCCACTGCACGTCGGAGATCACCCGCAGCTGTGAGGTCGCCGACAGCTCGGCCGGCCGCGACAGGCCGCAGCGCAGCACGACCGGATCGTGTTTGGCGTCACCCCACGCGACCGTGGCGGGGGGAGCGGGCGCGGCGATCTCCCGGCGCGACAGCATGTCCTTCCCGGACGGCAGCCCCACCGGCAGCTTCTCGACCAGGGAAGCGCATTCCGGGCTACCGGCCGACGGAGCGTCGATCGAGACCAGCGCGAGGGGGCCCGTGCGTCCGGGCACGTCCTCCGTCTGGTTGCCCGTGCCCAGCACTAGACCGAGCCCGGCGACACCGATGGCGAGCAGCACAGCGAGCCCGACCGCCGCGAGCAGCGGCCGGGACAGCGCCGACGTGGATTCCTGCTGAGTCACCCGGTTATGACAACACGGGCTAGAGATGCACCACCGGGCAGGTCAACGTCCGGGTGATGCCTTCGACGTTCTGGATGCGCGCGACCACGAGCTGGCCGAGCTGGTCGACGGTCTCCGCTTCGGCGCGCACGATGACGTCGTAAGGACCGGTGACGTCTTCTGCGGTGGCTACCCCGGCGATCCCGGAGATCTCGGAGGCGACTGCGGCGGCCTTGCCGACCTCGGTCTGGATGAGGATGTATGCATGCACCACGGCGTGCCCCTTCGTCGCGACAGGTTGGGTCGAGGTAGGAACGTGTCACGCAACGTACCCCAGTTGGGGTTCCGAATGCTCAGATTGGGAGGCAACTTTGCGTCCGGAGCCGCCGCGCGACGCGGAGACGGTCGCCGATGTGGGTGAGTTCAACCTCATCCACCGGGTGACGACCGGTCGGGCGCAGCCGGAGACGACCATCCTCGGTCCGGGTGACGACGCGGCCGTCGTCGCCGTCCCGGACGGACGGGTCGTGGCCTCGATGGACGTCCTCGTGGAGGGTGTCCACTTCAGACTGGACTGGTCCAGTCCCGAGCAGGTGGGCCGAAAAGCGGCCGCCGTGAACCTCGCCGACGTCGTCGCGATGGGAGCGTTGCCGTCCGCTCTGCTCGTCGGTTTCGCCTGTCCCGCGGACACGCCCGCGGCGGTCGTCGAGGGGATCATGGCGGGGCTGTGGGACGAGGCGGCGAAGGCCGGGGCGGGCATCGTCGGAGGCGACATGGTCAGCTCCGCCACGCTCGTGATCTCGATCACCGCCATGGGCGACATGAACGGACTCGAGCCGATCACGAGGTCCGGAGCACTCGTGGGGGACGTCGTGGCGGTCACCGGGAGGCTCGGCTGGGCCGCCGCGGGACTCGCCGTGCTCGGCCGCGGATTCCGGTCCCCGGTCGGCATCGTGAACGCCCAGCGCACCCCGGAGCCGCCGTACGAGGAGGGGCCCAGGGCCGCCGAGGCCGGCGCCACGTCGATGATCGACGTCTCGGACGGACTGCTGCAGGACCTCGGTCACATCGCGGACGCCTCAGGCGTGGCGATCGACATCCGCACCGAACTGCTGCCGTTGCACCCGCGCCTGCTCGACGTCGCGTCGGCGCTCGGCGGGGACGCGCGGCACTGGGCGCTGACCGGAGGCGAGGACCACGCCCTCGCGGCGACGTTCCCCGGTCCCAAGGCGGTGCCGCCCGGCTGGACGACCATCGGCACGGTCCGCGCCGGCGAAGGTGTGACGGTCGACGGCAGGAACTACGAAAAACCTCCTGGCTGGGAGCACTGGCGCGCGTAGAATTCAATTCCGTGGAACTATGCACGCGGCCGTATGACCATCCGGACTCGGTCAAGATGATCGCCGACCTCCAGCAGGTCTACGTCGAGCGCTACGGCGACGTCGACATCACGCCCGTCGACCCGGCGCAGTTCGCCGCGCCGCTCGGCTACTTCGTCATCGGCTACCTGGACGACGTGCCCGTCGCCTGCGGCGGCTGGCGCGTGAACGATGAGTTGGAGGGCGCCGCCGAGATCAAGCGGATGTACGTCGTCGACTCCGCACGTGGCAAGGGCCTCTCACGGCTCGTGCTCGCCAATCTGGAGGTCACCGCGCGCGAGGCGGGCCTGCGACGCATGGTGCTGGAGACCGGTGTGCGCCAGCCCGAGGCGATCGCCCTGTACACGTCCAGCGGATACGAGCCGATCGACAACTTCGGCGTGTACCGCGACCACCCGGACAGTCGCTGCTTCGGCAAGTCGTTGTAGGTTCGGGCGCATGGCCATCTATGCGCTGGGGGACTACACGCCGCAGATCCACCCGGAGGCGTACGTGCACCCGGATGCGACGGTGATCGGCGACGTGCGCATCGGCGCGTTCTCCTCGGTGTGGCCACAAGCCGTGCTGCGCGGCGACTACGGGCGCATCGTCGTGGACGAGCGCACGTCGATCCAGGACGGCACGGTCATCCACTGCACCGAGGTCCACCCGGTGCACATCGGATCATCGTGCGTCATCGGCCACAACGTGCACATCGAGGGCGCGACCGTCGCCGACGACTGCCTGATCGCCTCGGGTTCGGTGGTGCTCAACGGTTCCATCGTGGAAAAGGGCGCGATCGTCGGTGCCGGCGCGGTGGTCTCGTTCGACGGCCACGTCCGCGAACGCACGATGGTGCTGGGAGTTCCCGCTCGCGAACGTGCCGGACACGTTGTGCCGGAACAGGCCTGGGCGTTCATCGTCGAGAAGTACGTGCAGAACATCGCCTTGTACCGGGAGAAGCTCCGTCGGCTCGATTGAGTGAGATAGGGTTCACAGCCGTGGCTCGTCCCCTCAACGAAGTTGTCGAAGCCGGTTGGGCTGAAGCTCTCGCCCCCGTTGCTGACCAGATCGCCGCCATGGGTGAGTTCCTGCGCGAGGAGGTCGCCGCCGGTCGCACCTACCTGCCCGCGGGCGAGAACGTGCTGCGCGCTTTCCAGCAGCCGTTCCACCAGGTGAAGGTGCTGATCGTCGGTCAGGACCCGTACCCGACTCCCGGCCACGCGGTCGGCCTGTCGTTCTCGGTGGCCCCCGACGTGCGGCCCATCCCCAAGTCGCTCATCAACATCTACAAGGAGTACGCCGAGGACCTCGGGTACCCGCTGCCGTCCAACGGCGACCTGACGCCGTGGTCCGAGCGCGGTGTCCTGCTGCTCAACAGGGCGCTGACCGTGCAGCCCGGCAAGGCGAACTCCCACCAGGGCAAGGGCTGGGAGAAGGTGACGGAGCAGGCGATCAAGGCGCTCGCCGCCCGTGACGCACCTCTTGTCTCGATCTTGTGGGGCCGCAACGCGCGCAACCTGCGTCCATTGCTGGAACCGTTGCCCGCCATCGAGTCCGCGCACCCGTCGCCGCTTTCCGCGCATTCCGGATTCTTCGGTTCGAAGCCGTTCAGCCGTGCCAACGAACTGCTCGAGAAGCAGGGCGCCGACCCGATCGACTGGAAGCTCCCGTAATTGGTTCCTCCCGGCATGTCCCGCGGCACTAGCGTCGCGGGACATGCGGGGGAATCGTGATCTGACGCTGACGGCTGCCGGGGCGGCCGTGAGCGAGTTCGGCAACGCCTTGTCGTTGCTGGTCCTGCTGTTCTGGGCGACGCCGATCAGCCCGTTGCTGGTCGCCGCGATCCTCGTCGCCGAACTGCTGCCGCTCGTGCTCGGCGCGCCCCTCGTCGGGCTGCTCGTCGACCGCTTGCCCAACCGCCGCCTGCTGATCACCGCGCTGGTGTTCCAGGGGCTTGCGATCGCGGCCATCGCGCCGTTGATGGGGCAACCCGTGTTCGTGCTGGCCCTGGTGTTCGTCTCGGGGTGTGGGCGTGCGATCGCCCAGCCCTGCATCTCCGCTCTAGTGCCGCACATCGCCGGCGAGGAAGACGCGACGCGTGGTTACGCGTGGCTCAGCACCGGGCGCAGTCTCGGCAGCATGGCGGGCGTCACCGGTGGTGCGTTGCTCGCAGGGGTCTTCGGGCACCCTGTTGCGTTGCTCGTCGACGGTTGCACATTCCTTGCTTATGCGGTGTTGCTGGCGTTCGTGCGTTCGGAACGCCGGCCTTCCGGTTCGCACGAGGCTCGTCCCAGCGCGCTCGCGGGCATTCGGCACGTGCGGCGGGATCCTGTGCTGTTCGTGTCGATTGTCGGGCTGGCGTTCTGCGTCGGCACGGTCGTGGTGATCAACGTGGCCGACCCCGCCTTCGTGCGGTACGTGCTGCACGGCGACGAGTTCATGCTGGGTGCAATGCAGGCGTGCTGGATGACCGGGATCCTGGTCGGCAACCGGCTGGCCGCGCGGCTTCTGACAGTGTCCGGGATGGCGCAGGCGATTGCCGTGGCCGCCGTCACCACGGGCGTCGGGGTGCTGATCCCCGCGACCTTCCCGTTCGTCGTGGCGACGGGGATCGGCTGGGCGATCGGTGGCGTGTCGAACGGCGTCCACAACGTCGTGATCCACGCCATCGCGCGGCTGCGGACTCCTGAGGAGATGCGCGGGCGGGCGTTCGCCGCCGTCGGGTCGGTGGTGATCGGCGCGAACCTGGTCGGGACGGCCGCCGCCGGCGGGTTGCTGCTGGTCATCGGGCCTCGGGCGGTGTTCGCGCTGGGCGGCGTCGGGGCGTTGCTCGCCGGTGTCGCCTGCCTGGTGTTCGTGCGCCGGGCCCTGAAACGCGAAGAGAGCCCGGCCGTAGCCGAGCTCTCTTCGAACTGAAAACGATCTGTGGCGGTGATCAGCCGCGCACGACCTTGCCGGCCTTCAGGCAAGACGTGCACACGTTGATCCGCTGGCGCTGCGAGGCCGAGACCTTCGCGCGCACAGACTGGATGTTCGGGTTCCAGCGGCGGTTCGTCTTCCGCTGGGAGTGCGAAACCGAATGGCCGAAGCCCGGCCCCTTGCCACAGACGTCGCACACGGCAGCCACGTCAGCCACTCCTTCAGGTTCCTCAAGCGGTAAGTCTCGCGTCCCGGTGGGCGCGCAAGCGTGCACAAGCCTCAACCGGGCACGGCAACTCAACGAGGGTAGCCGGTGGCATCACCTGCGACCAAACCGGGTGGATACTCTCGCCGCCATGCAGGTCATGGATGCGGTCGCGGTGCGCAGATGGGCAGACGCCTGCGTGCGGTCGTTGGACGCCAATCGGGAGTCGATCGACCAGATCAACGTCTTCCCCGTCCCGGACGGTGACACGGGCACGAACCTGCTGCACACGATGCAGTCGGCGCTCGACGCGCTGCTGCGCTCGCCCATGTCGTCCGTGGGGGACGCGCTGTCGGCGCTCGCCCGCGGCGCGCTGGCCGGGGCGCGCGGGAACTCCGGCGTGATCCTGTCCCAGGTGCTCAGGGGCCTGGCGGAGACCGTGCAGGAGGTGTCGCTGGTCACCGGCACCGCCCTGCGCAAGGGCCTGCATCGGGCCGATGAGCTGGCCACCGCCGCCGTGTCCAAGCCAGTCGCCGGCACCGTTCTGACGGTGCTGCACGCGGCGTCCGAGGCCGCCCGTGACTGCGAGTCGGACGAGCTGGACGACGTGGTGATGGCGGCGTCTCGCGCGGGTGCCGTCGCACTGGCCGACACGCCCCGTCAGCTCGCCGTGCTGGCCAAGGCCGGGGTGGTCGACGCGGGCGGGCGAGGGCTTGTTGTGTTGTTGGACACACTGGCTGCGGTGATCACCGGCCAGACCGTGGAAACACCGATGGACGCGCCCTTGCTGCCACGCACGCCGGAGTCGCTGACGACCGAGCGCGAGAGCGGGTCGTCGGAGTTCGAGTACGAGGTCATGTACCTGCTCGACGGCACCTCGGAGGAGTCGGTCGCCGAGTTGCGGGCCACGTTGAACGGCCTGGGTGACTGCGTGTCGGTGGTGGGCGACGGCGTCTCGCTGTGGACCGTGCACGTGCACTGCAACGACATCGGCGCGGCTGTCGAGGCGGGTGTGCGCGCCGGGCGTCCGCACCGCATCACCGTGGCGCGATTCGCCGATCAGATCGCTGCGCAGGCTTCACGGTTCGTGCGTGACCGGGCGATCGTGGTGGTGGTGAGTGGCGCCGTGGACCTGTTCCGCGCGGAGGGTGCCACGGTGTTCGACCTCGCTTCTTCTTCGGCAACGCCCACGGACCTGCTGTCGGCCATCGTGTCGACGCGCGCGCGTCACGTCGCGGTGCTGCCGGGTGATCCGGACCTCCGCGAGGCTTTGGACGAGGCCGTGGCGTACGCGCAGGCCGCAGGGCAGGACGTAGTGGTGGTGCCGACGTTCTCGCCTGTGCAGGCTCTCGCGGCGTTGGCGGTGCACGACTCTTCTAGGCGCGCGGGTGACGACGTCGTCGCCATGGCCGAGGCCGCCGCCGCCACGCGTCGAGGCGAACTCTCGATCGCCGCCGACGAGGCCCTCACGTGGGTGGGCCGCTGCCAGCCGGGCGACCTGCTGGGCATGCTGGACGGCGAGGTCGTGCTGATCGAACCGGGCCCCGCGGCGCCGGAGTCGGTGATGGACCTGTCCTGCCGCCTGGTCGACCGCATGCTGGCGGGCGGCGGCGAGCTCGTGACGGTGATCCTGGGCGCGGACGCACCCGTTGGCCTGGCCGACGTGTTGGAGGACCACGTGCGGGTCACCCATCCGGAGGTCGAGGTGATGGCGTATCCGGGCGGTCAGCCGGACGCGGTCATTTTTGTCGGTGTCGAGTAGTTCAATAGGGCGCGATGATCTCCTTCGACGACAAGCTGCAGCCGTTGCTCGGCAAGAAGTCCGCCGACGCACTGGAGACCGGCCTCGGCCTCACGACGGTCGGCGACCTGCTGCGCCACTACCCGCGCCGCTACGACGAGCGCGGGAAGCTGACCGACATCAGGTCGCTCGAAATCGACGAGCACGTCACGGTGCAGGCCGAGGTCCGCAAGTGCCAGAAGCGCCAGATGAAGGCGCGCCGCGGCCAGATGACGGAGGCCGTGATCACCGACGGCACCTCCGAGCTGCACCTGGTGTTCTTCGGCAAGCCGGCGTTCGTCGCCGAGCAGGAGCTGCTGCCGGGCACGCGCGCGCTGTTCGCCGGCAAGGTGGGCCGCTACCGGCAGAACCTGCAGCTGGTGCACCCGGCGTTCGAGGTCCTCACCGCGGAGCAGGACGGGTCGTCGTTCCTGCAGGCGTTCCTGCCCGTCTACCCGGCGTCGCAGCACATCAACACGTGGAACATCGCGAACTGCGTGAAGCAGCTCCTGGAGATCTGGGACGGCGTGCCGGAGGACCCGCTGCCCGCAGACTTCCGGGAGGAGCAGGGCCTGATCGGCCTGGAGGACGCGCTGCGGGCGATCCACCGGCCGGACAGCTGGGCGCAGATCGCGGTGGCGCAGCAACGCCTGAAGTGGGACGAGGCGCTGGCCGTGCAGCTCGCCCTCGCCCAGCGCCGCAAGGCTTCCACCGCTCGCCCGGCGCCTGCCTGTGCGCGCCGGTCCGGCGGGATCCTCGACGCGTTCGACGCCCGGCTGCCGTTCACGCTGACGGCGGGCCAGGTGGAGGTCGGCGAGCAGGTCGCGTCCGACCTGGAGTCCACCGTGCCGATGAACCGCCTCCTGCAGGGCGAGGTCGGCAGCGGTAAGGCACAACCGCTCGACTCGCTCGTCCTCACGCCTACCGGCTTCATCAAGATGGGCGACGTTCGGGTCGGGGAGGAGGTGATCGCGCCCAGCGGCGAGATAACCGTTGTGACCGGCGTCTTTCCCCAAGGCGAGCGAGATGTCTACCGCGTGACGCTTTCTGACGGGCGCAGCGTGGAGTCTGATCTCGAACACCTGTGGGCGGTGAACACGACTGTGCGCCGGCACCGGGGAAACCCGCTCAAGGTTTTGACGTTGCGGGAGATCCGCGACGACCTGACAACGGCCAACGGGGCGTCGAAGTGGCACCTGCCCGTGGTGGAAGCACCTGAGCTGGACTGCCTGACTGAACGGCCGCTGGACCCGTACGCCCTGGGACTCTTGATCGGAGACGGCTCTCTGCTCAACGGCAGGGTCATGTTCACCAGCGCTGATCCAGAACTCCTCGTAGAGCTGATGGCGGCACTTCCGAAGGGCGCACACCTCGTCAAGCCTGATTGGGCGAACAAGTACGACTGGTTCGTGAACGGATGTCGCAAGGGTACGAACCCGGTTCTCAACGCGCTGCGGACTCTTGGGGTCTGCGACCACCGCGCCAGGGACAAGTTCCTGCCGGAGAACTATCTGGTCGCACCGGTGAAGGTCCGGCATGCGCTGTTGCAGGGGCTGCTGGACGCCGATGGCACGCTCGATCACGCCAATGGTTCCACTGTGACCTTCCTGTCGGCGTCGCCGCGGCTCGCTGATCAGGTGTCCTGGCTGGCGGAGTCACTGGGTGGCACAGGCAAAGTTCGCCTTGTCGAGAAGATGGGAAACACCTACCACCTGGTCAGCCTTCGTCTGCCCAAAGAGTTCCCGCCGTTCCGGCTCACTAGAAAAGCGGAACTCGTCAAGGAGCTCACCAAGTACGAGAAGCCTGTGCGGGCGATTCGTGCGGTCGAGTTCGTCGGCCGCAAACCCGTGCAGTGCATCTCGATCGCACACCCTGACCAGCTCTACGTCACCGATCACTTCATCGTCACCCACAACACGATGGTCGCGTTGCGGGCGATGCTCCAGGCCGTCGACGCGGGCCGTCAGGCGGCGATGCTCGCGCCCACGGAAGTCCTTGCGGCACAACACGCTCGCTCGTTGACCGAGATGCTCGGCGACCTCGCCCAGGCGGGCCAGCTGGGCGGCGCCGAGGATGCGACCCGCGTGACGCTGCTGACGGGTTCGATGAACACGGCCCAGCGCCGTCAGGCGTTGCTCGACATCGTGACCGGCGAGGCGGGCATCGTCGTCGGCACGCACGCGATCATCCAGGAGAAGGTGGAGTTCCACTCCCTGGGCCTCGTCGTGGTCGACGAACAGCACCGCTTCGGCGTCGAGCAACGAGCCGCCCTCTCGGCGCGCAGCGAACGCGAGAACCCGCACGTGCTGGTCATGACCGCGACGCCGATCCCGCGCACGGTGGCCATGACGGTCTACGGCGACCTGGAGGTCTCGGCCCTGCGCGAACTGCCGGGAGGCCGCTCGCCGATCAAGACCTCGGTGGTGCCCGTCCGCGAGAAGCCCGCCTGGCTCGACCGGGCGTTCGCCCGCGTGCGCGAGGAGGTGGCGAAGGGCCACCAGGCGTACTTCGTCTGCCCGCGCATCGGCGACGAGGAGCCGGCGAAGTCCGAGGACGAGGACAAGCGCCCGGCCCTGTCCGTGATCGACGTGGCGACCATGCTCGCGGCGGGCCCGTTGCGCGGCCTGCGAATCGAGATCCTGCACGGCCGCATGCCCCCGGACGAGAAGGACGCCGTGATGCGGGCCTTCTCGGCCAACGAGGTCCACGTCCTGGTGGCCACCACCGTCATCGAGGTGGGCGTCAACGTCCCGAACGCCACCGTCATGGCCATCATGGACGCGGACCGCTTCGGCGTCTCCCAGCTCCACCAGCTCCGCGGCCGAGTGGGCCGCGGCAGCGCGCCGGGCCTCTGCCTGCTGGTCACCGAGATGCCGGAGATGACCGCGACGATGGAGCGCCTCCGCGCCGTCGAGTCCACTCTGGACGGCTTCGAACTGGCCCAGCTCGACCTCGAACTGCGCCGCGAGGGCGACATCCTCGGCGCCGCCCAGTCGGGCCGCCGCTCGGGCCTGAAGATGCTGTCCCTGCTGCGCGACGAGGACATCATCGCGGACGCCCGCACGGCCGCGCAGCAGGTCGTGGACGCGGACCCGGACCTGGAGCAGCACCCCGGCCTCGCGGCGATGGTGGCGACGTTGCTGACGGAGGAGCGCGCCGAGTTCCTGGAGAAGACCTAGCCGGGACACGCGACGAGCTTCGCGGCGTGAGCGGGTGCGGTCGGTTTTGCGGCGTGAGCGAGTGCAATGGGTGTTGTGGCGTGAGCGGGTACGGGTGGGCTTCGCGACCTGAGTGGGCGGACCGAGGGGTGCGTGTGGGGCGAGGTGACCTGGGAGGCGCGGCCGACGGCGTCCGGTGGTTGCCTGCTCAGCTGCTGTGTTGCCACCCCCGCAACCCACCGGTCTGCCGAGCCACGGGTCTGCGACTCCACGACCGCCAGCCCTCATCCCGCTGGCCGACCACCCCCAGGCCGCCGCCCCACCCCACCGGCCCGCCCGCCGCCCCACCCCAGCGGCCGCCTAAGCACTTCCACGCCCATCTCGCCACCGGCGTCACCTGAACGTGTGCGCGTGCCAGCACCGTATCTGCCCAAACGTCTCGGTACGTTCCACGCGTGCGTCGCCTGATCATCACCGCGCTGGTAGCCGCCCTTACCGTTCTCACCAGCCCGGGCCCGGCCCTGGCCGGCCAGGTGCTGCTCACCGGCGTGGAGTCCCGCCACCCGCACGCCATCCGGCTGGAGCACGGGAGGCACCGCGGGTCGATCCTCGTCGCGCTGCACGGATTTCACGTCGTCAACGTCCTGCGCGCGACCAAAGCCGGAAGGAAGTTCCGGCAGATCGGCACCTTCACTGACGACGTGAGCGCCCACGCGACGTGTTGCGGTCACCTCTACGAGTTGCCGCGCCAGGTCGGTGAGATGCCTGCCGGGACGGTGCTGTGGGCGGGGTCGGTCGGGCTGCGGCAGGAGGGGCTGAAGGCGCGGATCTGGCGCAGCGACGACGCCGGCGAGACGTGGCAGCACCTGTCCGAGTGCGCGCGGGCCATGCCTGGCGGCGGGCTCTGGGAGCCGGACCTGTCCGTTGATGCGCGGGGGCGGCTGAACTGCTACTTCGCTGACGAGACCGACGAGGAGCACAGCCGGTACATCGGACGGTCGGTGTCGGCCGACGGCGTCCTGTGGTCGGGCAAGGAGCAGGTCGTCGCCCTGTCGGCCGGCTGGTTGCGGCCGGGGATGCCGCAGGTCAAGCGGCTGCCGACCGGCGATTTCTACATGATGTACGAGATCTGCTCGCAACCCGACCAGTACTTCTGCGAGGCCTACCACCGGAGTTCGCCCGACGGCATCAACTGGGGCGACCCCACGTGGCACGGCACCAGGCCGACGACGAAGGACGGCCAGTACTTCGCGCACACGCCGTCGATCACTCTCGCGCCCAATGGCACGTCAACGGGCCGTGTGATCCTCATGGGACAGATGCTGATGTCCGCCGACGGCAAGGTCGACCCCGGCAACGGCAGGACGGTCTTCGTCTCCGAGAACGGCGGCAGGGACAGCTGGTACGCGGTTCCCGCGCCGGTCGAGGTGCCGGGTGCGCGGGACGACAAGTGCCCGAACTACCACTCCAGCGGGGTGGCGTCGCTCGACGGCGGCGAGCTCATCGGGTTCGCGAGCGACTTCGCGGCGAACGGCAGCTGCCACACGAGCTGGGCCACGAGCAGCCTGCCGCCGTTCCCCGGATAGAACTCAGTCCTTCTGCCGCGGTTTCGGCAGCTGCTCGGTCTTCTGCTCACCGGAAGGCGCCGCGGGTTCCTCGTCGCCGTTGCCGTCCTCCAGCGGCTTGAGCACCGACATCGCCGCCTCCACCGCCGCCTGCGCGGCGTGGAACTGCGTCGCGAGGTTGTCGTGCGCCGCCCGCAGCGACGACTCCTTCTCGGCCGCGGCGGCCGCGCGCTGGTCCGCCTCGGCGACGGCCGCTGCCGTCTTCTCCTCGGCTTCACGCACCAGCGCCGACGTGCGTGCCTCGGCGTCGCGGACGAGCGCGACGGCCTTCTCGTTGGCCTCGCGCACGGTCTTCTCGGCCTCGGTCTCGGACTCGCGCAGGGTCGTCGCCGCCTTCTCCTCCGCGGCGCTGACCAGGGCGACGGCCTTCGCGGACGCGTCGGCGGTGGTCTTCTCGGCGCGAGCGATCGTCTCGGCTTCGAGCTCGGAGAGGACCTTCGCGGCCTCCTCCTGCTTGGCCTTGAGCTCGGCTTCGAGCTTCTGCAGCGCCTCGGTCCGCTTGGCCTCCGCGTCGGCGGTGATCCGCTCGGCCTCGGCCCGCGCGTCCGCCATCAGCTTCTGGTGCTCCGCGGTCAGCTTCGCCTTGAGGCCGTCGTACTCCTTGTCCAGCTCGTCGTGGTACGCCTTGTACTTCGCGTCCAGTTCGACGCGGTGGGCGTCCAGATCGGCCGACTTCTTCTCGAACTCGGCGGCGAGGTGCTCACCGTTCGCGCGCACCTCTGCGACCAGTGCCTCGTGCTCGGCGGCGAGCTTCGCCTGCAACGACGCGTGCTCCGCCTCCAGCTCCGACCTGCGGCCGGCGGTCTGCTGGTCGAGCTCGGCGTGGCGCTGCTGGTAGTTCATCTCGAGCTGCTTGCGGCGCGCCTCGGTCTCGGCGAGCAGGCGCTGGTGGGCCTCGCGCTGGCCGGCCGCCCACTTCTCGGCCTCACCCCGCGTCGCGGCGGCCTTGTCGAGGGCGTCCTTGCGGATGTCCGCGATCTCTTCCTCGGCCAGGCTCATCATCACGCGCACACGCTCGGTGACGTTCGACGCACTGACGGGAGCGTTGGCGAGGTTCTGGAGCTGGATCTTGGTCTTGTCGAGGTCGGCGCGCATCGAGTTGAGCAGTTTGGTGAGCTCGCCCACCTGCGCGGCGGCCGCGTCACGGGAGCGGTTCGAGTTCTTGAGGTCGAACTCCAAGCGGGTGACTCGTTCGTTCACCTGTCGCTGGTTGTAACCACGAAGGACAACGTCGAAATGCGGTGTGCGGGCAGTAGGCTGCCCGGCTCCATCAGCCCCGGCCATATGGCTCACCCTACCGAGATAGTCGCGAAGATCGTCACTCGATCTGGTTAAACCCACTACCGGCCGCAGTCTGACCGGGTGGTGGGTATCCACTTTGCTCTCACCACGCGAGAATCCGTGTGAACAAGACCGATCAGGATGACACCCATCACGTGGGACGGTCCTCCCAACAGGCAAGAGTCGCACGGTAACGTGCCACGACTGATGACTGCCGAGTAACACCGGGAGGGCACGGATGTTCCGCAAGGTTCTTGTCGCCAACCGCGGCGAGATCGCGATTCGCGCGTTCCGCGCCGCCTACGAACTAGGCGCGGGAACGGTCGCCGTCTTCCCTCACGAGGACCGCAACTCGTTGCACCGCCTGAAGGCGGACGAGTCCTACGAGATCGGCGATCCCGGACATCCCGTCCGCGCCTACCTCTCCGTCGAGGAGATCATCAAGGCCGCCCGCAAGGCCGGCGCTGACGCGATCTACCCCGGGTACGGCTTCCTGTCCGAGAACCCGGAACTCGCCATGGCCTGCCGTGAGGCAGGTCTCACCTTCATCGGCCCCGTCGCCGAGGTGCTGGAACTGACGGGCAACAAGGCGCGCGCCATCGCCGCCGCCCGCGAGGCCGGGCTGCCGGTGCTGGAGTCGAGCGAGCCGTCGTCGGACGTCGACGAGCTGCTCGAAGCGTCGAAGACCATGCGCTTCCCCGTCTTCGTGAAGGCCGTCGCCGGTGGTGGTGGCCGCGGCATGCGCAAGGTCGACGACCCGGCCGCGCTGCGGGAGGCGCTGGAGGCGGCCTCACGCGAGGCGGAGTCGGCGTTCGGCGACCCGACCGTGTTCCTCGAACAGGCCGTGGTCGAACCGCGCCACATCGAGGTGCAGATCCTCGCCGACGGCCAGGGCAACGTGATCCACCTCTTCGAGCGCGACTGCTCCGTGCAGCGGCGCCACCAGAAGGTCATCGAGATCGCGCCCGCGCCGAACCTCGCGCCCGAGCTGCGTGACCGCATCTGCGCCGACGCGGTGAAGTTCGCGAAGCACATCGGCTACCGCAACGCCGGCACCGTGGAGTTCCTGCTCGACCCGCAGGGCCACTACGTCTTCATCGAGATGAACCCGCGCATCCAGGTCGAGCACACGGTCACGGAAGAGGTGACCGACGTCGACCTGGTGCAGTCGCAGATGCGCATCGCGTCCGGCGAGACGCTGGAGGACCTGGGCCTGTCCCAGGAGACCGTCCAGCTGCGCGGCGCGGCGCTGCAGTGCCGCATCACCACGGAGGACCCCGCCAACGGGTTCCGCCCGGACACCGGCACGATCAGCGCCTACCGCTCGCCCGGTGGTTCCGGCATCCGCCTCGACGGCGGCACGGCGGGCGCCGGCATGGCCATCAGCCCGCACTTCGACTCGATGCTCGTGAAGCTCACCTGCCGCGGCCGCACCTTCGAACTCGCCGTCGCCCGTGCGCGCCGTGCGATCGCGGAGTTCCGCATCCGCGGTGTGTCCACGAACATCCCGTTCATCCAGGCCGTGCTGGACGACCCGGACTTCTACGAGGGCCGCGTCACCACGTCGTTCATCGAGAAGCGCCCGCACCTGCTGACGGCCCGCCACTCGGCCGACCGCGGCACGCGCCTGCTGACCTACCTCGCGGACGTCACGGTCAACCACCCGAACGGCACCCGCCCGACCGCGGTCGACCCGCGCGAGAAGCTGCCGGTCATCGACCTCAACGCGGAACCGCTCGCCGGGTCCAAGCAGAAGCTGGTCGAGCTCGGCCCCGAGGGCTTCGCGCGCTGGATGCGGGAGAGCAAGGCCGTCGGCGTCACGGACACGACGTTCCGCGACGCCCACCAGTCGCTGCTCGCGACCCGAGTGCGCACCAAGGACCTGCTCGCCGTCGCGCCGCACGTCGCGCGCATGACGCCGCAGCTGCTGTCCCTGGAGTGCTGGGGCGGCGCGACCTACGACGTGGCGCTGCGGTTCCTCGCGGAGGACCCGTGGGAGCGGCTCGCCGCGCTGCGCGAGGCCGTGCCGAACATCAACCTGCAGATGCTGCTGCGCGGCCGCAACACGGTCGGCTACACGCCGTACCCCGAGGCGGTCACCAAGGCGTTCGTGCAGGAGGCGACGAACACCGGCATCGACATCTTCCGGATCTTCGACGCGCTGAACGACGTCGAGCAGATGCGCCCGGCGATCGAGGCCGTGCGCGAGACCGGGACGGCGGTCGCCGAGGTGGCCCTGTGCTACACCAGCGACCTGTCCGACCCGGACGAGCGTCTGTACACACTGGACTACTACCTCAAGCTGGCGGAGCAGATCGTCGGCGCGGGCGCGCACGTGCTGTGCGTCAAGGACATGGCCGGCCTGCTGCGGGCTCCGGCAGCGTCGCGCCTGATCACCGCGCTGCGCAAGGAGTTCGACCTCCCGGTCCACCTCCACACGCACGACACGGCGGGTGGCCAGCTGGCGACGTACCTCGCGGCGATCCAGGCGGGCGTGGACGCGATCGACGGCGCGACCGCGTCGATGGCGGGCACGACGTCGCAGCCGCCGCTGTCGTCGATCGTGGCGCTGACCGACCACACCGAGCACTCCACCGGCCTCGACCTGCAGAACGTCTGCGACCTGGAGCCGTACTGGGAGTCGGTGCGCAAGATCTACGCGCCGTTCGAGTCCGGCATCCCCGGCCCGACCGGCCGCGTCTACCACCACGAGATCCCCGGTGGTCAGCTCTCGAACCTGCGCACCCAGGCCGTCGCTCTCGGCCTCGGTGAGAAGTTCGAGGAGATCGAGTCGATGTACGCGGCCGCCGACCGGATGCTCGGCCACCTCGTGAAGGTGACGCCGTCGTCCAAGGTCGTCGGCGACCTCGCGCTGCACCTCGTGGGCGCGGGCGTCTCGCCGAAGGACTTCGAGGCGGACCCCGGCAAGTTCGACATCCCGGCGTCGGTGATCGGCTTCCTGCACGGCGAACTGGGTGACCCGCCCGGTGGCTGGCCGGAGCCGTTCCGCAGCAAGGCGCTGGCCGGCCGTCCCGCGCCGAAGCCGGTCGAGGAGCTCTCCGCGGAGGACGAGGCGGGTCTCGTCGACGACCGGCGGGCGACCTTGAACAGGCTGCTGTTCCCGGGGCCCACCAAGGAGTTCCGCACGCACCGCGACGCCTACGGTGACACGTCGGTGTTGCGCTCCAAGGACTTCTTCTACGGCCTGCGTCCGGGCGAGGAGTACTCCGTCGACCTGGAGCCGGGCGTCCGGCTGCTGATCGGCCTGGAGGCGATCTCCGAGGCCGACGCGCGAGGCATCCGCACGGTCATGGCGACCCTGAACGGCCAGCTGCGCCCGATCCAGGTCCGCGACCGTTCGGTGGCCGCCGACATCCCGGCCGCCGAGAAGGCCGACCGCACGAACCCGAACCACGTGGCGGCCCCGTTCGCCGGCGTGGTGACGGCCACGGTGGCCGAGGGCGACCAGGTCGACGCCGGCCAGACCGTCGCGACGATCGAGGCCATGAAGATGGAGGCCGCGATCACCGCCCCGAAGGCCGGTGTCGTAGGGCGCCTGGCGCTGCGCGGCGCCCAGCAGGTCGAAGGCGGCGATCTCCTGATCGTCCTGGAGTAGGTCGTTCGTCTCGAAGGGCCCGGTCTCGTCGTCGAGGCCGGGCCCTTCGTGGTGCGGGGAGTGCGGAACTCCACGACGATTCCCTGCGTTGCACCGGTCACGGGGACAGGGAAGAGGGAAACGCATCATGAAGAAGGCGTTGGCCGGCCTGCTCGGCCTGGCAGGGGTGGCGTGGGCGCTGAAGGACGTGCCGAAGCAGTTGGGCGGCAAGCCCGACCCGGTTCGGATGGCGCGTTCACCGCGCTACCGCGACGGCAAGTTCCACAACGACAAGGAAGTCCGCACGGTCCCGGACCGCGACTCCTTCTCCATCCGTGACTTCATCTTCGGCGGCGAGGACCGCAGGCCGTCCGTCGCCGTCCCGCTCGTGGCGCCCGCCGCGCCGGTGTCCGAAGGCCTGCACATCACCTGGTACGGCCACGCTTCCGCGCTGATCGAGATCGACGGCGCCGCGGTGCTCATCGATCCTGTGTGGAGCGATCGGGTCTCGCCCTCCGTGCGCGTCGGTCCCAAGCGGTTGCACCCGGTCCCGCACCAGTTGTCCGATCTGCCCGCTGTCAGTGCTGTGGTGATCTCGCACGACCACTACGACCACCTCGACATGCAGACCGTGCAGGCGTTGACGTCCGGCACTTCCGCTGTGTTCGTGGTGCCGTTGGGGCTTGGTGCTCACCTGGAGCGGTGGGACGTGCCCGCTTCTCGGATCGTGGAGCTGGACTGGGACGAGTCGTATTCGGTGGACGGGTTCACCCTCACCTGTACTGCCGCGCAGCACTTTTCTGGGCGGTCTGTGCAGCGCAACGTGACTTTGTGGGCGTCTTGGGTGATCAAGCGGGGTTCGCGGTCGGTGTTCTACAGCGGGGACACCGGGTATTTCGAGGGGTACAAGGCGATCGGGGCGGCTCATGGGCCGTTTGACGCTGTGTTGATGCAGGTCGGGGCCTATGACGATGCTTGGCCTGACATCCACATGACGCCTGAGGAAGGGGTTCGGGCGTTCGACGATCTTGGTGGGCGGTTGTTGATTCCGGTGCATTGGGCGACGTTCAACCTCGGGTTCCACCCTTGGGGGGAGCCGATCGACCGGATTTGGCGGGAGGCCAAGGCTGGTGGGGTGGCGCTTGCCGTGCCTCGGCCTGGGGAGCGGGTTGATGTTGATTCGCCTGGTGAGGTCGACGGGTGGTGGCAGGCGCTCGCCTGACGCGGCTGTTGTGGGTGGTCGCCTTGCGTGCGGCGAGCTTGCGTTGCGTGCTTCCCCCACCGCCTTTGCCTTGTGGAAGGACGGCTCGCCTTCGGCTTCGCGTGTGGTCAGGCCGCGTTTGCGCCTGCCCTGGTGCGTAGGCGGCGGACTGCTCGCTGTACCTCGTCGCGGTGCTTTGCCGACTTCAGCCACGCTGGCAGCTTCGCGAGGATCGTCATCCTCCTGACTGAGGAGGGCAGCGGGTCTTCGCGGAGCGTTGCGCCTACGTACGACTCCAGTAGGTCCAGGTGCGCGGTGTTCAGCGCCCACAGCGTGTGGCCTGCGCACGGTGTTCGGAGCCACAGGTCTGGGACGAAGTGTGACGTCTCCCAGCACCACGTGCGTTTGTAGGGACGGACGTGCGCGCACGTCGTGCACGTCAGGCGGCCTGAGGTCGCCACGGCCCTGGCGCCGCAGGACGGGCATGTCAGCAGGACCGGGGCGGTGGCCAGGTCGCACAGGCAGGCGCCCGAGTCGCGGTGGCGGGTCATGCGGACAGGATGCACCTGGGACGATGGGGCGGTGACACGAATTGTTGCCGGGACCGCGGGAGGTCGCAGGCTCAAGGTTCCGCCCAAGGGCACGCGGCCCACGTCCGAGCGGGTTCGGGAGGCGCTGTTCAGCTCCCTGGAGTCGTTGGTCGACCTCGACGGGGCGCAGGTGCTCGACCTGTATGCCGGGTCTGGGGCTCTTGGCTTCGAGGCGTTGAGCCGGGGTGCGGCGCACGCCACGTTCGTCGAGTCCGACAAGAGGGCTGCTGACGTGCTCAAAGGCAATGCCAGGGAGCTTGGGTTCGCGAACACGACCATCGTCAACCGTGCGGCTGAGGCGTATGTGGTGGGCGAAGGGGAGAAGTTCGACGTCGTGTTCGCCGATCCGCCGTACGCGGTGGGGGACGACGAGCTCGCCAAGGTGCTCCGCAGGATCGTGCCGAGGCTCACTGCGGACGCCATCTTGATCGTGGAACGTGCTTCGCGAAGTGGCGAACCAGAGTGGCCTGAAGAGGTGGAATCCTTGCGTGCCAAGCGTTATGGGGACACTGCCGTGCATTGGGCCCAGGTGCGTGCTGATGGGTGACGAGAACCACGGACACGCCTGGAGGCGTCCGATCGGGTGCTAACGTCCGGCTCATGACGCGTGCCGTGTACCCCGGCTCCTACGACCCGGTAACCAACGGTCACCTGGACATCATCGGGAGAGCCGCGCACCTCTTCGAAGAGGTTGTCGTCGCCGTGCTCATCAACAAGAACAAGCGAACCTTGTTCGACGTCGAGGAGCGGCAGGAGATGCTGCGCGAGGTCACGTCGCAGTGGGACAACGTGCGCGTGGACTCCTGGCACGGCCTGTTGGTCGACTACTGCCGCGAGAACGACATCAAGGCCATCGTGAAGGGCCTGCGCGCGGTCAGCGACTACGACTACGAGCTGCAGATGGCGCAGATGAACCACCAGCTCACCGGCGTCGACACGCTGTTCATGCAGGCCAGCCCGCAGTACTCCTACCTGGCGTCCTCGCTGGTCAAGGAAGTCGCGACGTACGGTGGCGACGTCTCGACGCTGCTGCCCGCGTCCATCGAGCAGCGCCTGCAGCAGCGCCTCGCCGAGACCCGCTAGTCCAGGACGAGCTTCATCCCCACGTGCGACGCGGTGAACCCGAGCCGCTCGTAGAACCGGTGCGCGTCCACGCGTGACGCGTCCGTCGTCAGCTGCACCATGCCGCAACCGCGTGCGCGCGCCTCGTCGATCGCCCACCTGACCAGGCGCTCGCCCAGGCCGTTGCCGCGCTGGTCGGAACGCACCCGCACGGCCTCCACGGTCGCGCGGGTCATGCCCAGGCGCGACAGGCCCGCCGTGAACGTCAGCTGCAGCGTGCCCACGACCTCGCCGCCTGCCTCGGCCACGGCCAGGTGCTGGTGCGGGTCGGAGTCGATCACCTCGAACGCCTTCAGGTAGGCCGGATCGCCCGGCTTCTCCCGCTGCGCGCCGAGAAGGTCGTCGGCCAGCATTGCCACGATCGGGTGGACATCGGCGGCCACCGCCCGCCTGATTGTGATCTTCACGTTTCTCCCTGGCCGGATGTGGGCAAATCCTGACACGCCCTGCCGATCTCCCTCTCCCGAAGAGATCGGCAGGGCACACTTGTGGGTGGGAGTCACAGGGGTTAGGGAGTGAGACGTGTACCGGGTGTTCGAGGCACTCGACGAGCTCGTCACGATCGTCGAGGAAGCGCGCGGAGTTCCGATGACCTCGGGTTGCGTCGTGCCGCGCGGCGATGTGCTCGAACTGCTCGACGACGTGCGCGACGCGATCCCCGCGGAGCTCGACGACGCGCAGGACGTGCTGGACCACCGTGACGAGGTCGTCGGCAAGGCCAAGCACGAGGCCGAGACCGGCGTGTCCAAGGCACGCGCCGACGCGGACCGCATGCTCGCCGAGGCGCAGGCCGAGGCAGAGGCGATGCTGTCCGACGCCCGCGCCCGTGCCGAGCGGATGATCGCCGAGGCGGAGGACCAGGCCGAACGGACCGTGGCCGCCGGCCGTCAGGAGTACGACGACCTGGTGGGCCGCTCGCACGCCGAGGCCGAGCGCATGATCCAGGCGGGCCGCGCCAACTACGAGCGCGCCACCGAGGACGGCCGCGCCGAGCAGGCCAGGCTCGTCAACGAGCAGGAGGTCGTCCGGGCTGCGCACGCCGAGGCGGCACGCCTGCTCGACGCCGCCCAGAACGAGTCCATCCGGCTGCGGTCGGAGTGCGACGCGTACGTGGACAGCAAGCTCGCGGACTTCGAGGACCTCCTCGCACACACGCTCAGGTCGGTCGGCAAGGGCCGTTCGCACCTGCGCGGGCCGGCCGTCGCGGGTGCCGCGGCGCCGTTCGACTACGGTTCCTGACGAACCAGCCCGGTCCGGGGTCGACTGAACGTGTGATTCGCACTACGTCGGACAGGTGCGACCACCTGCGGATTTCACGCGCGGGGGCGTCGTCCCGTACCCTGGACCGGCTGGACGTGGTAGGTCCCCGTCAGCAAAACCCGAAATCATGACTGAGCATCGTCACGCGTCCACGCGTCCCACAGCATCCGGTCCCTGGGTCATCGACACCAGGGACATCGGCCGTCGCGCCGGACTGAGCCGACCCCTCGTGAGGTCGGTTCCCGGCGAAGGTGTGGGGCTGCTCGGGGTGATCGCGGTGCCCGAGGGCGGGGAAGTTGAGCTGGACCTCCTGATCGAATCGGTCGTGGAGGGCCTGCTCGTGTCGGGGACAGCGTTCGCCAAGGTCGAGGGTGAGTGCTCGAGGTGTCTCGAGCCGCTCACCGATGAGGTTGAAGTCCGGATCACGGAGCTTTACGCGTGGCCGGACAGCGCCACGGACGAGACCACTGATGAAGACGAGGTCAGCCGGATCGTCAACGATCTGATCGACCTCGAGCCTGTGGTGCGGGACGCCATCGTTCTCGCGCTGCCGCAGGCACCGCTCTGCGAGCCGGACTGCAAGGGGCTTTGCCCCGAGTGTGGTGGCAGGTGGGCGGAGCTCGGGCCCGACCACGGGCATGAGACGATTGACCCTCGTTGGGCCGCGTTGCAAGAGCGGTTCAGCGATGACAACTCGGAGGAGAAGTAGTCGTGGCCGTCCCGAAGCGGAAGATGTCGCGTTCGAACACCCGTGCGCGTCGTTCCCAGTGGAAGACGTCTGCCGTGCACCTGGTGGCGTGCTCCAACAAGGCTTGCCGCCAGCCGAAGCCGCAGCACGTCGCCTGCCCGGCCTGTGGTCAGTACGCTGGCCGCCAGGTCGCTCAGCCGGCCTGATCTCCTCGGCGACGTAGTGGGGGGAAAGCCGCCGCGCGCACCGCAAGCGGACCGCGCGGACCTGCTCGAAGCGCTCGGCGTCCACCTGGACGCCGAGCTGCTCGTGCTGTCGCTCACCCACCGGTCTTACGCGTACGAGAACGGCGGCTTGCCGCCGAACGAGCGTCTCGAGTTCTTGGGAGACGCGGTGTTGGGGCTGGTCGTCACCGACCACCTCTACCGCACCCATCCCGACCTTCCCGAAGGTCAGCTCGCGAAGCTCCGTGCCAGCGTGGTCAACATGCACGCACTGGCCGGCGTGGCGCGTGATCTCGGTGACGGTGGGCTCGGTGCACACCTGTTGCTCGGTCGTGGTGAAGAGCTGACCGGCGGCAGGGACAAGGCAAGCATTCTCGCTGACGGCCTCGAAGCCGTCATCGGTGCGGTGTACCTGCAGTTCGGTATCGATACCGCACGAACGTTCGTTCACCGGCTGTTCGATCCGCTCTTGGCCAAAGCTCCGCTTTTGGGTGCTGGACTGGACTGGAAGACAAGCCTGCAGGAGCTCACCGCTCAAGCCAGCCTCGGCGTCCCGGAGTACCGCGTGGACGACCAGGGGCCGGACCACCGCAAGGAGTTCACCGCAACGGTGCTCGTCGGTGGCCAGCCTTACGGCAAGGGTGATGGGCGCACCAAGAAGGAAGCCGAGCAGAAAGCCGCCGAAGCGGCTTATCATGTTCTGTCGGAACGGGCCAAGGCCGAGCAGGAGTCGGCCAAGGCCAAGAACGGACAGAATGGCGCCTCGGTGACGCCAGGGATCTCCCCAACCGAGGAAGACTGAGACCGCAATGTATGCGACCAGGAACCGCACGAACCGCCGCACGCGCACCGCTCGCGGCCCGGTGAACACCTCCCGCAGCGGAGGAATCCAGGGACTTGTGCTGGTCAGGGACACGAGCCGCGCGGGGGTATGGGTGCTCAAGCCCACCAAGCCGCAGGCCGCCGTGATCGACGCACAGCCCGTCGACGAGGGCAAGTCCGAAGCCTGACGTGCCCGAGCTCCCAGAGGTCGAGGTAGTACGCCTCGGCCTCGAAGCCCACGTCGCCGGCCGGGTCATCTCCTCGGTAGAGGTGATGCACCCACGCGCCATCCGCCGGCACGACATGGGCTCCGCGGACTTCTGCGCGCGCCTGGCAGGCCAGCCAATGGCCGCTGCCAGGCGCCGCGGCAAGTACCTCTGGGTGGAACTGGCTGACAAGGCCGCCATGCTCGCTCACCTGGGCATGAGCGGCCAAATGCTCGTCCAGCCCTCGTCGGCCCCCGACGAGAAGCATCTGCGCGTCCGTTTTCGGTTCGACGACGGCGGACCAGAGCTTCGTTTCGTCGACCAACGCACCTTCGGCGGCCTCGCGCTGGCCGAGCTGGTCGAGGTCGACGGCACCCTGGTTCCCGACTCGGTCGCGCACATCGCTCGCGACCCCATGGACCCTTTGTTCTCCCGTGATGCTGCCGTGCGCGCGTTGCGCCTGCGTCACACGGAGATCAAGCGTGCCCTGCTGGACCAGACCCTCGTGTCCGGCATCGGCAACATCTACGCCGACGAGGCCCTGTGGCGCGCGAAGCTGCACGGCACCCGCATGACGGACAAGCTCACGAAACCCAAGGCCGCCGAGCTGCTGGACCACGCCACCGACGTGATGCGTGAGGCGCTCGGCCAGGGCGGGACGTCGTTCGACGCTCTCTACGTCAACGTCAACGGGCAGTCCGGCTACTTCGACCGGTCACTGAGCGCGTACGGCCAGGAGAACCGGCCGTGCAAGCGGTGCGGTGCCGCGATCGTGCGCGAGCCCTTCATGAACAGGTCCTCGTACTCCTGCCCGCGCTGCCAGCCGCGCCCCCGGTTCTGACCGACCGCGCGAGCGCCAGGCCGTCCTGTCCAGGACGCGCTGGATCTCGTTGTGCGCCCAGTCCGCGCCGTCGGTTCTGACGGCACTGCGCCGCCGCCGCTAGTTGATGCAGCTGCCGCCCACGACGAGCGGCGGTAGCGCCGAGGGCATGCCGTGCGACATGACACGTGAGTGAACCGCGTGGCGATTCTCCTTGGCGTGTAATGGAAAGCTGGTGGCGACACAAATGCCCTTGGTCAAATTGCGGTGGCTGAAGCCGAGTCTGGTCGCGGTGGCGGTTCTCCTCGTGCTGGCTGCGGTGCTGCAGCTGACCGGCACGCTGACGAGCTTCTCGCCGTTCCGCACGGAGACCATCGACCGCAGCCATCCCGCTGTGCTGAAGGAACTCCGCAACCTCAGCCAGTACCACGCGGCGACCGGCGACTACGAGGTCGTCGTCGACATCGAGAAGGACGCGCCGTGGCTGCCCGACTTCCTCTCCGGTGAACGCACGCTCTTCGTCGGAGCGGGCACCGTCAACGCCTACGTCGACTTCGGCGGCCTCGTGGACGAGATGCTGGTCATGTCGCCCGACCGGAAGACCGTCGAGGTGCGGATCCCCGAACCCGTGCTGGACAAGCCGAACCTGAACAACGAGCGCAGCTACGTCTTCGACCAGAAGCGCGGCCTGCTCGACCGGCTGGGCTCGGTCCTCGACACCAAGAGCCAGCAGGAGTTCTACCTCGCGGCCGAGAAGCGGATCGCCGAGGCGGCCGACAAGTCGGGGCTGCGCGAGCGGGCCGCGGAGAACACCAAAACCATGCTCACGGGAATGCTGCGCGCGCTGGGATTTCAGGTCACGGTGGTGGAGAACCGATGAGCGGAGGCCCCCGCATGAAGATCGCCATCGCCCTTCTCGCCGTCGTTCTCACCGGTTGTGCCGGTGGGGAACCGAGCGATCCCACCGGTGCGCGAGCAACGACCACCGCCACCCCCGCGTCCTCTGCACAGAGCAGGCAGAAGGTGCCGAAGGTCGTGGAGATGCGGCTCGCCGAGGCACGGGACTTGCTGAAGCAGCAGGGATTCGAGGTGGCGGAGGAGGACAGGACAGGCCAGGGACGGCAGATCCTCGAGGGGACGAACTGGGTGGTCGTCTCCCAGTTGCCCGAAGCGGAGGCCGAGGCGCCGAGCGGGACGCGGGTGTTGCTGAAGGTGCGCAAGCCGACCGACACCTCCGCCGGCCAGGAGCCTCCGGCCAAGGGGGTCGTGCCGAACGTGGTGTGCCTCGACCTGCAGAAGGCGCAGGACACCTTGCAGGCGGCGGGCTTCTACCTCCTCGGTTCCGAGGACGCGACCGGGCGGGGCAGGCAGCAGGTGGCCGACCGGAACTGGGTCGTGGTGAGCCAGTCGGCGCAGGCGGGCAGCAGGCCCGACGTCAAGGTCAAGATCACGCTCGGCGCGGTGAAGTTCGGCGAGCCGACGGGTGGGTCCGGCTGCAAGAGCTGATTTCCGCCTGACACGGCCTCCCCGGTTCTCACCTGGGAGGCCTTCTCATTTGCGGAATGGACAGTACTGCGCACTGCGTAGTACTGTCCACAACGCAACAGCGGGTGGGAGGGGCCATGGACACCAGTCAACTGCTCAAAGGGGTGCTGGACCTGGCCGTGCTTGCGGTTCTGCGCAAGGACGACGGGTACGGGTACGACGTGGTGCGCAGACTGCGCGCCGGGGGATTGGACGAGGTGGGCGACGCGTCGGTGTACGGGACGCTGCGGCGGCTCTACAACGCCGGGATGCTGACCTCGTACGTGGTGCCCAGTGAAGAGGGGCCGCACCGCAAGTACTACAGCATCAACGAGACCGGGCGGGCGCGCCTGGCTGAGTCGAGGGAGACGTGGAGGTCGTTCGCCAGCACGCTGGACGGCCTGCTCGAGGAGGTCGCAGCATGAACACCCAAGCGCTCGGTGTCGAGTACTACCTGACCGGAATGCGCGCCGCCCTCGACGACCTGCCGCCCAACGAGGTCGCCGAGATCATGGAGGACGTCGAGGCGCACATCGCCGAGCTGTCGTCCGAGCTCGGTGAGAACGAGACCCTGGAGCAGCGGCTCGGGCCGCCCGAGCAGTACGCGCAGGAGCTCCGGCAGGCCGCCGGGTACCCGGCGCGGACCGAGCGGTTGCCGGTCACGACCAAGAACCAGTTGCTGACCCGGCCGCGGGTCGCGGCCTGGGGGCTGGCGGCGGGCACCGGCGTCACGTTGCTCGCGGGGGCGGCGGCGTTGCGGGAACCGGCGGTTCTGCTGCTGCCCGCGGTGATCCTCGTGTTGAGCCTGGCTCTCGTGAACGACCGCGGGCCCGTGCAGCAGGAGATCATGAACCTGCCGGAGACGATCAGGCTCAAGAAGTGGCTGACGCCCGAGGCGGGCACGCCGGCCGAGCGGGCGATCACCTATCTCAAGTCGTTGCAGCCCGCGTGGTGGCTGGTGCGGGCCGGGCTGCTCGGTCTTGGTGCCGTGCTGCTCGCCGGCCGCGACATCCTCGGGTTCCTCGCGATCGCCGCCGTCGCGGTGGTGTCGGTGTTCGCCGGGCCGCGCGCCAAGGTCGACCGGCGTTGGCTGTGGTTCAGCCTGCCGGCCTCGGCGCTGGCGGTGGGGCTGCTGTTCCAGGTGATCGACGTGACGGCGGGGCAGCTCGGGTACAACGCGTCGCGGTCCTCGTACTCGGGGCCTGTCCTCGAGACGTACGAGAACATCTACGTGTACGACGAGAACGGCAAGCTGCTCACGAACGTGCTGTTGTACGACCAGGACGGCACGCCGATCAACGCGCGAGAGGGCTACACCGGCTGCTATGCGCCCGATAACGGCCCTGAGCCGGTCATTCCCGCTAACCGCTATCCGCGGCCGAAGGTCGGCTACGAAAACGGTCGCTGTTACACAGTGGAACCGACCGTGACCGCTCCGTCATCAACGTCGAGCACGGCACCGCCCAGTTCTGGAAGCGCGACTCCGAGCTCGGTGTCACCTACTTCCGTGTCACCCAGCAAGTAATCGTAGGAGCGGGACCCGTCGGGGGGTCCCGCTCCTACTTGTTCTGCTGTGGATCAGCCAGGTGGCGCAAAACCGGCATGGCCGAGCGCAGGTGTTCTCTGTCTTCTGGCGAAAGTTCGGTCATTCTTTCACTCAATAGTTCGGCTTCGCCGTGAGCGAGCGACAGGATCGTCTCGCGGCCGACTTCGGTGAGCACGACTATCGTCGCTCTGCCGTCGGCCGCGTCAGGCTCTCTTCGGACGAGGCCGGTGGACTCCAAGCTGGTCACGACGGTTGTAGCGGTCGGCTGAGAACACAGCGCGCGCACGGCGATCTCGCCGATCCGCATCGGGCCGTGGGCGCTCAGTTCTGACAGCACCAATAACTGGGTGGGTTGCAAACGACGGGCCGGAGCGGCCTGCCGAAGACTTCGCACCAGCCGGTGCACGGCCACCACGAGTTGAAGTGCCTCGTGGTTGGTGACGGTGGTGGGCATCGTTTCTCCGCGCGCATGTGATTGTCCGAATTCGGACACGAACCATGGCACTTTCCCTCATTCACGCTCCGCGCGCTATCCGCCAACTGCCGATAACCCATTCGGCCGTTGTGGTGACGCGGGGTGTCACGGCGTGCGTCCGACACACTTAAATGTGCTGGTAAACAGCGTAAAAAGCGCAGCGAAGCTCACTCGAACGGGCGCCGGGCTGAAGCACGATTCAACGAGACAGATCTGCTGTCAGAACTGTGGGAAGGCGCACTCGTGTGGCCGTCTGGTGCAGCGCGTACCCCCGAACGGTCCCCCTCCGGCCAGGGCAGACTGGTCCGGTGAGTCCGAAAACCAGACGTGGCGAGCTCCGCATCCACCTCGGCGCCGCTCCCGGTGTCGGCAAGACGTTCGCCATGCTCGGTGAGGCGCACCGCCGGCGGGAACGCGGCACGGACGTGGTCATCGGATTCGTCGAGACCCACGGCCGCGAGAAGACCGCTGAGCTGGCCGAAGGCCTGGAAACCGTCCCGCGCAGGCTCTCCGCGCACCGCGGTGTCGAACTCACCGAGATGGACGTCGACGCCGTGCTGGCCCGCGCGCCGCAGGTCGCCGTCGTCGACGAGCTGGCTCACACGAACGCGCCCGGATCCCGTAACGCGAAACGGTGGCAGGACGTCGAGGAACTCCTCGAAGCCGGGATTGATGTGCTGTCCACGGTCAACATCCAGCACCTGGAATCCCTGAACGACGTCGTCCACCGCATAACGGGCGTACCGCAGAAGGAAACCGTGCCGGACGAGGTCGTGCGCAAAGCGAACCAGATTCAGCTCGTCGACCTCACGCCGGAGGCTCTGCGCCGCAGGCTCGCCCACGGCGACGTCTACGCGGCGAACAAGATCGACGCCGCCCTCGGCAACTACTTCCGCGTCGGAAACCTCACGGCGTTGCGCGAGCTCGCGTTGCTCTGGGTCGCCGACCAGGTCGACGTCGCGTTGCTGCGCTACCGGGCCGAACAGCAGATCACCGACACGTGGGAGACGCGCGAGCGCGTGGTCGTCGCCATCACCGGTGGCACGGAAAGCGAGACGCTCATCCGTCGCGCGCGTCGCATCGCCACGCGTGCGGGTGGCGACCTCCTCGTCGTGCACGTGCTTCGCGGCGATGGCCTCGCAGGCGCTGATCCGCACACCCTGCAGAAGTACCGCAAGCTCGCCGAGGACGTCGGTGCCACGTTCCACACCGTTGTCGGTGATGACGTGCCAACGGCGTTGCTGGAGTTCTCACGCGGCGTCAACGCCACACAGCTCGTGGTCGGCACCTCGCGCCGTTCGCGGTTCGCGCGCGTGTTCTCGGCGGGTATCGGCTCCACGGTCGTGCAGGAGTCCGGCGCGATCGACGTCCACATGGTCACGCATCCGGCGACGACCAGCGGCTGGCGCGCCCGGTTCACCGGCAGTCCGTTGAGGCCGAGCCGGCTCGCGTGGGGCTGGTTCCTCGCGGTCGCCGGTCCCGCACTGGTCACGGCGGCCGGGGCGTCGTTGCGCGGCGGCCTGAACTTCTCCACGAACGTCATCGGCTACCTGCTGGTCACGCTCGTCGTGGCGATCGTGGGCGGGCTCGGCCCCGCGATCACCGCAGCGCTGATCAACGCGTTGCTGCTGAACTTCTTCTTCACCGAGCCCTTCTACACGTTCACCATCGACGCGCAGCAGAACGTGCTCACCTTCTTCGCGATGATCATCGTGGGCGTCTCCACGGCGTTGGTGGTGGACCACGCCGCGCGCCGTGCGACCCAGGCAGCGCGCGCTCGAACCGAGGCCACGCTCCTCGCGTCGTACGCGCGCACCGTGCTGACGAATCCGCAGCCACTCGCACGGCTGTTGGAGAAGGTGAAGGAGAACTTCGGCCTCACGTCCGTCGCGCTGCTGGAACGCGTCGACGGCTCTTGGGACCGCGTCGCGTGCGTCGGCATCGGCCCGTGCGACGAGCCCGACGACGCGGACGTCGACATCGCCGTGACCCCGGACGTGCACCTCGCGTTGCGCGGCCGTTCGCTGCCCGCGTCCGACCGTCGAGTCCTGGAAGCGGCCGCGGGCCAGGCGTTGCTCGCGCTCAGGCAGCAGCGCATGGCCGAGCAGGCCCTCGAAGCCCAGCGCCAGGCCTCCCGCACCGAACTGCGCACCGCGCTGCTCTCAGCCGTCGGCCACGACCTCCGCACGCCGCTGACCTCCATCAAGGCGTCCGTCGGCTCGTTGCGCGACCCGGAGCTGACGCTGTCGGACACCGACACCGCCGAACTGCTGGAGGCGGTCGAGGAGTCGGCGGACCGCCTGACCGGCCTCGTCGACAACCTGCTCGACTCCTCCCGCCTCGCCACCGGCGCCGTGGAGCCGCAGTTCCGCGCCGTCGACTACTACGAGGCCGTCGCGCGAGCACTCGTCGGCCAGACCGGCGACATCGAGGTCGACGTACCCGAGTCGCTGCCACCTGTGCGCGCCGACGTGGGCCTGCTCGAACGCGTGATCGCGAACGTCGTCGGCAACGCCATGCGCTACGCCGGCGCCGTGGCGTTGCGCGCGTCCGCCCACGGCTCCGAGGTGGAACTGCGCGTCGTCGATCACGGCCGCGGCCTGCCCAGCGGCACCGCGGACCAGGTCTTCGCCCCGTTCCAGCGCCTCGGCGACCGCACGCCGGGTGGCGTTGGTCTCGGTCTGAGCGTGGCGAAGGGCTTCACCGAGGCCATGGGAGGCACGATCACCATGGAGGACACACCCGGTGGCGGCCTCACCGTGGTGATCTCACTCCCCGCCGAGGAGAGGGTCGCGTGACGAAAGTACTGGTGGTCGACGACGAGCCGCAGATCGTGCGCGCCCTGCGGATCAACCTCTCGGCCAGGGGCTACGAGGTCCTCACGGCCCCCGACGGCGCCACGGCCCTCCGTCTGGCGGCGGACGGCAAGCCGGACGTGGTGGTCCTGGATCTCGGTCTCCCCGACATGGACGGCACCGACGTCATCGCGGGCCTGCGCGGCTGGACCACCCTGCCGATCATCGTCCTGTCCGCCCGCACCGACTCGGCCGACAAGGTGGACGCCCTGGACGCCGGCGCCGACGACTACGTGACGAAACCGTTCGGCATGGACGAACTGCTCGCCCGGCTCAGGGCCGCCGTCCGCCGCTCGGCCGCGGCCGGCCCCGAGGACGAGCCGATCGTGCAGACCGCCTCGTTCACCGTCGACCTGGCCGCGAAGCGCGTGCTCAAGAACGGCGCCGAGGTGCACCTCACGCCGACCGAGTGGGGCCTGCTGGAGGTGCTGGCGCGCAACGCGGGCAAGCTCGTCGCGCAGAAGCAGCTGCTGCGGGACGTGTGGGGGCCCGCGTACGAGAAGGAGACGCACTACCTGCGGGTGTACCTGGCCCAGCTGCGGCGGAAGCTGGAGCCGGAGCCCGCTCGGCCGCGGCACCTGCTGACCGAGCCGGGCATGGGATACCGGTTCGAGCTGTGACTGAATCAGAGCTGTTTGGGCGAGCTCTTGCCGCGTTGACGCGGGAGACCGGTTGCGCCGTCGATCCCGCGTCCGAGCACGGCCGGTGGGAGCTCTACCAGGCCGCATTCGGCTCGTTGGACCTGTTGCACGGGGCACTGGCGCACGAGCCGGACGCCGCATTGCGGACGTCCGTGCTGCTGAGGGTGCTCGAACGGGTCGATGACCACGCACGGTGGCTGGAGCTGGCGCCTCGCGACGAGTACGTGCGGCGCCGGAGCCGCGAGATCGGGGTGCTCCGGCGGGCGGTGGGCCTGGCGCCGACGGAAGCCGACTTCGCGGTGTGGTCGGACTGGCTGCAGCTCCGGCTGGCGGCGATACCCTCGCACGACTTGCTGACGGCCCTTGCCCGCGGCGGCCGGACCAAGCGGATTCGGCGGACCGCCGCCGCGACGCTCAGGACCATGCCGGACTAGGGCTTCGGGTCCGGCGTGCCGGTGCTCGACGACGAGGACGACGGCGGCGTGGTGGGCGACTCCGACGACGACGGAGTCGACGACGGCGGTTCCGTCTCGGACGGCGGCGTGCTCTGCGTCTCGGTCTGCGTCGGCCGGGCCGGGTCGGTCGTCAGCTGCGGCTGGTCCGGCGTGCCCGCTTTCGGCTGGTCCTGCGGGCGTGCGGCCTGCTTGCGGTCCGGGGCGGACGCCGGCTTCGGCGCGCCGGAGGACACGGTGACCACGACGGTGCTGGTGCTGCCGTCCGGCGCGACGCTCGTGATGGTCTGCACGACGTCTGCCGACGTGCGTTCCGGGGCTGCTTCACGGCCGGATGCGGCCAGCATGGACGCCACGGTGGCGAACAGCGTCGCCACGACCACGCCGCCCGCAGCCAGCATCACTGCCGTGCCCATGCGCTTCTTCGGCTGGGCCTGCTCGGTCGGCGACTGCGGATGATCTTCCTCGAACACCACTCGCTCCTCGGGGGAAACCCGGTCGGATGGACTGTGTTCGAGTTATCGGCGGAAACACACCAAAGCCTCAGCAGAGCCACACCTTCGTGTAGCTCTGCGTTACAGGGCGGTGACTGGCGTAACCCTAAGGGGTCGTCGTCGTTGTCACCGGGTCCGTCGTCGTGGTGGTGACGACTGTCGTCGTGGTCGTGTCCGCCGGCTTGGTGGTCGTCGTGGTGTTCGACGTGACCACCGGCGGCGGGTCGTCGGTCGTGACCGTCGTCGTGGTGCCGTCGGCGCGCGTGATGGTCGTGACGCGCGTCTGCTTCTTCGTCGTCGTGGTGGTCGCCGAGGTGGTGGTCACGGCTGCCGACGACGTCTGCTCGACGGTCGTGGACGGGGCGGAGGTCGGCACGATGCTCAGGGCGTCGCGCACGGCCTCCTTGCGCGGCGGCTGGGTCGCCGGGGACTCGTTCGCGGTGTCCGAACCCGCGGCGAGGGAGGCGACGGCGGCGAAGACGGTCGCCAGCACGACGCCTGAGGCGGCTAGGACGATCTGCGGTGCACCTCGGTGCAAGCGCGAGCGCGAGTCCGGTTCCGGGCTCTCGTACACGAAGTTTCCCCTGCTCGAAACGGTCAGCGGCCGAAGTTCTGGGTCCAGTAGTTGCCGCGGGTGTCCAGGCCCACGCCCATCGTGGTGAAGCTGCAGTTCTCGATGTTCTCGCGGTGGCCGGTGGACTTCATCCAGCCGTCGACGACGGCGGCGGCGTTGGGGTAGCCCATCGCGATGTTCTCGCCGCCCGGCTTCGGGTAGCCGGCCTCGCGCATGCGGACGTCGAACGTCCTGCCGTCCTGCGAGGTGTGCGAGAAGTACTTCTTGGTCGCCATGTCCGTGCTGTGGGCCTGCGCGGCGGTCGTGATGCGGTCGTCGATCACGAGGGCCTTGCACCCTGCTGCGGCACGGGCGTCGTTCACGAGCGCGAGCACGGCCTGCTCCGGCGTCTGACCGGTGGGCGGCTTCGGCTGGGCGGGCGGCTTCGGCGCCTCGGGGGGTGGCGTCGTGGTGGACGGGGCCGCCGGCGTCGAAGGCGTGGAAGAAGGCGTCTCGGTCGTCGCCGAGGTGGCGGGCACCGAGGAGGACGTCTGGGGCGCGGGGGCGCCGGTGTCGGCGTCACCGCCGTCGGACTGCGGTCTGGTGCCGTTGGGTGCGGCGGTGTTGCCCGTTCCGAACTGGTTCGCTGCGTCGGTGGTCTCCTGCTGTGCGGCGTTGGTGAAGCTGATGCCGAGAGGAGAGGTGCCGGTGACGGCGAGGCCGCCGATACCGGTTGCACCGATCAGCAGGCCGAGTAAGAGGCTGCGGGCACTCACGGGTCGGGACCGTACCACTAATGGGTGACAACCCCAGGGTGCGTCTTCAGTCACCTGGCGTGACTACGCAACCATTCGGAGGTGGACGTGCGGCTAAACGCGTGGGTGCGTGGACGGGTTCAGGGTGTTGGTTTCCGCTGGTGGACGCGAGCCAGGGCGCTAGAACTGGGCCTGGTCGGGAGTGCTTCGAACAGGCCGGACGGCCGGGTCGAGGTCGTTGCCGAGGGTCCGCGCGAGAAGTGTGAACAACTGCTGAAAGCTCTCCGTTCGGGTGAAACCCCCGGACACGTCGAATCTGTGGGTGAGCAGTGGTCTGATGCCAGGGGCGACCTCACCGGGTTCGTCGAGCGCTGAACCGTTCCCCGAGAACCGGCGTAGTAGGAGATCGTGGACTCCTCAGAAGACGTCCTCATCCAGCTGTACGACCGCTGGAGAGGCCCGCTGCTGCACTACGTGCTGCGGCTGGTCGACGGCGACTACCAGCAGGCAGAGGACGTCGTGCAGGAGACCCTGCTCCGCGCGTGGCGCAACCACGAGGACCTGAAACCGGACGACGCGGCACCGTGGCTCTACACGGTCGCCAAGAACCTGGTGATCTCCGGTTACCGCCGCCGCAACGCTCGCGCGACCGAGGTGCCGCTCGAACCGGTGGACCTCCCGCCGGTCAGCGACCAGGTCGAGCACGTGCTGCAGACGTGGCAGATCGCGTCGGCGCTGCGGGCGCTCACGCCCGAGCACCGGACGGTCGTCATCGAGCTGTACTACCGCCGCCGCACCGCCGCGGAGGCAGCCAAGACGCTCGGCATCCCGCCGGGCACCGTCAAGTCGCGCTGTTTCTACGCACTGCGGGCGCTGCGCGACGCACTGGAGGAGAGAGGGGTGACCGGGGCGTGAGCTGCCAGCACACCGTCGACGTCGGCGCCTACCTCTTCGGCTCGCTCGACCTCAAGGAACGAGCCGCGTTCGAACGTCATCTCGGCGGCTGCGACTGCTGTCAGGCCGAGATGCTGCGGCTGGCCCCGCTGCCGGGGCTGCTCAGCCGCCTGACCCAGGAGGACGTCGAGAACCTCGACGAGATCCCCGCCTGTCCGCCGAAGCCGAAGCACGACCAGCGCCGCGTGTTGATCGCCTGCGCGGCCGTCCTGGTGCTGCTGGCGCTGGCCGGAGGCAGTTTCTTCCTGCGGCAGACACCGGCGCAGCCCTCCGCGGCGCCCACTTCGAGCAGTCGGCCGCCGACGCCGACCTGGGCGGCCAAGGACGCTGCCAGCGGCGTGAACGGCGAGGTCGCGATGGTGTCGAAGACCTGGGGCACCGAGATGTGGTTCAAGCTCGGCGAGGTCAGGCCGGGTGCGCGCTGCAAGGTCATCGTGTTCGACCGGCAGGGCCAGCGCGAGGTCGGCGGCTGGTGGGGTTCCGATCATGCACCTGACGAGCGGATTCCCGGTTCCACGTCGTTCCGGGTCGACCAGATCGAACGCATGGAGGTCTCGGACGAAAAAGGACTCCTGGTCACTCTCCGTCCTTAGAAACGCAGGTCAACCCACGCCTCCCGCACCACCCGCAAGCGCTTGGGTAGTCTGCCCCGCGTGCATCTCAAGAGCCTGACGCTGAAGGGCTTCAAGTCCTTCGCCTCGGCTACCACGCTGCGCTTCGAGCCCGGCATCACCTGTGTGGTCGGCCCCAACGGGTCCGGCAAGTCCAACGTGCTCGACGCGCTGCGCTGGGTGATGGGCACGCAGGGTGCCAAGGACCTGCGCGGCGGCAAGATGGAGGACGTCATCTTCGCCGGCACGTCCGGCCGCGCGCCGCTCGGCCGCGCCGAGGTGACGCTGACGATCGACAACGCCGACGGCATGCTGCCGATCGAGTACACCGAGGTGTCGATCACCCGCCGCATGTTCCGCGAGGGCGCCACCGAGTACGAGATCAACGGCAACTCGTGCCGCCTGATGGACATCCAGGAGTTGCTGTCGGACTCCGGCATCGGCCGCGAGATGCACGTGATCGTCGGTCAGGGCCAGCTCGCCGCGATCCTCGAGTCCAAACCGGAGGAACGGCGCGCGTTCATCGAAGAGGCCGCCGGCGTCCTGAAGCACCGCAAGCGCAAGGAGAAGGCGCTGCGCAAGCTGGAGGCGATGCAGGCGAACCTGACGCGCCTCACCGACCTCACCGCGGAACTGCGCCGCCAGCTCAAGCCGCTCGGCAAGCAGGCCGAGATCGCCCGCCGCGCGCAGGTCGTGCAGTCCGAGCTGCGGGACAGCAAACTCCGCCTGCTCGCCGACGACCTGGTGACCCAGCGCGAGGCCATCGCGCAGGAGGAGCACGACGAGGCGAAGGCCCGCGCGCGTCGCGCCGAGGTCGAGAAGTCGTTGCAGGCGGCGCAGTACCAGCAGAACGAGCTGGAGGAGCGGGTCGCCGCCGACTCGCCGAAGCTGCAGGCCGCACAGGACACCTGGTACCGGCTGTCCGCTTTGGAGGAACGCCTCCGCGGCACGGTCAGGCTCGCCGCCGAACGCGCGCGCCACCTGTCCGCCGACGTGGACGCGCCCAGCAGGGGACGTGACCCGGACGACCTCGACCGCGAGGCCGAGGAGACCGCCGAGATGGAGCTGGAGCTCCAGGAAGGCGTGACCGAGGCCCGCATCGCGCTGGCCGAGGCCGTCGAGACGCGCGCCGAGCTGGAGCGCATGGTCTCGCAGGCGGAGAAGGCGCACATCGCCGCCGTCCGCGCGATCGCCGACCGCCGCGAAGGTCTCGCCCGCCTGTCCGGTCAGGTGGAAGCGTTGCGCAGCAAGACGAGCGCGACCGCCGAGGAGATCGAACGCCTGTCCGTCACGCTGTCCGAGGCGTCCGAACGCGTCGAGTACGCGTCGATGGAACTGGCCGAGGCACGCGAGATCACCGGCACCGAGGACGAGGACGACCACGGCCTCGACGAACGCCACCGCCAGGCCGTGCAGGCCAACGACGCGGCACGGCAGCGCGTCGAGGAGCTGGTCAAGGCCGAACGCACCGCGGAACGCGACATCGCGTCGTGGCGCGCTCGCGTCGACGCTCTCTCGCTGGGCCTCACGCGCAAGGACGGTGCGGGCGCGCTGCTCGCGTCGGACGTGCCGGGCCTGCTGGGTTCCGTCGCCGCGCTGCTGACCGTCGAACCCGGCTACGAGGTCGCGCTGGCCGCCGCGCTCGGCCCGATCGCCGACGCCGTCGCGGTGTCGTCCGGCGCCGGCGCGCTCGCGGCCCTGAAGCTGTTGAAGGAGAAGGACGGCGGCCGCGCGGGCGTGCTGATCGGCTCGCACGGGGCCACTGTGGACACCTCGCAGTGGGGCCCCCTGCCGCACGGCGCGCGGTGGGCGATCGACGTCGTGCACGCGCCCGAGGCGTTGCGCCCGGCGCTGGCTCGCGCCCTGGATCGTCTTGCCGTGGTGGAAGACCTGGACACCGCGGCCGGGTTCCACGGCCGCGCGGTGACCCGCGAGGGCGACCTCTTCGGCACGGACTGGGCCGTCGGTGGTTCGGGTGCCCAGGGCCAGAGCGTCATCGAGGTGCAGGCCGCCGTCGACGAGGCGCAGGAACAGCTCGCGACCGCGGAACGGGCACTGGAGCACGCCTCGGCCGCGCTCGAAGGC
This sequence comes from Lentzea sp. NPDC051208, assembly GCF_040682435.1. Classification (NCBI taxonomy): domain Bacteria; kingdom Bacillati; phylum Actinomycetota; class Actinomycetes; order Pseudonocardiales; family Pseudonocardiaceae; genus Lentzea; species Lentzea sp. NPDC051208. The sequence continues at coordinate 92,529 of NZ_JBFBAW010000016.1, read as the reverse complement.
GCTCGTGCCGAGCAGCAGGCCCGCCGCAAGGTGCTCGACGCGGTCAAGGAGGCCATGCAGGAGGCCAAGGTCCGGCAGGCCCGCTCCGGCGAGCGGCTGAACCGGATGGCCACGGCAGTGCGGTCCGCGGAGGCCGAGGTCAACCGGATCTCCGAGCAACGTGCCAAGGTCGAGCGGTCGCGCGAAGAGGCCCTGATGAAGCTCGCCGAGCTCGAAGAGCGGCTGCTGATGGCCGAGGAGGAGCAGACCCTCGACGACGAGCCGGACACCGACCAGCGCGACGCGCTGGCCGCGGAGCTCGCTCAGGCCCGCCAGGCCGAGATGGACGCACGCCTGGTGCAGCGCACCGCGGAAGAGCGCGCACGGGCGTTGCAGGGCAAGGCAGAGGGTCTGCGCCGGGCCGCCCGCGCCGAGCGCGAAGCCCGCGAACGCCACGCCCGCGCCACCCAGCACCGCGCCCGTGGCGCCGTGGTCGCGAAGGCCGTCGTCCGCGCCGGCGAGCAGGCGCTGGAACGCATCGAGATCTCGCTGGCCCGTGCCGCCCGTGAGCGCGACCAGGCCCAGGAACGCCGTTCGCAGCACGAACTCCTGCTGACCCAGGTGCGCAACCTGGTGCGCGAGATGTCCGGTGAGCTGGAGAAGCTCGTCGACGCCGTGCACCGCGACGAGGTCCTGCGCGCCGAGCAGCGCATGCGCATCGAGCAGCTGGAGACCAAGATCGCCGAGGATTTCGGCATCGGTCTCGAAGACCTGACCAACGAGTACGGCCCCGACGTCATGGTGCCCGCGTCGGCCGCCGAGATGGCCGAGTACCAGGCCGCCAAGGAACGCGGCGAGCAGGTCTCCGAGCCGCAGCCGATGCCGTACGACCGCGACACCCAGATCCGCCGCGCCAAGCGCGCCGAGCGCGACATGTCGTTGCTGGGCAAGGTGAACCCGCTCGCGCTGGAGGAGTTCGCCGCGCTGGAGGAGCGCTACAAGTTCCTCTCCACGCAGCTCGAGGACATCAAGGACACCCGCCGCGACCTGCTCACGGTCGTGAAGGAGGTCGACGACAAGATCCTCGAGGTCTTCTCGCTGGCCTACGAGGACGTGGCGCGCGAGTTCGAGATCGTCTTCAAGGTCCTGTTCCCCGGTGGCGAGGGCCGCCTGGTGCTGACCGAGCCCGGCGACATGCTGACGACCGGCATCGAGCTGGAGGCCCGCCCGCCCGGCAAGAAGGTCAAGCGCCTGTCGCTGCTCTCCGGTGGCGAGAAGTCGCTGGCAGCGGTCGCGATGCTGGTCGCGATCTTCCGCGCCCGCCCCTCACCGTTCTACGTGATGGACGAGGTCGAGGCCGCGCTGGACGACACGAACCTGCACCGGCTGATCAGCCTGTTCGAGCAGCTGCGGGAGAAGTCGCAGCTGCTGATCATCACGCACCAGAAGCCGACCATGGAGATCGCGGACGCGCTGTACGGCGTCTCGATGCGCGGTGACGGCATCTCGCAGGTGATCTCGCAGCGGCTGCGCACGACCGGCGACGAGCCCGCGCGTGCGGCGGCACCCGCCGCGCAGCCCGTGGAGCCCGCTGAGGCCGTGGAACCCTCGCCCGAACCGGCGGAGGCAGAGGCCTGAGAGGGCGGCCGAAGCGGTGCCTGGGGGGCTTGAACCAGCCCCGGCCGCGGCCTCTGCGCGAGCTGCGCCGGCGCGGCGACCTTCCTCTGAACGAGGAGAGCGCCGTGCGGACGCAGCCCGGCGCCTGAAGGGGTGAGATCCCCCGGTTCCCACCTCACCACTCCAGGTGCGCAGCGCAACTCTGCCCGACGGACCTTGTGGAAACCTTGTATCGCCAGGTCAGGCAGCGTTCGCCCGAGTCAGGGCAGTGGTCGCTCAGGCGCCGCGGGAGTCCAGCCTGGCGGCCTGTTCCGGAGTGGGCGCGGTGCCGCCGAGGTGCGCCGGCGTCCACCAGGTACCGGGCTCGTTCGGGTAGGAGGCCTGCGCGGTGTCCAGCAGGTCCTGCATCCGCTTGCGCAGCACGTCGTCGCCGGAGTCGCCGGGGGAGGGCTCGAACGGCTCGCCGATGAGGATGGTGACGGGGATGTGCCGCTGGGTCAGGTCCTTGGGACGGCCCTTGGTCCACAGGCGCTGGGTGCCCCACAGCGCGACGGGGATGATCGGCACGCCGGCCTCGTGCGCCAGGCGGTTCGCGCCGGACTTGATGTCCTTGACCGTGAACGATCGGCTGATCGTGGCCTCGGGGAAGATCCCGACGACCTCGCCGGTGCGGAGCGCGGACAGGGCCTGCTGGTAGGAGGCCTGGCCCGCGCTCCGGTCGACGGGGATGTGGTGCATGCCGCGCATGAGCGGGCCTGCGATCTTGTTGGCGAAGATCTCGTGCTTCGCCATGAATCGCGTGAGGCGCCCCGAGGGATGCGCGCCATAGCCCGCGAAGATGAAGTCGAGGTAGCTGACGTGGTTCGACGCCAGCACCGCCCCACCCGTGCGGGGAACGTGGTGCGCCCCCTCGACGGTGAGCCGCAGATCGAGCACCTTGAACATGAGCTTCGCTGCGGCGATCACCGGGGGATATACGCGATCCGACATACTTCCGAACGGTAGCCGTTGACGGCTACTGACCGGTAGCGGCCCCTTCGTGTTCTCGCATGATCTTTGGCACGCCCGCCAGATCCTCGTCGTTGCACAGCAGCTTGAGGTCGTAGTACGGGTTGCCATGGGTGTCGTCGTAGTCGAGATGCACTGCGATCACGTCCACGGGTTCGCCCAGCCAGTCCTGGGTCTGCCGCAACCAGGCGGCAGCGCGTTCCAGAGCTGACGGAAGATCATCGTCTCGGAATTCGACCGGCCGATACGGAACACCCTGGACACCGTCCCGGTTGTTCGGCGGCAAGGGCAGGTCGACGGCCACCCCGGATTCGTTGAGATCGAGTTGGATCGTTTCCTCACTCACTGTAGAAGAGTCCCCCACCCTCACCTGCCCTGCAAGCCCGAATCTGCGTGTCGCACCTGTGACGTGGGTGTTGTTAACACGGCATACCAGCGCCGCGGAGCCCGCCGGTGTGAGTGATGTCTCGTGCGTCATGTACCGCGCTTCAAGAAAGCGATGTCGCGCTTGACCTTGCTGATCCGGTCGTGCGTGGGCATGAGCACCCGCGACAGCGCCGTGAGCAGCTGCTCCAGGTCCTCGGCCGCACCCGCGGCGTCACCGGCCGAATAACGCAGGCTGGCCAGCAGCTGCCGGGTCTCCAGGACGTCGTCGTGATCGGCACCCAGCACCCGGACCTGGTCGCGCAGCAGGGGCTCGCACACCTCGACCGCCTTGCCGAACTGCTTCGCCGTGCCCAGCACCCGCGCGAGATTCAGCCGGACGGTGAGGGTCCGGGGGTCGTCCGCGCCCGCCGTCCGGGTGTAGTCCCGCACGAGCGCCCTGAACTGCGCGGCCGCTCCCCTGAAGTCGCCCGCGTGGGCCCTGGCCTGCGCCTGAGTGTCCCTGGCGGTCAGCTCTTCGAGTTCTCCGACGGACGGCATCCGCGCGATTTTACAGAGCAACGCGTTCGTGACCTGGAACCGCTGAAAACTCCCTCGCTTCGAACGGCCGTGCGAGTGACCATTCCTCCTATGTACGACATCCGTTTCGCCGAACCTGGCGACCTCGGCGCCACGATGGCGCTGCTGGTCCGGCTTCAGGCCGACAAGGCGCACCACATCGGGTACCTCGGTGAGACAGTCGAAGAGCTCCGCGCGGAGCTCGGCGAGTTCGAGCCCAGCTGGGCGGACTGCACGGTGGTGGCCGTCGACGCCGACGACAACATCACCGGCATGCTCAGCGTGGAGATCGATGCCGAGCTCGGCCGCGCGTGGCTGCACGGACCGTTCGTCGACGTACCGGTCAACCACCCCGCGGGCAGCCGCATCTGGGACCAGACCGCCGACGCGATGTTCCGGCGCGCCACCGAGCTCCTCACCGGCATCACCGACCTCGAGCTCTACGGGCACACCGCCCACCGGCGGTTGGCGGCGTTCGCCGAACGGCACGCCTTCAGCGCCGGCAAGGCGAGTGCCATCCACGTCCTCGACAACGGGGATCTGCGCACGTTGCTGCTCAGGGACGCCAAGTGTCCCAGCGAACGTGAGATGCGCGTCCTCCCGACAGACCGGTTCGTGCACGAGGCCGTCGCGGTCCTGCACGAACGATGTTTTCCGCACACGTACCTGTCCGGCAAACAACTCGTCGAATCCGATCCGGCGAAACGCACGGTCGTCGTCGCCATGGACGGCCAACGCGTGCTCGGGTACGCCGCGGGCAAAGCCCAGCCCGAGGAGTACTACGTCGACTTCGTGGCCGTCGAGCCCGACGTCCGCGGTCAGGGCGTGGGCGCCGCCCTCGTCACCGAACTGCTGTGGAAGCTCGCGGCGGAACACGGCGCGCGGCCGCAGGCCGCCGCGTCCATCTACGCGGGCAACGAGTCGTCGCAGAACATGTTCGCCCGCCTAGGATTCCGCCTTCACATCGAGCTCGTCTCGTACCGCCACACCGCGTGAGTGCCTCAATGACAGCAACCCACCCACGAGCAAGGTGACCGCCACCCCCAGGGGCGTGTTCCACCAGCCGGTCAGGGACTTCAGGTCGGCCGTCGCCTTCCCGAAGTAGATCGTCGGCGTGCTACCGGCGAACTTGACCCCGAGAATCACGAAACCGACGACCAGCACCGTCGACACGAACGCGATGATCGCGTCCGCCTGCGTGACGCGCTTGAAGATCAGGCCGAGGAGGAAGGCCCCGAGCAGCGCGCCGTAGGTGTAGCCGGCGATGCCGAGCGCCTGCACCACGATCGGGTCCGCCGTGGTCTTGTTCGAGGAAGCGAACAGGCCCGCGCAGACGATCAGCAGACCCGCCCACCCGAGGGTCCAGAGCCGGCCGTGGCGCAGGCGTTCCTCGTCGGTCATCGGGGTCTTGCGGATGCGTTCGTAGACGTCGGTGACCGTGCTGGAGGCCAAGGCGCCCAGCGACGACGACAGCGCGGCGGCGAGGATGCCGGCGATCACGAAGCCGGACAGGCCCGACGGCAGCGAGTTGACGATGAAGTACCCGAAGAGCTCGTCCTTGTTGCCGAGCTTCAGGTCCTTGACCGGGTCCACGCCGTTGTAGAACGCCCACAGCATCACGCCGATGAACAGGAAGAACGCGAACTGCAGGAACACCACGAAACCGGAGGCGATCAGCGCCTTCTGGGCGGACTTCACGTCCTTGGTGGACATGAGCCGCTGCACGATCAGCTGGTCCGCGCCGTGCGAGGCCATCGACAGCAGCGCACCGCCGAAGAACGCGGCGATGAACGGGTACGCGCCCGTCAGCGGTGACGACGTGAAGTCGAAGATCTGGAACTTGTCGACGTCGACGGCCTTGGAGAACCAGCCGTCGGGCAGCTGACCGGACAGCCACCAGATCACCACGAGCCCGCCGAGGACGTACCAGAGCATCTGGATGGCGTCGACCCACACGACCGCGCGCACGCCGCCGAAGAAGCTGTAGAACACCATCGCGACGCCGAGCGCCAGGATGATCGTCCAGTAGTTCGCGTTGATGCCGTACTGGCTGAGCACCAGCTTGATCGGGATGGCCGTCGCGAAGAGCCGGATGCCGTCCGCGAGCAGGCGGGTGAACAGGAACGTCACGGACGCCGTGGCGCGCATGCCGTTGCCGTAGCGCTTGCCCAGGAACGCGTACGCCGTCACGAGGTCACCGGCGATGTAGCGCGGCAGCAGCACGAAGCTGACGATGATGCGGCCGACGATGTAGCCGAGCGCGAGCGTCAGGTACGTCATGCCGCCCTGCGCGGGCGTCGCCATGTACGCGATCACCGGCACGCTCAGCACCGTGAGCGTCGACGTCTCCGCGGACACGACCGAGAGGCAGACGACCCACCACGAGATGCGTTTCTCGCTGACGAAGTAGTCGGTGGACGACTTCTGCCTGCCGCCGATCCACATGCCGAGCAACGGCATTCCGACGAGGAACAGGACGATGATCGCGAGATCTAGTCCACGCACTTCGGATCCCCCACATTCAGCTTGGTCACTGGACCGGTGACGGGTTCTGGCAGTCGCAGCGGCCCGTCTCCGGGCGTGATGCTGCCGAGCAGCCGCGGCCCGGACGCGCCGGTCGCGGACGGCGTGTTGCCCGCGACCCCGTGCCACGTCAGGAATCCGAGCAGCGCGGCGAGGTAGGCCTCCTTGCCGTCGCGCGGCAGGCCCAGCGAGTCGCTGATCTTCAACGGGATGGGGTCGAGCGCCTTGGTCAGGGCTTCGACCAGCACCGGGTTGCGCATTCCGCCGCCCGACGCGACGACAGTGCTCGCGTCGTGCGCGCGGCAGGCGTCCGCGATGGTGCGCGCGGTGAGTTCGGCGAGCGTGCGGAGCATGTCCTCGGCCTGGACCGTCGGGAAGCCCTGGAGGTACTCGGCGTTGAAGTGCTCCTTGCCGGTCGACTTCGGCCACGGCTTCGCGTAGTACGGGTCGGTGAGGAGCTTCTTGAGGACGTCCTCGCGGACGGTGCCCCTCCTCGCGAACTCGCCGTTGGTGTCCTGGCGCCGTTCGCCGTTGGAGAGCACCTCCATCACGGCGTCCATCAGCGCGTTGCCGGGCCCGGTGTCGTAGGCGATGGGCTGGCTTCCGGGCCGCACGACGGTGATGTTCGCGATGCCGCCGATGTTCAGTGCGATCGCAGGCGCGTTCTCGACCATGCCGGCGAGCCACAGCGCGTCGAGCGTCGACGCCAGAGGCGCGCCCTGGCCTCCCGCGGCCACGTCGCGGACCCGGAGGTCGGCGACGACGGGCACACCGGTGCGTTCGGCGATCCAGGCGGGCTGGCCGAGCTGCAGGGTGCCGAGGCAGTCGCCGTCCTGCACCTCGTGGTGCACGGTCTGCCCGAGCGAGGAGATCAGGTCCGCCGGCAGATATCCGGCGGCGACTTCGCCGAAAGCCTGCCCGAGCGACGTGTCGAAGGCGCACACTTCAGCGAGGTCCCGTGGTTTCTCCAGCAGGTCCTTCGGGAAGGGGTGCTCGGCGCACTGCACCGGCACGAGCTCGACGACGTCACCGTTGATCGACAGGTCGGCGACGGCGACGTCTATGCCGTCCATCGACGTGCCGGAAATCAGTCCGATCACCCTCACGACGTGTGGTCTATTCCACAGTGTGGCGGGACGCAAGAGCTTTGGTGAAATCTTCGCCTAATTGAGCAACACATGGTTGACAGGTCACATGAGGGTCTGTGAAACCATGGTCGCGTGTCGACGTCCTCCCTTGTCCTGATCCTCGTCGTCGTGGCGGTCGTGTTGATCGCCGCGCTGGTGACCGGTGTGGTGCTGACGCGTCGCCGTCGCATCAGCCTGACCCAGAAGGAGGAGGCGCCGAGGCCTGGCGGATACCAGGCATCATCCGGGATCTCGCTGGCCCCGGCGGCCCCCGAAGCCACCACCGCCGAGGCGGTGGCCGTGCCTCAGGCCCCCGTGCCTCAGGTCCCGGTGCCTCAGGTGCCCGTGCCCGTCGAGCACCCGGTGGCCGACCGGACCGAGGTCGACGGCCAGCCGGGCGTCGGCGACGACGCCTCCGTGCCGCGCGACTCGGCGAAGCGCGGCTTCGTCGAGGTCGACCTGCCGGAAGAGGCCTCCGAGGTCGAGGAGATCGAGCCCACGGCCGGTCGCCTGGAACGTCTGCGCGGCAAGCTCTCCAAGTCGCGCAACGCGTTCGGCACCTCGTTGCTGGGGCTCCTGGGCGCTGGAGACCTCGACGAGGACTCGTGGCAGGACGTCGAGGACACGCTGCTGATCGCCGACCTGGGCGCGGCCACGACGAGCGAGATCGTCGACACGTTGCGCTCGAAGATCGCCGGGACCGGGGTGCGGACCGAGGCCGAGGCGCAGGCGTTGCTGCGCGGGGTGCTGGTCGACGCCCTCGGGCCGAAGATGGACCGTTCGCTCAAGGCCCTGCCGCACGCCGGCAAGCCCGCTGTGCTGCTCGTCGTCGGGGTCAACGGTGTCGGCAAGACCACCACCACCGGCAAGCTCGCGCGCGTTCTTGTGGCTGACGGGCGCACGGTTCTGCTGGGTGCCGCTGACACGTTCCGCGCTGCTGCTGCCGATCAGTTGGAGACCTGGGGCAAGCGGGTCGGGGCTGAGACCGTGCGCGGGCCTGAGGGTGGGGACCCCGCGTCTGTCGCGTTCGAGTCTGTCAAGCGCGGTATGGACACCGGGGTCGACACGGTGCTGATCGACACCGCTGGGCGGTTGCACACCAAGAAGGGCCTGATGGACGAGCTTGGCAAGGTCAAGCGCGTTGTGGAGAAGCAGGCTGTGGTGGATGAGGTTCTGCTGGTTCTGGATGCGACTACTGGGCAGAACGGGTTGACTCAGGCTCGGGTGTTCGCCGAGCAGGTGGACATCACCGGGATTGTGCTCACCAAGCTGGACGGCACTGCCAAGGGTGGGATTGTTTTTCAGGTTCAGCGGGAGCTCGGGGTGCCGGTGAAGCTGGTTGGGCTTGGGGAAGGGGCTGACCACTTGGCTCCGTTCGAGCCGGGCGCCTTCGTGGACGCCCTACTCGGCTGACAGCTGCTTTCTGTCGTACGCGGGGACCTTTCGTACTCTCATGCAGTACGAAAGGTCCCCGCGTACGTCGAGTAGCAGGTGGTCAGGCTGTTGCGGCTTGGTCTGCCAGTCGCTTCGCGACTGCCAGTACCTCCGGCAGGATTCGTGAGACAGCCTCCTTCGTGAGGCGTCCTTCCGGGCCAGATACCGACACTGCGGCCAGCGTCGGTCCGCCTACCACCGGCACGGCGATGCATCGCACGCCTAGTTCCTGCTCTGACTCGTCCAGCGCGTACCCGCGCTCCGAGATCTCGTCGAGCGAGTCCAGGAGTTCGGACGCGTCTGTGATCGTGTTCGACGTGTACGCGGGTAGGCCGGTGCGTTCCAGCAGTGCGCGAACGTCTGCTCGGGGGAGTTGCGAGAGCATTGCCTTGCCCACGCCGGTGCCGTGTGGCAGCAGGCGGCGGCCCACCTCTGTGAACATGCGCATCGAGTGCTTCGACGGCACCTGCGCCACGTAGACGACCTCGTCGCCGTCCAGGACGGCCAGGTTTGCCGTTTCCTCCACCGAGTCGACCAGCTGGGAGAGCAGCGGCCTTGCCCACGTGCCGTACTGGCGGGAGGCGGTTTCGCCCAGGCGGATCAGGCGGGAGCCGAGGGTGTAGCGGCGGTTGCTGTTCTGGCGGACATAGCCCAGCGTGACAAGGGTGCGGATCAGGCGGTGGATCGTGGGCAGGGGTAGGCCCGATGTTGCTGCCAGCTCTGAGAGTGAGGCTTCGCCGCCTGCGTCTGCTAGGCGTTCTAGCAGGTCGAAGGCTCTTTGCAGGGACTGCACGCCACCTGTGGACACGGTGCGGCTCCTCTCGTTGCAGTTCCGCAATGCAAAAACTATAGTCCACACAGCAAAACCGAGAGAGGTGGATCCAGGTGCAGGTCCTGTCCGAAGAGGCTCTTGAGTTCGTCGCGAAGCTGCATGAGGCGCACGCCGCCCGCAGGGACGAGTTGCTCGCCCTTCGCAAGGAGCGCCGGCCCCTCGGGTTCCTTCCCGAGACGCAGCACGTGCGTGACGGGGAGTGGCAGGTTGCCGAAGCGCCTGAAGCGCTGCGCGATCGGCGCGTTGAGATCACCGGGCCCACCGAGCGCAAGATGACCATCAACGCGCTCAACTCCGGTGCCAAGGTGTGGCTTGCGGACCTGGAGGACGCGAACACGCCGCATTGGGACAACGTCGTGCAGGGGCAGGTGAACCTGTACGAGGCGGCGCGGGAGACGATCGAGTTCACCTCGCCGGAGGGCAAGGAGTACAAGCTCAAGGGTGGGCCGTACCCGGCGATCGTCGTGCGGCCGCGCGGGTGGCACCTCGACGAGCGGAACCTGCAGTTCGGCGGGAAGAACGCCGTTGGCGCGCTCGTGGACTTCGGCCTGCACTTCTTCCACAACGCCGAGCTCGGCAAGCCGTACTACTACCTGCCGAAGATGGAGTCGCACCTCGAGGCGCGGCTGTGGAACGACGTTTTCACGACGGCGCAGAAGCTCAAGGGCGTGCCGCACGGCACCATCAGGGCGACTGTGCTCATCGAGACGATTCCCGCCGCGTTCGAGATGGAGGAGATCCTCTACGAACTGCGGGACCACGCGTCGGGGCTCAACGCCGGTCGGTGGGACTACCTCTTCAGCGTCATCAAGTACTTCCGCGACGCGGGTGCGGACTACGTGCTGCCGGACCGCAACAGCGTCACGATGACGGCGCCGTTCATGCGCGCGTACACCGAGCTTCTGGTGAAGACGTGTCACAAGCGCGGGGCGTTCGCCATGGGTGGCATGGCCGCGTTCATCCCGAACCGGCGTGATCCCGAGGTCACCGAGAACGCGCTGCGCAAGGTTCGCGAGGACAAGACGCGCGAGGCGAACGATGGTTTCGACGGGTCTTGGGTGGCGCATCCTGACCTCGTGCCGATTTGCCGCGAGATCTTCGACGGGGTGCTGGGTGACCGGCCGAACCAGATCGACAAGCAGCGTCCGGAGGTCAGCGTCACGGCGGAGCAGTTGCTCGACTTCAAGTCGGCGGGCGGTGCGGCGACGCGTGCGGGGCTCGAGGCCGCCGTCGACGTCGGCGTGCGGTACATCGCGTCCTGGCTGGGCGGCAACGGCGCTGCGGCGATCCACAACCTGATGGAGGACGCGGCCACCGCGGAGATCAGCAGGTCGCAGATCTGGCAGTGGATCAACAACAAGGTCGTGCTCGACGACGGCACGGAGGTCACGGCCGACGCCGTGCGCGAAGTGCTGGCGCGAGTGGGCGATGAGCTGGAAGGGCCGCACGTCGCGGCGGCCGTCGAGCTGTTCGAGCAGGTCGCGTTGTCCGAGGACTTCGTGGACTTCCTGACGCTGCCGGCGTACGAGCGCATCTGATGTACGAGACATCGCTGTCTCCTGAGGACGTCGCACGGGTGACCGCGCGGCTGTCCACTGTGGAACGCAGCTGGCCGGTGGGCCGTCAGCCCGTGCACACGTGTTACGTGCCCGCCGGTCGCATCATCGGGACCACGGTCGCCGACTGGGGCCGCGAGGCGCTGGAGTCGATCGAACCGGAACTGCTCCCGGAACTGCCCGAGGGCGTGCTGGAACGCGTCGAGGCCAAGCTCCGCCGCGAGCCGGTCGAGGACCTGCGGATCGACTTCGAGGACGGCTACGGCGCGCCCGAGGACGACGTCGAGGACATGGACGCCGAGAGCACGGCGAACCTCCTGTCGCGCTGGATCGCCGACGGCACGGCGCCGCCGTCGTTCGGGCTGCGCATCAAGTCTTTCGACACGGCCGAACTGCGCGAGCGCGGCCTGCGCACGCTGGACATCTTCCTGACGGCACTGGACGAGGTCCCGCCGGGTTTCGTCATCACCTTTCCGAAGGTGACGTCGGTCGACCAGGTCGAGGTCTTCGGTGACGTGCTCGACCTCTTCGGCGGCGATCTGAAGTTCGAGATCCAGGTCGAGACGACGCAGTCCGTTGTGGATTCCTCCGGCCGGTTGGCCATCCCGCAGTTCATCGAGGCCGGGCGCGGTCGCGTGACGGGTCTGCACTTCGGCACCTACGACTACACGGCGGGCTGCGGGCTGTCCGCGGCGCAGCAGCACCTCGCCCACGGCGCGTGCGACTTCGCGCGGCACGTGATGCAGGTTTCCGCGGCCGGCACGGGTGTCCGGCTGTCGGACGGCTCCACCAACGTGCTTCCCGTCGGTGATCAGAAGAAGCACGGCTGGGACACCCACTACCGGCTGACGCGACGGTCGCTGGAGCACGGTTTCTACCAGGGCTGGGACCTGCACCCGGCTCAGCTGGTGACGCGCTACGCGGCCGTCTACGCCTTCTACCGGGAGGGCCTGGAGGCGGACGCGGCACGGCTGAAGGCCTACGTGCAGAACGTCTCGGGAGGCGTTCTGGACGAGCCGGCGACCGCTCAGGCGCTGTCGTCGTTCTTCCTCCGAGCGGTGGACTGCGGTGCGCTCGACCCGGCGGAGGTGCAGGCCGCGACGGGCCTGGACGAGTCGGCGCTGCGGGGCCTCGCCACCCGTTCGAGCTGACCGGGTCATCACCCGTTCGTGTGGTTCTGTCAATGGGTGTCGAATAGTGCGGGTAATGGGTGCAAGGTGGCTCGCATGAGCATGCGTGCGGGCCTCTGGACCGGCCTACCCGACCTCGAGACGGCCGAACACAAGTACCAGGTCGTCGCGTGCGAGGCGGATGTGGACACGCTGATCCGGCTGCTCGACAGGCCCGAGTGCAACGACGGATCGCTCGACCACTTCGGCCGCCACCTCACCGCCGACGGCGAACCGGACCACAACGTGGTGCTCGCCGTGCGCGGCGGGTGGGGCTACATGTACTACGTCGACAACACCTTCATGGGCTGGCCGAAGGGGTCGCCGGAAGCGCCGTACGTCAACGAGAAGTACACGGACTTCCCGCCCGGCGTCGGAGTTCCGCTCGACCTGTTCCGGCAGTTGCTGATCGAGTTCATGGTCTCCGGCGAACGGCCGGCCGGCGTCGACTGGTACTGCGAGGCCGACCTGTTCCACTCGTGGCGTGATCAGCAGATGTCGTTGCGCACGAGCGAGAACCGCTGACCCTCAGCTGATCGCTGGTTGAATGGCCGCATGAAGGCCGTGGTGATGGGTGGGGGAATCGCCGGCTTGCTCGCCGCTCGGGTGCTGACCGAGACGTGCGACGAGGTGGTGGTCCTGGAGCGGGACGAGCTGTCGGAGGAGCCCGAGTACCGGGCCGGAGTGCCGCAGGGCAGGCACACGCACGGACTGCTGGTGCGGGGCGGCGAACTCCTGGAGGAGCTGTTCCCCGGACTGCGCGACGAGCTCGTGGCGGAGGGGGCCGTGCTCGCCGACGCGGGGGACATGCGGATCCTCAACCCGCTCGGCTGGCTCGCCAAGACGCCCCTGGGCCTGCCGCTGCTGTCGTTGAGCCGCCCACTGCTGGAGACCTGCATCCGGCGGCGGGTCACCGCCGAGATCGTGGACGGCGTGCACGTCACCGGCCTGTCCTTCCGCGACGGCGTCGTCGACGGCGTGCTCACCCGCGACGGCAGGGTCGACGCCGACCTGGTCGTGGACGCGACCGGCAGGTCGTCGAAGCTGCCGGTCTGGCTCGCGACCGCGGGGATCACCACGCCGGAACCCGAGGTGGTCGACTCCGGCACGGGGTACGCGACCCGGATCTACACCGCGCCGGAGGACTTCCCGGTGGTGTACGCGGAAAGCCTGTCCGCGCCGGACCTCCCGCGGGGCGTCGCGGCGATGCGGGTCGAGGGCGACCGGCTCATGGTCACCGCGCAGGGTGCCATCGGTGATCACCCGCCGCGCGACCTCGACGGCTACCAGGAGTTCCTGGACTCGTTGCGGGTACCGATCTCGGAGATGCTCGCCGACGCCGAACCGCTCACGCCCGTCTACCTGTTCGCCCGCACGGCCAGTCGCCGCAACGCTTTCGAGGCCGTGGAGAACTGGCCGGGCGGACTGGTGGCGGTGGGAGACGCGGTGTGCGCGTTCAACCCCGTGTACGGGCAGGGGATCACCGTGGCGGCGATGGAGGCGCTGCTGTTCCGGCAGCACCGGGACTTCAGCGCCAAGGGCTGCCGGGCGTTCCAGCGGAAGATCGCGAAGACCTCGAAGGGGTCGTGGGCGATGTCCAGCAACGCCGACCGCAGCTGGGTGGGGCCCAGGCGCGGTGGGCTGCTCGGCTGGTACCTTAAGAAGTGGCAGGTCGGGATCGTGCACGACCCCGACCTGTTCAGCCGCTTCGTCCGGGTCGTGCACATGGTCGCCTCACCGGCGAGCCTGCTCAACCCGGTGGTGTTCAGAAGGCTGGCAAAGTACTCCAGGCAAGACCAGCCTCGGGGGCGTCGTCCCGCAGGATCGAGCCCTCGATGAGCCCGTACGGGCGGTCCGCGGCGTAGAAGACCTCGTTGTCGTTCTCCAGGCCGAACGCGCTCAGGTCCACCAGGAAGTGGTGCTTGTTCGGCATGGAGAGCCGTACCTCGGCGACCTCGGAGCGGGCGTTCAGCACGGCTTCGCCCATCGCGTACAGCGTCTGCTGCAACGACAGGGAATGCTTGTCCGCGAACGTCTTCAGCATGATCGACCGGATCTCGGCGAACGACTTCGCCCAGTCGACGTCGGTGCCGATGTAGCGCCACCGGGCCGTCACCGACGTCGCCAGGATGCGGTCGTTGGTCTCCTTCAGCGTCGTGTACGGGTCCTTCGGGTAGCCGTGGAACTCCGATCCCGTCGACTTGAGCACCACCATGTCGCGCACGCCCGACACGACCCACGCCCGGGAGCCGTCGATCGTCACGGCGGTGGTGCGCTTCTCGTTCGAGCCCTGGACGAACGAGTGGTCGTGGCCGTCGATGCGGTCCCACGAGTGCTCGTCGATCAGGATGCGGGCGCCCGTGATCGGTTCCTGCGAGCCGACGAAGTGCCGGCCCAGCCGCAGCGCGAAGTCCTCGATCTCACCGACCGGGGCCTGCTTCGCGAAGGCGTAGACGGTGTTCTTCTGCGTGTCGGTCGCGAGCACCTTGGCGTTGTCGCCGGTGAGGTGCGTGTCCGCGAGGTCTCCGCGCAGCGAGGTGCTGACGGTCAGGTCTTTGATCGTGTGCACGGAACCGTTGCGCGACACCGTGACGAGGCGGTTCTCCGCCTTCCCGTACTGGTTGGGGCCCAGGACGATGGCCATGTTCAGCTCCCGATCAGCTTCTGCAGCCGCAATGCGGCGATCTTCGCGAGTTCGTCGTTGACGACGCGGAGCTCGACATCCGGCGGGTTGTCCATCCGCGAGGAAAGGTTGTCGAGCATCTCCGCACCGCTCAGGCCGGTCGCGCACACCAGGTAGATGTGCCCGAACCGATCCTCGTACGCGGCGTTGGCGGCCGCCAGGCGATCAGCCTGCGAGGCGTCCACACCGGACTGTTCGGACCGCGACCACTTCGCCGACACCCCACCTGCCTTCTGCCGTTCGCCGATGCGCGGGTGCCCGGCGATGGCGCCGAGCACCTCCTCGTCGGAAAGTCCTTGTGCGGCAACCGAAGAAGCCGCGAGGAGTGCATCCACCGACGCGTAGGGCCTGCCCGCCACCACCGCGTCGATCCAGCGGGGTACCGCGAGGCACTCGGTGAGCAGGGGGCGCAGTTCGGCCTCCGGGGCGCTGTTGAAGCTGTCCACGGCTCTCCAAGTTTCTGTATCGCGGAATCTAACTTCCACATTCTTGACCTGGGTCGAGCGAGATGTCTAGTGTCTCCATAGAGCGAAATCCAACTTCCGCAGAGTGGAATACTCTCGGGGTGGGAAGGAACGATCCACGATGTTCGACGCAAACCTGTCCATGCTCTTCACGGAGCTGCCGCTGCTGGAGCGTCCGGCCGCGGCACGCGCCGCCGGGTTCGACGCGGTCGAGATCTGGTGGCCGTTCGCGGACGCCGTACCCGAGACGCGGGAGATCGAGGCGTTCGAAGGCGCCATCGTCGACGCGCAGGTGCGCCTCGTGGGCCTCAACCTCTACGCGGGCGACATGCCGGCGGGAGACCGCGGCCTCGCGAGCTGGCCCGGCCGCGAGACGGAGTTCCGGACGAACGTCGAGATCACCGCGGCCATCGCGGCCCGCCTCGGCTGCCGCACGCTCAACGCGCTGCACGGCAACTTCGAGACCACCGCGCAGACCGTCTCCAACTACCGCTTCGCCGCCGACGTCGCGGCCGAGGCAGGCGCGCAGCTCGTGATCGAACCGCTGAGCGGCGCGCCGAAGTACCCGATCAAGACCGCCCACCAGGCGTTCGAGCTCATCGACGAGATCGACCGCGGCAACGTGAAGCTGCTCGCGGACCTCTACCACCTCGCCACGAACGGCGACGACCTCGACCTCCTCGCCGACCACGTCGACCGCATCGGTCACGTGCAGATCGCCGACGCTCCCGGACGCGGTGAGCCCGGCACCGGCGAACTAGACCTCTTCGGGCATCTCGCGAAGCTCCGCGCCAACGGCTACACGGGCTTCGTCGGCGCCGAGTACAAGCCCGTCACCGGCTCCTTCGACTGGAGGAACAACGCATGACCAGGATCGGATTCATCGGACTCGGCATCATGGGCAGCCCGATGGCGGCCCACCTCGTAGCCGCCGGGCACGACGTGACGGGCTTCGACCTCAGCCCGGCCTCGCTCGACAAGCTCGTCGCCGACGGTGGCAAGGCCGCTTCGAGCGCGCAGGAGGCCGTGAGCGGCGCCGAGGTCGTCATTACGATGCTGCCGAACCACCCGCAGGTCGAGGCCGTGATCGACGAGGTCGCGTTCGACGACGGCACGCTGCTGATCGACATGAGCACGATCCGGCCGTCCACGTCGATCGAGATCGCGAAGAAGCTGTCGCACGTCCGCGTGCTCGACGCGCCGGTCAGCGGCGGCCAGACCGGTGCGGTCCAGGCGTCCCTGAGCATCATGGTCGGTGGCGACGAGGCCGACTTCGCCGCCGCCAGGCCGTTCCTGGAGGTCGTCGGCAAGACGATCGTCCACGTCGGACCGCACGGCGCCGGCCAGGTCGTGAAGGCCGCGAACCAGCTGATGGTGGGCGGCATCTACGCCCTCGTGGCGGAGTCGATCGTGCTGCTGGAGGCGTCCGGCGTCGACCCGAAGGCGGGCCTGGACGTGCTCGCGGGCGGTCTCGCCGCGAACCGGATCCTCGACCTCAAGCGCGAGTCCATGATCGCGCGCGAGTTCCAGCCGGGCTTCCGGATCGACCTGCACCACAAGGACATGGGCATCGCACTGGACGCGGCACGCGCCGCCGACGTCGCGCTGCCGGTCACCAACCAGATCGCCGCGCTCGTCGCGGCGGCACGCGCGCAGGGTTACGGGTCGCTCGACCACTCCGCGCTGCTCAAGGTCATCGAGAACTTCGCGGGAAGGTCGTAGAACATGCCGAAGATCCCAGTCATGCAGGCGGTCGTCGAGGTCCTCAAGTCCGAGGGCATCGACACCGTGTTCGGCTGCCCCGGCGCCGCGATCCTCCCGCTTTACAAGGCGATGGAGCAGGACGGCTCGATCGAGCACCTCATCGTCCGGCACGAGGAGGGCGCGACGCACATGGCCGACGGCTGGTCGCGCACGACCGGCAACGTCGGTGTCGCCATCGGCACCTCGGGCCCGGCCGGCACGAACATGATCACCGGCCTCTACACCGCGCAGGCCGACTCCGTGCCGATCCTGTGCATCACCGGCCAGGCCGCGGTGTCGAAGCTGCACCAGGAGGCGTTCCAGGCCGTCGACATCGTCTCGATCGCCGCTCCCGTCACGAAGTGGGCGGTGCAGGTCAAGGAAGCCGCGCAGATGCCGTGGATCTTCCGCGAGGCGTTCCGGATCGCCCGCTCCGGCCGGCCCGGCCCGGTCCTGATCGACCTGCCGATCGACGTGCAGAAGCAGGAGATCGAGTGGGACTCCACGATCGACGAACCGTTGCCGGTGCCGAAAAGCGTGCCGTCCGACGCACGGGTCGAGCGCGCGCTGGAGATGCTGCTGGCCGCCGAACGGCCACTGCTGCTCGCCGGTGGCGGTGTCATCCTCGGCGAGGCGTCCGCCGAGCTGCTGGACCTGGCTGAGTTCCTGCAGATCCCGATCCAGGCCACGCTGATGGGCAAGGGCGCGGTCGACGAGGACCACCCGCTCTACGCGGGCATGACCGGCATCCAGACCTCGCAGCGCTACGGCAACGCGTCGTTCCTGGAGTCGGACCTGGTGCTGGCGCTGGGCGCGCGGTTCGGCGACCGGCACACCGGTGACCTCGCGACCTACCGAGGCGACCGCAAGTTCATCCACGTCGACGTCGAGCCGACGCAGATCGGCAAGGTCTTCGGGCCGGACCTCGGGATCGTGGCCGACACCAAGCTGTTCCTGCAGGCGTTGCTGGAAAAGGCGAAAGCGCGTGGTCCACGTGCGGCTGGTGAGTGGGTCGAGCGGTGCCAGGAGCTCAAGCGGACGTTGCTGCGGCGCGAGGACTTCGACACCGTGCCGGTCAAGGCACCGCGGGTCTTCAAGGAGATCAACGAGTTCTACGGCCCGGACACGTACTTCGTCACGGCCATCGGGCTCTACCAGATCTGGTCCGGCCAGCACCAGAAGGCGCACAAGCCGCGGCACTACCAGGTCTGCGGTCAGGCGGGCCCGCTCGGCTGGGAGATCCCGGCGGCGATCGGTGTGAAGAAGGCGCTGAAGAACTCCCCTGGGCGCGATGCCGAGGTCGTCGGCATCGTCGGCGACTACTCGTTCCAGTTCCTCGTGGAGGAACTCGCTGTCGGCGCCCAGTACGACGTGCCGTTCGTGCTGATCATGCTGAACAACGAGTACCTCGGCCTGATCAGGATGGCCGAGGACCACGGTGGCTACGACATGAAGTACGAGGTCGACATCCACTACGACACGAGCGGCTCGGACAACGTGAAGATCATGGAGGCCTACGGCTGCTCCGGTGTCCGGGTCGCCGATCCGAGCGAGATCCGCGCCTCGCTGGAGTGGGCGCGCAAGGAGGCCGACCGCACGTCGCGGCCGGTGCTCGTGGAGATCATGATCGAGCGCGAGGGCAACACCGCGAACGGCACGTCGATCGCCGCGATGAAGGAATTCGAGCCGCTGCCGTGACACGGGTGATCGTCGCGCCGGACAAGTTCAAGGGATCGCTCACCGCCCCGCAGGTCGCTGCCGCCGTCGCGCGCGGCCTGCGGGAGGCGGTCCCGAACGTGGACGTGCGCCTCCTCCCGGTGGCCGACGGCGGCGACGGCACCGTCGACGCCGCCGTCGCCGCCGGGTTCGTGAGGGTCGGGCGCTGGGTCACCGGGCCGGTGGGCAAGCCGGTGCCCGCGTCGTTCGCGGTCAGGGGCACGACCGCCGTGGTCGAGGTGGCCCCGGCGGCCGGGCTGACGTTGCTGGAGCGGCCCGCGCCGCTCGACGCCACCAGCCACGGCGTCGGTGAGCTGCTGAAAGCCGCTCTGGACGTCGGCTGCACCACGATCGTGCTCGGGCTGGGCGGCAGCGCGTGCACGGACGGTGGCGCGGGGATGCTGGAGGCGTTGGGCAAGGCGTCGTTCGAGGGCGTCGACCTGGTGCTGGCCTCGGACGTCGACAACCCGCTGCTCGGTCCCTCCGGCGCGGCGGCGGTCTACGGGCCGCAGAAGGGAGCCTCACCCGAACAGGTGGAGATCCTCGAAGCGCGGCTCTCCGAGTTCGCCCAGCGCATCGGACCGGAGCACGCGTCACTGCCCGGCGCGGGTGCGGCGGGCGGGATCGGGTTCGCCGCTCTCGCGGTGCTGGGTGCGCGGTTCCGGCCGGGCATCGAGGTCGTGCTGGAACTGGCCGGGTTCGCCGAGGCCGTCGCCGGCGCGTCGCTGGTGATCACGGGCGAGGGTTCGCTCGACGAGCAGACCCGGCACGGCAAGGCGCCGTACGGGGTGGTCAGGGCCTCGGGTGCCGTGCCGGTGGTCGCGGTGGCGGGCCAGTGCTCGGTCGAGCCCGGCGATCTGGGGCTGAAGGCCGCCTACGCGCTGCTGGACGTCGAACCGGACGTCGCGCGGTGCATGGCCCAGGCCGATGCACTGCTGGGCGTTCTCGGCGGTCGCATCGCCCGCGACTGGGTGTCAGAGTGAGTGCCATGGACCTGGTCTTCCGCGCCCGCAGGGTCGTGACCCCGCAGGGCGAGATCGCGTGCGACGTCGGTGTCGTCGACGGCCGGATCGTCGCGGTCGAGCCCCGGATCGACTCGCCCAACGTGGTGCACCTCGCGGACGACGAGGTGCTGCTGCCGGGGCTGGTCGACACCCACGTGCACGTCAACGACCCCGGCCGCAGCGAGTGGGAGGGCTTCGAGACCGCCACGCGGGCCGCCGCTTCCGGAGGCGTCACGACGATCATCGACATGCCGCTCAACAGCATCCCGCCGACGGTCGAGGTGGCGGCGCTGGAGGTCAAGCGCAAGGCCGCGGCGAACGTCTCGGTGGACGTCGGGTTCTGGGGCGGCATCGTTCCCGGCAACCTCGCGGACCTGAAGCCGTTGCACGAGGCCGGTGTCTTCGGCTTCAAGTGCTTCCTGCTGCACTCCGGCGTGGACGAGTTCCCGGCCGTCACGACCGACGAACTCGAAGTGGCACTCAGGCAGCTGGCCACGCTCGACGCGTTGACGATCGTGCACGCCGAAGACGCGCACACGGTTCGTGACTCCGAGCCGGACTACGCGGGCTTCCTGGCCTCACGGCCGCGCGAGGCCGAGAACAAGGCGATCAGCGACGTCGTGGCGTTGACCCGCAGGACCGGCGCACGGACGCACATCCTGCACCTCTCGTCGTCGGACGCGCTCTCGATCCTGGGGGCCGCCAAGCGCGAGAGCCTGCGGATCACCGCCGAGACGTGCCCGCACTACCTGACCTTCACCGCCGAGGAGATCCACGACGGGCAGACGGAGTTCAAGTGCTGTCCGCCGATCCGTGAGGCGGAGAACCGCGAGGCGTTGTGGCAGGGCCTGCGCGACGGGGTGATCGACCTGGTCGTCAGCGACCACTCGCCGAGCACGGTGGAGCTGAAGGAGGGCGACTTCGCGACGGCGTGGGGCGGCATCGCGTCGCTGCAGCTCGGTCTGCCCGCGGTGTGGACGGGCGCACGGGAGCGCGGCTTCAACCTCACCGACGTCGTCCGCTGGATGGCGACGCACCCGGCGCGTCAGGTCGGGCTGGAGACCAAGGGCGCCATCGAGGCCGGCAAGGACGCGGACCTCGTGGTGTTCGCGCCGGACGAGACCTTCGTGGTGGACAGGAACAAGCTCCACCACCGCAACCCGGTCACGCCGTACCACGGCCGTGAGCTGCACGGGGTCGTGCGCCAGACCTGGTTGCGCGGCAAGGAGATCAGCGAGGCACAGGGCAAGTTGCTACGCAGAGGAGAAGCATGACCGAGTGGACCCGGCTGCCCGATCTCGCCTCGCGCGCGGTCGGTGGTGGTGTGGTGTGGGCGAACGACGAGCTGTTCGCCGAGCGGGAGAACCTGATCAAGCCCGCCGAGCCGGTCTACCAGACCTACACCTTCGGTCACAAAGGCCAGGTGTACGACGGCTGGGAGACCCGCCGCCGTCGTGAGGCCGGCGTGGACCAGGCGGTGGTCCGGCTCGGCATGCCCGGCGTCGTGCGCGGGATCGTCGTCGACACGGCGTTCTTCAAGGGCAACTACCCGCCGTTCTGCTGGGTCGAGGGCGCGCAGGTCGACGGCTACCCGTCGGCCGACGAGATCACCGAGTGGTTCCCGCTCGTCGAACGCACCGCGCTGAAGGGGGACGAGAAGCACTTCTTCGACGTCACCGAAGGACGCCGCGTCACGCACGTACGGCTGACCATCGACCCGGACGGCGGTGTGGCTCGGTTGCGCGTGCACGGCGAACCGCTCGCCGACCCGCGTCTGCTCGTGGGTGGCATCGACCTCGCCGCGCTGGAGAACGGCGCTGTCGTCACCGGCTGCAGCAACATGTTCTACAGCTCGCCCAACAACCTCATCGCCCCTGGTCAGGCCACGGTCATGGGGGAGGGCTGGGAGACCGCGCGCCGCCGTGACGACGGCAACGACTGGGTGTCGCTCCGGCTCGCCGCCCCCGGCGTCGTGCAGCTCGTCGAACTCGACACCAGCCACTTCAAGGGCAACGCGCCGGGCTGGGCGTCCGTCCGCGGCTGCGACGAGCGCAAGGACCCCGACGCGTGGTTCGACCTGCTCGCGCGCACCCGGTTGCAGCCCGACACGCGGCACCGGTTCGTCGTGGCCGCGACCGAGGCGACGGCTGTGCGGCTGGACATCTATCCGGACGGCGGAATGGCACGCCTCCGAATCCTCGGCACCCCTACGAGTGACGGCCTAACCCACCTGCGGGAAGTGTGGGCCAAAACGACTAACTGACGGTGGTTGTCCAACCACGGTCTGATTCGGGTCCCTACCCAGGTTGGTTGTTTGCGTCACACGATCGGTGGAAGCGTTCCTCCCGCAAGTTCGGGGATCCAGGGAGGAATTCCATGCAACCGATGGTGCGCGCCTTTGGTGCCGCGATCGCCAGTTCTGCATTGGTTCTAGGTGCGAGTCAGGTCGCTGTCGCGGCTCCGGAAGGGCAGCCGGAGTACGAGGTCCGCGCGGTCGACTGGAAGCCGTGTGCGGAGGTGCCGACGGTCGACTGCGGCTTCCTCGAGCTGCCGATCGACTACGCCAAGCCGAACGGTGAGAAGTTCCAGCTGGCCGTGTCCCGCCGCAAGGCGAGTGACCCGTCCCAGCGGATCGGCGCGATGGTGATCAACCCCGGTGGGCCGGGCGGTTCGGGCGTCGACTTCTCGATGTTCGCGGACCAGTACTTCAGCAAGGAGATCTCGGACAAGTTCGACATCATCGGGTTCGACCCGCGTGGTGTCGCGCGCAGCCAGCCGATCAAGTGCTCGGCGGAGGTGCTGCAGCGGCAGCCGTCCGAGTACCCGAAGACCAAGGCCGAGTTCGACCAGCTGGTCGCGTTCAACAAGGAGCTGCGCGCGGACTGCCGCGAGGTGTCCGGGCCGATCTTCGATCACGCCTCGACGAAGGACGTCGCGCACGACATCGACTCCATCCGCCGGGCGCTGGGCGAAAAGAAGATCAACTTCTACGGCATCTCGTACGGCACGATCATGGGTCAGCACTACGCGGAGCAGTACGGCCGCAACATCCGCGCCATGATCATCGACTCGAACATGGACCACAGCGTCGGCACGTGGAAGTTCCTCGAGACCGAGGCGCGTGGCGCGAACGACATGTTCAACGAGTGGGTCAAGTGGAGCGACCGGACGCCGTCGTCGCCGTTCTACGGCAAGGACCTGCGGGCGATCTGGAAGGACCTGCTCGCCAAGGCCGACCGCGGTGAGTTGAAGGACGAGACCGGCCGTGTGATCACGGCGGAGAACCTCGGTGGCAGCATCGTGGGCATGGGTTACGGCCCTGCCTTCAAGCAGTTCGCCGACTACATCGCCTCGCTCGTCCAGGGTGCACCGGTGGACCGCAAGGCGTTCGCGGAGGGTGAGACGTTCGAGAACCCGTTCGCGGGCATCTTCTGCAACGACTACAACCTGCGCGTCGGCTCGTGGGGCGAGTACCAGGCGCTCAACGCCATGGAGAACCGGGTCGCGCCGAACACTCGCGGTTCGTCCATCGGGCACGGCGCCATGATGGCCTGCGTCGGGTTCCCGAAGGCCGCGAACCCGCAGCACCCGCTGAAGATCAAGAATGCTCCGAAGATCCTGCTGACCAACGCCAGGTACGACCCGGCGACGGTCTACGAGTGGGCGGTCAACGCGCACAAGCAGTCCCGTGACACCACGGTCTTCGTCACCTACGAAGGCTGGGGCCACGGCGTCTACGACCGCAGCGAGTGCACGCTGAAGATCAACAACGAGTACCTGGTCTCGCTGAAGCTCCCGCGCAACGGCACCTCGTGTGCCGCCGTCGAGCCGCCGGCCGAGGCGTCGATCATGTCCGCGAAGCCGCGGATCCCGGCGGGCCCGTTCTCGGTCCGCTAGCGCTCGTCAGTCGCGACGCCCCCGGTGTTCGTGCCGGGGGCATCGTGGTGTCACGAGCGACTTCGATCGACGAGGCCCGCGTCCCCGGAAAGAAGGAGCCGGGCGCTACTTCTCGTGACCACTTCGCCGCCGTGAGGTGGCCGAATCGAGTCCGTGAACGGCGCGAAACGCGGACGTAACAACGTCGGCCCCACAGTTCACCTCCGCGAAACGTTGCGCGTAAGTGCGTGAAACAGGACATCTCGATGCTCCCTGCAACCGACGTGCAGTGGAGGTCGAAGTGGATACAGGGGACACCGCCTGGGTGCTCACCAGCGCCGCATTGGTGCTGCTGATGACGCCGGGCCTTGCCTTCTTCTACGGAGGCATGGTCCGTTCGAAGAGCGTGCTCAACATGATGATGATGAGCCTGGGCGCCATGGCCGTGGTCGGTGTCCTCTGGGTGCTGTTCGGGTACTCGACGGCATTCGGCGCGGACCTCGGCGGAGGCCTGCTGGGCAAGCCGTTCGAGTTCTTCGGCCTCGACGGGCTGCTCGCCGCCGACTCGCTGGTCGGCAAGCTCCCGAGCACCGTGTTCGTCGCGTTCCAGGCGATGTTCGCGATCATCACGGTCGCGCTGATCTCCGGTGCGATCGCCGACCGTGCCCGCTTCGGCCCGTGGCTGCTGTTCGCCGGCCTGTGGGCGACGATCGTGTACTTCCCGGTCGCGCACTGGGTGTTCGACTTCGACGGCAAGGACGAGGCCGGCAACGTCGTCGACCCCGGTGGCTGGATCGCCAACAAGCTCCTCGCGATCGACTTCGCCGGTGGTACTGCGGTGCACATCAACGCCGGTGCCGCGGGTCTGGCTCTCGCGATCGTGCTCGGCAAGCGCGTCGGCTGGCCCAAGGAGCCGATGAAGCCGCACAGCCTGCCGCTGGTCGTGCTCGGTGCCGGTCTGCTGTGGTTCGGCTGGTTCGGGTTCAACGCCGGTTCGGCCCTGGGCGCGAACGGCACCGCCGGTGTCACCTTCATCAACACCCTCGTCGCCACCTGCGCCGCGATGCTCGGCTGGCTGCTGACCGAGCGCATCCGTGACGGCAAGGCCACCACGCTCGGTGCCGCGTCGGGTGTCATCGCCGGTCTGGTCGCCATCACCCCGGCCTGTTCCGCGGTCACCCCGGTCGGCGCCATCGCGATCGGCGCGATCACCGGTGTCCTCTGCGCCCTGGCGGTGTCGCTCAAGTACCGCTTCGGCTTCGACGACTCGCTCGACGTCGTCGGCGTGCACCTCGTCGGTGGTCTGTCCGGCACGATCCTGATCGGTCTGTTCGCCAGCGAGGCGGCCCCGGCCAAGATCAACGGTCTGTTCTACGGCGGTGGCGTCGACCAGCTCTGGCGTCAGGCGGTCGGTGCGCTCGCGGTGCTCGGGTACTCGTTCGTGCTGAGCCTCGCGCTCGGTTACCTGGTGAAGTTCACCGTCGGGTTCCGCGCGTCGGAGGAGGCCGAGGTCGCCAGCATCGACGAGGCTGAGCACGCTGAGCGCGCCTACGAGTACGGCAGCCTCACCAGTGCGCGGGGTACCGGCAAGCCGAGCGTGGCCGCGGGCGCGACCGCGGTTCTCGAGGGGAGCAACAAGAAATGAAGCTGGTCACCGCGATCATCAAGCCGTTCACCCTGGACGACGTGAAGGGCGCCCTCGAACAGCTCGGGGTGCTGGGCATGACGGTCAGTGAAGTGCAGGGCTACGGGCGCCAGAAGGGCCACACCGAGGTCTACCGCGGTGCGGAGTACTCGGTGGACTTCGTGCCCAAGATCAAGATTGAGGTCGTCATCGACGACACCGCCGTCGAGAAGGTGCTGGAAGCGGTGGTCGAGGCCGCCCGCACCGGCAAGATCGGCGACGGCAAGGTGTGGGTGACTCCGGTCGAAACCGTCGTCCGTGTGCGCACGGGCGAACGTGGATCGGACGCGCTCTAACAACATAGGAGACGGCCCGTGGAGAACAACGAAACGGCCGTCGTCACGGCTGACGACCTGGTGCGAGCCCGCGAGAGGCTGCTCGTGCCAGGTCGTCGTCGCTTGGCCGCCGAACCGCTGCGCGAGGCACTCGTGGACCTGCACGAGTTCTGGCTGACCAAACATGCGGGGGGAGCGGGGGTATCCGGACCGGGTATCGCGCTCGTGGCGGTCGGCGGGCTGGGGCGGCGTGAGCTCGTGCCCTACTCCGACCTGGATCTGGTCCTGGTGCACAACGGCGTCAAGAACGTCGACGAGATCGCCGAGAAGCTCTGGTATCCACTGTGGAACTCCGGCATCGGGCTCGACCACTCGGTGCGCACCGTGGGGGAAGCTCTGAGGGTCGCCGCCGGTGACCTGAGAACCGCGCTGGGGCTGCTGGACATCCGGCACATCGCGGGTGATCCCGAGATCACCCAGAAGCTCGCCGAAGGCGCGAAGCAGGCGTGGCGCGGCAACGTCCGCAACCGGCTGGACGAGATGGCCGAGTCGTCGCAGAAGCGCTGGGCGCGCGGCGGCGAGATCGCGCACCGCGTCGAACCCGACCTGAAGCACGGCCGCGGGGGACTGCGGGACCTCACGCTCCTGGACGCGCTGTCGCTCGCGCAGCTGGTCGACCGGCCGTCCGCGGACGTCGACGAGGCGCGCCGGTTGCTGCTGGACGTGCGCACCGAACTTCGCCGGGTGGCGCGGAAGCCTCGTGATGTGCTGCGGGCGCAGGACGGCGACGAGGTGGCCTCCGCCCTGGGGCTGGCGGACCGGTTCGCTTTGGCCCGTTCACTTTCTTCTGCCGCACGCACGGTCGTGTACGCGTTCGACGTGGCCATGCGGGCCGCTCGTGCCGCCGCGCCGAAACGCGGGCTGGGGGCGTTCCTGCGCGGTCAGCCACCGCGCAGGCCGCTGGACGAAGGCGTTGTGCTGCACGGTTCTGAGGTCTCGCTCGCTCGTGACGCGATTCCCAGCCGTGATCCGGCGTTGTTGTTGCGAGTCGCGACGGCGGCGGCTCGCAGCAAGCACCCGATCGCGGCTGGAACGCTGGCGCGACTCGCGGACTCGGCGCCGGAGTTGCGCCAGCCGTGGCCGCGCGAGGCCCGCGAGGAGCTGCTGGCGTTGCTGGGCAGCGGAAGCGGACTCGTGGACGTCGTGGAGGCGTTGGACCGCACGGGGTTGTGGGGCCGGCTGTTCCCCGAGTGGGGTGCGGTGCGCGACCTGCCGCCGCGCGACGCCGCGCACATGTGGACGGTCGACCGGCATCTCGTGCAGACGGTCGCCCACGCGGCACGGCTGGCGACGACGGTGGCGAGGCCCGACCTGTTGTTGCTGGGCGCGTTGATCCACGACATCGGCAAGGGGCGGCAGCAGGACCACTCCGAGGTCGGGGCCGCGCTGGCGACCCAGATCGGGGAGCGCATCGGGCTGTGGCCGCAGGACGTCGAGACGTTGTCCGCGATGGTGCGGCACCACCTGTTGCTGCCGCACACCGCGACCCGCCGTGACGTCGAGGACGAGGCGACCGTGCACCGGGTGGTGGAAACCCTCGGCGGCGACCCGATCCTGCTGGAGCTGCTGCACGCGCTGGCGGAGTCGGACTCCATCGCGACCGGGCCGGGGGTGTGGACGGACTGGAAGGCCGCGCTGATGGCCGACCTGGTCTCCCGTTGCCGCAAGGCGATGGCGGGGGAGGCGCTGCCCAAGCCGGAACCGCTCGACCCCGGGCACGTGGCGATGGCGGAACGCGTTGCGGCGTCGGGAAAACCGGACGTGCTGCTGGAGAAGCAGGACCACGTGGCGGTCGTGACGGTGATCGCGCCGGACCGGCCGGGCCTGCTGTCCAAAGCCGCCGGTGTGCTCGCGTTGAACTCGCTGGAGGTCCACGCGGCGACGTTGCGCGGGCACGGCGGTGCGACGGTCGACGCGTTCACGGTGTCGCCGCGGTTCGGCTCGCTGCCCGACGCCACCCTGTTGCGCGAACAGCTCTCCAGGGCGATCGAGGGGTCGTTGTCGCTGGCCGACAAGCTCACCGCGAAGGAACGCGACTACGGCGGCCCGCCGCTCGACCCGCCGCCCGCGAAGGTGCTGTGGTTCGACGACGAGGCGACCGGCGCGGTGGTGCTGGAACTGCGTGCCGCCGACCGGATCGGCCTGCTGCACCACGTGGCCGGGGCGCTGGAGCAGTGCGGCGCCGACGTGCAGTGGGCGCGTGTGTCCACACTGGGAGCGACGGTCGTCGACTCGTTCAGCATCGCGGGCGCGGACCTCGACCGGCGCCGGATCGAACGGGCGGTGCTCGACGCCGCCAGGTAGAGGTTGAGTAGCTCTACGCACAACCTCTCCGGGTGCTCACGCTCCTGCGGGCCGCTGATACCGGGCAATGTTCGTGGTGTCCGGAAAGCGTCCTCGAGGGGTGGATCGCTTCCCGGACTGGGAGAGGTGGTGGTGCGCGGTGACGGCGCCGGGGGAGGTACCGGGCACCCGCACCACCGCCGATTCCCTCGTCCGGCAACGAGACAGGTTCCTGGACGTCACCGGCACCTACCTCGCCGAGATCCGGCACCAGAACCCCGTGCATTTCGGCGGAAACGGGACCAAACTGAACGAGAGGGATGGTCGAGACGTCTTCTAGGACATGACCGCCGTGTTGAACACGCAGATCGCAGTCGTCCGAGTGCAGCCGCGCTCGCTGGTAGTCCTCGCCGGAATCCCCGGCGCGGGCAAGACGACCCTGCTCACCCGCCTCGACGCGGACGAGCCGGTCACCGTGCTCGACTCCGACCAAGTGCGCGCGTGGCTGGAGCCGCGCGTACCGCTGCCGTACAAGTACTGGCGCGTGTTCGTGCACCTCACACACCGGATGCGCGTCTTCTGGGCGGCACTGTTCTGCACGGGCCTGCTGGTGGTGCACGAGCCGTCCACCCGGCCCGGCACGCGGTTCATGCTGGTGCTCGCCGGCGTGCTGTCGGGACGTTCCCGACACTTCCTGTGGCTGGACGCCTCGGCGGCCCAGGCCCTTGACGGCCAGATCGCCCGCAAGCGCGTCGTGCGCACCCACGCGTTCGAACGCCACGTCCGCCGTGGCTCGTCCATGCGCGCGCAGTTCGAGGCGGGCTGGGTGCCGTTCGGATTCAGCAGCGTGACGCTCCTCACCCGTGCGGGGACCTCGGGTGGTCTGCGCATCATGGTGTCGTGATCAAGGCCGTCCTGTTCGACTTCGCGGGCACCCTCTTCGGGCGCCCTGCCTACCGATGGCTCTCGCCGCCGCACCTCTCGGTGCTGCGCGCACCGGCGCCGTACGTGGCGCGGATGAACGCCGCCGAGCGCGCGGTGTGGGACGCCCGCGACCTGACCGCGCTGGCGAACCGGTCGGCCCACTGGATCCTGTTCCGCCTCGCCGGGCTGAGCTTCGACGACGCGCTGTTCCAGCGCCTGCACAACCCGGCGTTCTGGCTGCCCTACGCCGACACCGCCGCCGCGCTGGAGGCCGCGCGGCCCCTGAAGGTCGGGGTGCTGAGCAACATCTCGTGGGACATCCGGCGGGTGTTCGCGCGCGAGTCGCTGTCCGTGGACGCCTTCGCGTTGTCCTACGAGCTCGGCGTGTCGAAGCCGTCCGCCCGCGCGTTCGACGCCGCCTGCGTTCGCCTGGACGTGGAGCCGTCCGAGTGCCTGTACGTCGGTGACGACCCGGTCGCGGATGGAGCAGCGGTGGCGGCGGGCCTGCGGTTCGCGCAGATCTCCACTGCTCCGGTCGGCCGCCGCGAGCCGGTGCTCCTGCGGGCCCTGGCGAGCCACGGGATCGGGTGAACGTTCGGTTAGCTAGTCTGGACGACGTGTTCTCCACGCTTTCCGACCGGCTGACCACGGTTCTCCAGGGCCTTCGCGGCAAGGGCCGGCTCAGCGACGCCGACATCGACGCGACCGCCCGCGAGATCAGGGTCGCCCTGCTCGAGGCCGACGTCGCGCTGCCCGTTGTGCGCAACTTCATCGCGAAGGTGAAGGAGCGCGCCAAGGGCGCCGAGGTCCACCAGGCGCTGAACCCGGCGCAGCAGGTCGTGAAGATCGTCAACGAGGAGCTCGTCAACGTCCTCGGCGGCGAGACCCGCAGGCTGAACCTCGCGAAGAACCCGCCCTCGGTGATCATGCTGGCGGGTCTGCAGGGTGCCGGTAAGACGACGCTCGCAGGGAAGCTGGCCAAGTGGCTGAAGGGCCAGGGCCACACCCCGCTGCTCGTCGCCGCCGACCTGCAGCGCCCGAACGCGGTGACGCAGCTCCAGGTCGTCGGTGAGCGCGCGGGCGTGCCCGTCTTCGCCCCCGAGCCCGGCAACGGCGTGGGCAACCCCGTCGAGGTCTCGCGCCGCGGCATCGAGGAGGCCAAGGCCAGGCAGCACGACATCGTCCTCGTCGACACGGCCGGCCGGCTCGGTGTCGACGAAGAGATGATGCAGCAGGCCATCGACATCCGGGCCGCGGTGAACCCGGACGAGATCCTGTTCGTGGTCGACGCGATGGTCGGTCAGGACGCGATCAACACCGCCACGGCGTTCCGCGACGGTGTCGGTTTCACCGGTGTCGTGCTCACCAAGCTCGACGGCGACGCCCGCGGTGGTGCCGCGCTGTCGGTCCGCGAGGTCACCGGCCAGCCGATCCTCTTCGCGTCCAACGGTGAGAAGCTCGAGGACTTCGACGTCTTCCACCCGGACCGGATGGCGTCGCGCATCCTCGGCATGGGTGACGTCCTCACCCTGATCGAGCAGGCCGAGCAGCACTTCGACCAGGACCAGGCCGAGAAGGCCGCGGCGAAGCTGCACTCCGGCCAGTTGACGCTGGAGGACTTCCTCGAGCAGATGCTCGCGATCCGCAAGATGGGCCCCATCGCGAACCTGCTCGGCATGCTGCCCGGCGCCGGTCAGATGAAGGACCAGCTCGGCATGCTGGACGAGAAGCACCTCGACCGCATCCAGGCGATCATCCGCGGCATGACCCCGGCCGAGCGCGACGACCCCAAGATCATCAACGGGTCCCGCCGGCTGCGCATCGCGAACGGCTCGGGCGTCAAGGTCAGCGACGTCAACGACCTGGTCAACCGCTTCTTCGAGGCCCGCAAGATGATGGCGTCGATGGCCGGCCGGATGGGTTTCGGCGGCGGTGGCGGCAGCAAGACCCGCAAGGGCAAGAAGGGGAAGAAGGGCAAGGGCGGACGCGGCCCGACGCCTCCCAAGGTCAAGGGCGGCTTCCCGGGGATGCTGCCCGGCGGCCTGCCCGGCGGCTTCCCCGGCATGCCGCCCGGCGGGATGCCCGACCTGTCGAAGCTCGGCGGCAGCATGAACGAGCTCCCGCCCGGTTTCGACCCGTCGAAGTTCAAGTTCGACGGGGACGACAAGAAGAAGTGACCATGCACCTGCGCGGCGTCGTCCTCCCGGACGGCGAGCCGCGAGACCTGTGGGTCGTCAACGGCCGGGTCCGCACCCGGCCGGTGCCGGGCGCGCAGACCGTCGTCGACGGCGGGTTCCTCGTGCCGGGCCTGGTCGACGCGCACTGCCACGTCGGCCTGGGCCCGCAGGGCGGTGTCGAACTGCCCGAGGCCGTCGAGCAGGCGATCACCGACCGCGACGCCGGCACGTTGCTGATCCGCGACTGCGGCTCACCGATCGACACGACGCCGTTGCAGGAGCGCCTGGACCTGCCGCGGATCATCCGCGCGGGCAAGCACATCTCCCGGCCGAAGCGCTACATCCCGCACATCAGCGTGGAGGTCGAGTCCGACCTGGCGACGGCGGTCGCCGAGCAGGCCGCGTACGGCGACGGCTGGGTCAAGCTCGTCGGCGACTGGATCGACCGCGGCGAGGGCGACCTCGCTCCACTCTGGACGGACGACGAGCTGGCCCAGGCCATCAAGGTCGCCCACGACGCCGGTGCGAAGGTCACGGCCCACGTCTTCGGCGAGGACGCGCTGCCGGGCCTGATCAACGCGGGCATCGACTGCATCGAGCACGGCACCGGCCTGACCGACGACACGATCGCGCTGATGGCCGCGCGCGGCACCGCGCTGGTGCCCACGCTGATCAACATCGAGACGTTCCCCGGCATTGCGGAGAAGGCCGGCAAGTACCCGAAGTACGCGAACCACATGCGTGATTTGCACGCCCGCGTCTCGACCACGGTGG
Organism: Lentzea sp. NPDC051208; assembly: GCF_040682435.1. Classification (NCBI taxonomy): domain Bacteria; kingdom Bacillati; phylum Actinomycetota; class Actinomycetes; order Pseudonocardiales; family Pseudonocardiaceae; genus Lentzea; species Lentzea sp. NPDC051208. Next base: position 60,679 of record NZ_JBFBAW010000016.1, on the reverse strand, counting down.
CGTCCGCGATCGAGGCGGGTGTCCCGGTCTACGCGGGCACCGACGCGGGCGGTGGCATCCGGCACGGCCGCATCGTCGACGAGATCGTCGCGCTGCACGGCGTGGGGATGAGCGCTGTGGACGCCATCGGCGCCGCGTCGTGGGGTGCCCGCGAGTGGCTCGGCTTCCCGTCGCTGACCGAGGGCGCGGCCGCGGACATCGTCGTCTACGACGAGGACCCGCGGGAGAACCTGGAGACTCTCCGGTCGCCACGCATGGTCATGCTCCGGGGCCGCATCCACTAGGCGTGCTGGGCCAGCGCGCCCACCTGGTACGAGCCGCCCTTCTGGCGCGTGATGACGGCCATCCGGTTGGCGGCGTTGATCAGCCCGAGCAGGCAGACCAGCGCCGCGACCTGCTCGTCGTCGAAGTGCTTGCGCACGTTGTCCCAGGTCTCGTCGCTCACGCCCTCCCGCGTGAGCACGGTGCCCTCCTCGGTGAACGCCAGCGCGGCCTGCTCGGCCTCGGTGAACACCGTGGTCTCGCGCCAGCCGGCGACCAGGTGCAGCCGCAGCGGGTCCTCGCCGGCCGCGATGGCCTCCTTGACGTGCATGTCGAGGCAGAAGCCGCAGCCGTTCAGCTGGCTCGCCCGCAGGCTGACCAGTTCCGCCGTGGTGGCGGGCAGCGACGTCTGGTGCACGGCCTGCCCGAGGCCCGCGAACCGCTTCGCGATCTTGCTGCCGGTCTCGGTGCCGAAGAGGTTGAAGCGCGGTTCCATGATCTTTCCTCCCTCGTGGACTTGCTTGACGACCACGAGATGCCGGCGACCCGTTCCGTGTGACTGTGATCCGGCCCACTGTCACAACGCCCGGCCGGCTGGTGTCTTGTGACCATGGATGCCGCCACCGACGCGTTCGTCAGCCACCGCAACCTGCTCTTCACGATCGCCTACGAGATGCTCGGCTCCGCCGCCGACGCGGAGGACGTGCTGCAGGAGACGTGGCTGCGCTGGGCGGGCGTCGACCACGGCAGCGTGGAGAACCACCGCGCCTACCTGGTCCGGATCGTCACCCGCCAGGCCCTCGGCCGCCTGCGCACCTTGGGCCGCCGCAAGGAGTCCTATGTGGGCTCCTGGCTCCCGGAGCCGTTGCTCACCGCCCCGGACGTAGCCGAGGACGTCGAGCTCGCCGACAGCGTGTCGATGGCGATGATGCTGGTCCTCGAAACCCTCACCCCGACCGAACGGGCGGTCTTCGTCCTGCGCGAGGTCTTCGACGTGGACTACGACGAGATCGCGACGGCGCTCGGCAAGAACCCGGCCGCGGTCCGCCAGATCGCCCACCGCGCCCGTTCCCACGTCGCCGCCCGCCGTCCGCGCGAGGTCGTGACGCAGGCGGCGTCCCGCGAGGCCCTGGCCGCGTTCCAGCGCGCCACCGAGACGGGAGACCTCCAGGCCCTGCTCGACCTCCTCGCGCCGGACGTCGTGTTCCTCGGCGACGGCGGCGGCGTGAAGCAGGCCGTCCCCCGCCCCGTGACGGGGTCCTCGAAGGTCGCGCGGATGCTGCTCGGCGGCCTGCTGAAGGTGACCGGCTGGACGATGGAGCCGGCCCAGGTCAACGGTTGTCCTGCGTTGGTCGTGCGGTTCGGCGGCGAACTCGACACGGTGCTCGCGGTGCGGGTGGAGGACGGGTTGATCAGCGGTCTGTACGCGGTGCGCAACCCGGCCAAGCTCTCGCACATGACCGAGGAGACGACCCTGCGCCGTTGATCAGCAGGTCACGTCGGCCGCAGGGGGTTTAGTCCCAGCCTTTGTACGCCGATCCATCCACCAGGAGTAGGACACCCGGCGGGGACCCGATCTGACCATCTTTTGACCAGATGCTCGGCCGGGTTTCCGCCGGTGCCGCACAGTAGCCTCGCATTCTGGGGCCGGCGGCGTCGATCGCGAGGTGGCTGATCATGAGGGTGGCATTGCCCGCTGTTCCACCGCTGGTAGCCGCGGTGTGACTAAATTGCAGAGCGTGAGTGAGCCGGAATCCCTGAAGCCGAAGCGCGGCTTCATCGAGAGCGTGCGGGACATCAGCCGCAACCCGGAGCCCGAGAGGGTCGGCCAGCGCTGGGGATTCGGCGCGTTCCTGCTGGTGGAAGCGGTTTTCATCCTGAGCGCCGTGTTCATCACGGCCGTGGGGGCCAGCTTCGGCGCGACGCTGGAGACCTCGACGTCGCTCGTGCTGGTCGGCTCGCTGGTGCCGATCATGCTCGCGGCCGCGGTCGCCATCCTGATCACGTACGTGCGCGGCAACGGTCCCGTCATCGACCTGCGGCTGAGCCTGACCAAGGCGGACGTCGTCTTCGGTCTCAAGATCGGCGTCATCGGCCTGGTCTTCACCTACGCCGCCGCCACCGTGTGGGCGAAGATCGTCGGCAAGGACAACGCCACGAGCGCCATCGGCGAGCTCTTCAGCAACGCGAACCTGCCGCTGGCCGCCGCCATCACGATGTTCCTCTACATGAGCTTCATCGGCCCGATCTGCGAGGAGATCATCTTCCGCGGGCTGCTCTGGGGCGCGGTCGAGCGGCAGGGCTGGAGCAGGTGGGCCGCGTTCGTGCTGACCACGGTGATCTTCGCGCTCAGCCACCTCGAACCGCAGCGCACCTGGCTGCTCCTCGTGATCGCCATCCCCATCGGCGTCGCCCGCCTGATCACCCGCAGCCTCGGGGCGAGCATGGTGGCGCACGTGCTGAACAACTTCCTGCCCGGACTGTCCCTCCTGCTCCTGTCGGTCGGTGTCCTCTGATGGACCTGAACAGCGACCTCGGCGAGGGCTTCGGCATCTGGAAGCTCGGCGACGACGCCGCGCTGCTGGGCGTCATCACCAGCGCGAACGTCGCGTGCGGCTTCCACGCCGGTGATCCGTCCACGATGCGCAAGGTCTGCGAGGAAGCCGCGAAGAACGGCGTGAAGATCGGCGCCCAGGTGAGCTACCGCGACCTGGCCGGGTTCGGCCGGCGGTTCATCGACGCCGACCCGACCGAGCTCGCGGACGAGGTGCTCTACCAGATCGGCGCGCTCGATGCGTGCGCACGAGCAGCAGGCACTGAGGTCGTGTACGTGAAGCCGCACGGCGCGCTCTACAACGCCACGGTGCACCACGAGAAGCAGGCCGAGGCGGTCGTGAACGGCACCAAGGCGTTCAAGGACCTGCCGATCCTCGGCCTGCCCGGCTCCCAGTTGCTGGAGAGGGCCTCGCTAGCGGGCTTGAGGCCCGTCCAGGAGGCGTTCGCCGACCGCGGCTACACGCCGGAAGGCACGCTGGTCCCGCGCGGCCGGCCGGACGCCCTGCTCACCGACACCGCGCAGATCGTCGAACGGGCCACCCGGCTGCTCGAGGGCGAACTCGTCGCGGTCGACGGCACCGTCCTCAAGACGCAGGCGGAGTCGTTGTGCGTGCACGGCGACACGCCCGGAGCGGTCGCGCACGCGCGTGCGGTTCGGGAAGCGCTCGGCACCGTGACACCGTTCGTGTAGGACCCGATTCGGATCCGCCGGTCCCCATCTGGCACAATTGCCCGCTGTCCGTCGTGGCCGGCCCCTCTGCCCGGGCCACGACTGTGCGAACCACCAACACAGAGTTCGAGGAGTACCAGGCCAATGGCCGTCAAGATCAAGCTTCAGCGTCTCGGCAAGATCCGCCAGCCGTACTACCGCATCGTGGTCGCCGACGCGCGCACCCGTCGCGACGGCAAGGCCATCGAGACGATCGGCAAGTACCACCCGAAGGACGAGCCGTCGTTCATCGCGGTCGACTCCGAGCGTGCGCAGTACTGGCTGGGTGTCGGCGCGCAGCCGACCGAGTCGGTCCAGCGGATCCTCGAGATCACCGGTGACTGGCAGAAGTTCAAGGGCCTGCCGGGCGCCGAGGGCACCCTGAAGGTCAAGGAGCCGAAGACGTCGAAGGCCGACCTGTTCGCCGCCGCTCTGGCCGCCGCGAACTCGGAGCCGATGACCGACGCCACCACGCCGAAGGCGAAGAAGGCCAAGAAGGCCGACGACGCCCCCAAGGCTGAGGCCGAGGCGCCCAAGGACGAGGCGTGAGTTTGTTGGCTGACGCCCTCGAACACCTCGTTCGCGGCATCGTCGACCACCCGGAGGAAGTCCGGGTGAACCTCGTCACGACCCGCCGCGGCCGCACCCTCGAGGTCCACGTCCACCCGGACGACCTCGGCAAGGTGATCGGTCGTGGCGGTCGCACCGCGACGGCTCTGCGCACCGTGATGGCCGGTATCGGCGGTCGTGGTGTGCGGGTCGACGTCGTCGACACCGACCGCTGAACGAAGCTGCAAAGGGCAAATGGACGTCGTCGTCGGCCGCGTGGCCAAGGCGCACGGGATCACCGGTGAACTTTCCGTTGACGTGCGCACTGATTCACCCGAAATGCGGTTCGCGCTAGGAGCCACGCTCCAGGCGAAGCTGCGTGACGGCACGTCCCGAAGCCTCACCGTGTCAGCCGCCCGGCCTCATGCCGGGCGGCTGCTCGTGCGTTTCGAGGAAGTCGTGACACGGGACGTCGCGGAGTCGTTGCGCGGCACGTTGCTGCTGGGCAGCACCGACGACCTGCCGCCGATCGACGACCCGGACGAGTTCTACGACCACGAGCTCGAAGGGCTCGCGGCCGAACTCGTCGACGGTACGAAGATCGGCACGGTGAAGGAGATCCTGCACGGTCCCGGCGGTGAGCTGCTCGTGGTCATCCGTGACCAGGGGGAGGCGCTCATCCCGTTCGTGCGCGAGATCGTGCCCACCGTGGACGTGCGCGGCGGTCGTGTCGTGATCGATCCGCCAGAGGGCCTGCTCGATGCAGATTGACGTCGTCACGATCTTCCCCGAGTACCTCGCGCCGCTGCGCGCGGCGTTGCTCGGGAAGGCGATCGACAAGGGCCTGATCAGCGTCGGCGTGCACGACCTCCGCGACTGGACCCAGGACGTGCACAAGGCTGTCGACGACAGCCCGTACGGCGGTGGGCCCGGCATGGTCATGAAGGCCGACATCTGGGGTCCCGCCCTGGACGACGTGTGCACGGACGAGACGCGTCTCGTCGTGCCGACGCCGGCCGGGCGTCCGTTCACGCAGGCGGTCGCGCACGAGTACGCGAACGAGTCGCACCTCGTGTTCGCGTGCGGTCGCTACGAGGGCATTGACCAGCGTGTGGTCGATGACGCCGCACGGCGCGTCCGCGTCGATGAGGTGTCCATCGGTGACTACGTGCTGGTCGGTGGTGAGGTGGCGGTGCTCGCGATCGTGGAAGCGGTCGCGCGGTTGCTGCCCGGGGTGCTCGGCAACCCGAAGTCGCACGCCGAGGACTCGTTCCAGGACGGGCTGCTCGAAGGGCCGAGCTACACGCGGCCCGAGGTGTGGCGCGACCTGGCGGTGCCGGACGTGCTGCGTTCCGGCAACCACAGGCTGATCAACCGCTGGCGCCGTGACCAGTCACTCGCCAGGACCTTTGAAAGGCGTCCCGACCTGCTGGAATCGTTGCCGGCGGACGCGTTCGACAAGCACGACCGAGCCCTGCTCGCGCGCCTGCGCGAGGGTGGGGACTAGCCCGATTTCATTCCGGAGTGCCTGGTCTGGCACACTGGAACAGTTGCCGAAGCCGGTGTGATACCGGCGTGCGCACACAAGCCGACCCCCATCATGTCGTGCACAGCCATGGAGCATGCTCTGGGGAGTTCAAAACACGTGAGGAACCACCGATGAACATCCTGGACGCGCTTGACGCCCAGTCGCTGCGCACTGACATCCCGGCCTTCCGCGCCGGTGACACGCTGAAGGTTCACGTCCGCGTCATCGAGGGCTCGCGCGAGCGCGTCCAGGTGTTCCAGGGCGTCGTGATCCGTCGTCAGAACGGCGGCATCCGCGAGACCTTCACCGTCCGCAAGGTCTCGTTCGGTGTCGGTGTCGAGCGCACGTTCCCGCTGCACTCCCCGAACATCGCCGAGGTCGAGGTCGTCACCCGCGGTGACGTGCGTCGCGCCAAGCTGTACTACCTGCGCGACCTGCGCGGCAAGGCTGCCAAGATCAAGGAGAAGCGCGAGGCCCGTCCGGTCTCCTGATCGGTGGCTTCGAGCCCAGAAGACTTCGAGGACGCCTCCGCTCCGGATGAACCGGAGCGGGGGCGTACTCCTGTCTGGAGAGAAATCCTCTACGTCGTCGTGACGGCCGTCGTGCTGACGGTGCTGATCCAGGCGTTCGTGGCGCGGGTCTACGTGATCCCCTCGGCGTCGATGGAGAACACGCTGCACGGCTGCACCGGCTGCGAGAACGACCGCGTCCTGGTCGACAAGCTCACCTACGGCTTCAGCGACATCGAGCCGGGCGAGGTGGTCGTGTTCCGCGGCCCCGAGGCGTGGACGTCGGCCGACTTCCGCGGCACCCGCTCGACCAACCCCGTCGCGGGTTTCGTGCAGAACATCGGTTCGCTGCTGGGCATCGCCCCGGCGAACGAGCGCGACTTCGTGAAGCGCGTGATCGCGTTGCCCGGCCAGACCGTGATGTGCTGCGACGAGCAGCACCGTGTCGTTGTGGACGGCAAACCGCTCGACGAGCCGTACGTGCATTGGCAGGCCGGTACTTCGCCCGCCGACCACGAGCCGTTCGCGCCGATCCGCGTACCGGATGGACGGTTGTTCGTGATGGGGGACAACCGGATGAACTCCACCGACTCGCGCAAACAGGGCGGCGGGGGCGTAGCGGGCACCGTGCCGGTCGAGAACGTCATCGGGAAGGCCCGGTACGTCGTTTTCCCGAAAGATCGGTGGAGTGTTGTGTCGGATCACAACCCCCAGCCCCTAGGCTGATCTCGTGGTCGACGACGCTCCAGAGCAGAACCCTCCCGCCGACGAGCCCGGTTCGGACGCTTCGGACAAGCCCGCGAAGCAGAAGAAAAAGGGCAACTTCTGGAAGGAACTGCCTGTCCTCATCCTGGTCGCGTTCGGCCTCGCGATCGGCATCCAGATCTTCCTCGGCCGCGTCTACATGATCCCGTCCGAGTCGATGGAGACGACGCTGCACGGGTGCACCGACTGCTACGGCGACCGGGTGCTCGTCGACAAGGTCACCTTCCGCTTCACCGATCCGGCGCCGGGCGACGTGATCGTGTTCCGCGGGCCGCCGTCGTGGCAGAACGACTTCGTCTCCGCCGAGCCGGGCAACCCGATCTCGGAGGGCCTGGCGTGGCTCGGCTCGCTGGTCGGACTGCCGTCGGCGAACGAGGAGGACTTCGTCAAGCGCGTGATCGCCGTCGGCGGGCAGACCGTGAAGTGCTGCGACGAGCAGAACCGCGTGACGGTGGACGGCAAGCCGCTCGACGAGCCGTACAAGCACTTCGACGAGGGCACGCCGGCCGAGCAGGAGTCGTTCGAGGAGCTCAAGATCCCGGACGGGATGCTGTTCGTGCTCGGCGACAACCGCAACCACTCGTGCGACTCGCGCTGCCAGGGCCAGGGCGGGCTCAACGGGCTCGTGCCGGTGGGCGACGTGATCGGCAAGGCGCGCGTGATCGTGCTGCCTCCGTCGAGGTGGGGCGGGGTGTCCGACCACAACCCGCAGGTCGTTTCGATGGGCGCGCCGGGCTGGCAGGAGAACGTGCCGCTGGGGCTCGGTATCGTCGGCGCGTGGCCGCTTCTGCTGCTCGGGCGTCGAGTGCGAGACCGATTCCGCCGATGACCATGCTGATGCCGCCCCGCGCGGTGGTGCGGGGCTCCGCGGGGAACTGGGCGTTGCAGAGCACGCTGGAGCGCCGGGGCCTCGGTCCCGTCGCCGGCGTGGACGAGGCGGGCCGTGGGCCGTGCGCCGGCCCGTTGGTGATCGCCGCGTGTGTCCTCCGACCGGGTGATGCTGCGCGGTTCGAAGGGCTGACCGACTCGAAGCTGATGACGGCGGCGGCCCGCGATCGGATGTACGACCTGGTGCTCAAGCGTGCGCTCGATCACTCGGTCGTGGTGGTTCCGCCCGCCGACATCGACTGGCTGGGCATTCACGTCATGAACATCGAGGGCATGCGGCGTGCTGTGGCGCAGCTGGAGACGCATCCCGGATACGTGCTGACGGACGGCTTCAAGGTGCCGGGAATGCCTGCGCCGAGCGTCGCGGTGCTCAAGGGGGACCAGGCCGCGGCGTGCGTGGCAGCGGCATCGGTGCTGGCCAAGGTCACGCGGGACCGGATCATGGCGGATCTGCATGATCGTCATCCCGAGTACGGTTTCAACGTGCACAAGGGCTACTGCACGCCCGACCACACGGCGGCGTTGATGGAACACGGGCCGTGTGCGGAGCATCGCTGGTCGTATGTAAATGTGGCAGCGGCAGCTGCCAAGCACGGTCTCGCCGCGCCGCACAGGGTGGCGCGCGGCACAACCGCGCAGGCCGTGGTCCAGAATGATGCAACCCCGGCTGACGCCGGGGAGCTCGCGACGAGTGAGGGCGCGGAGCAGATGACCCGCGCGGAGGCGTAATGAGTGCAGAGGATCTCGAGAAGTACGAGACCGAGATGGAGCTGTCGCTGTACAAGGAGTACCGCGACATAGTCAGCCAGTTCTCGTTCGTCGTGGAGACCGAACGGCGTTTCTACCTGGCCAACTCGGTGGACGTGCAGGTGCGCAACGCCGACGGCGAGGTGTACTTCGAGGTGCGCATGTCGGATGCATGGGTGTGGGACATGTACCGCCCTGCAAGGTTCGTCAAGAACGTTCGTGTCATCACGTTCAAGGACGTGAACGTGGAGGAGCTGGACAAGCCGGATCTCCGGCTGCCGGAGAGCGGCCCTTTCCCCAGCTGAAAGAGGAGTGACCCGAAACGTTGGCGGTGTCGTCCGCGGTACCGCGATGAGCCCGTGCGGCCGCGAAATCTCACGGCGGCGTTTCGGGCCACGCTCCTAGCACACCCCACCGACGATTCCGTCGGTTCAAGATCTACAACGGCTGACTTGTCCACAGCCGCCGAGTTGTCCACAGATTCCCCGCGGCCCGGCCGCCCACCCCGTCCCGCCCTGCAAGGTCGTGTCCAACGACCCGCAGGGAGGCGAGGGCAGTGGTGGCACAGGCACTGGTCGAGACCAGGCAGCAGGAGATGGGGCGCCAGGGCGAGGATCTGGCGTGCAGGTACCTGGAGGGGCAGGGCCTGGTCGTCCTGTCGCGGAACTGGACGTGCCGCGACGGTGAGCTCGACGTCGTGGCCGTGGAGGGCGACCGCCTGGTCGTCTGCGAGGTCAAGACGAGGTCCGGTCCGGCCTGGGGCCGCCCGGACGAGGCCGTCGACCAACGCAAGCTCTCCCGCCTGCGCCGCACGGCGTTGCGCTGGCTCGCGTCGCACGGCGTCGGCTGGTGCACCGTCCGCATCGACCTGATCTCGGTCACCTGGCCTTCCTCCGGCGAGCCGCGCCTGCAGCACCTGCGGGGAGCCTGAGATGGGCTTGGCGCAGGCCTGGTCCGTCGCCCTCCACGGCGTCGACGGCATCGCGGTCGAGATCGAGGCCGACGTGGGCGTGGGCCAGCCCCGCACCCACCTCCTCGGATTGCCCGACGCGTCCCTGCACGAGTCGAAGGAGCGGGTGAAGGCCGCCGTCCGCAACAGCGAGGAGGAGTGGCCGAAGCAGCGCATCGTCCTGGGCCTGTCCCCGGCGAACCTGCCCAAGGGCGGCAGCAGCTACGACCTCGCCATCGCCTGCGCCACCCTCGCCGCAGCCGGCTCGATCCCGTGCGAGCGCCTGGGCACCACCGTCCTGCTGGGCGAACTGGCCCTGGACGGCCGGGTCCGCGCGGTCCGCGGCACGCTGCCCGCCCTGCTCGCGGCCCGCCGCGCAGGCCTAACGACAGCGATCGTCCCGGTGGACGCCCTGCCGGAGGCGGCCCTGGTCGACGGCATCGACCTCCACGGCGCCCAGACCCTCGCCGAGGTCCTGGCGTGGCTCCGCAAGGAGCCCGTGCCACTGCACCCGCCACCGCAGCCGGCCGCCCCACCGCTCCCGGCCGTCCCGGACCTGGCCGACGTCGTGGGTCAGCCAGAGGCCCGCTGGGCCCTGGAGGTGGCCGCGGCAGGCGCCCACCACCTCCTGCTGACAGGCCCGCCGGGCACCGGCAAGACGATGCTGGCCGAACGCCTCCCGGGCCTCCTCCCGCCGCTGACGCGCCAGGAGTCGCTGGCGGTGACAGCCGTCCACTCGGTTGCGGGCGTCCTCTCCTCCGACTACCCCCTCGTGGCCAGCCCGCCGTTCGTCAACGTCCACCACACGACGTCGATAGCGGCCTTGATAGGCGGCGGCAGCGGCATGGCGAAGCCAGGCGCCGCCTCCCGCGCCCACAAGGGCGTCCTGTTCCTGGACGAGGCCTGCGAGTTCGGCCAGAAGACCATCGACGCCCTCCGCACGGCCCTGGAAGAGGGCGAGGTCCGCATTCCACGCCGAGACGGCATAGCCCGCTATCCGGCCCGCTTCCAGCTGATCCTCGCCACCAACCCGTGCCCCTGCGCCCCACCGAAGGAAACGGACTGCATCTGCACCTCGACAGTCCGCCGCCGCTACCGGTCCCGCCTCTCCGGCCCACTGCTCGACCGCGTGGACCTGAGGGTCCGCATGAGAGCGACAACAGCCATGGCGAACGCAGACGCCACCCCACCAGAACCAACAGCGGTAGTAAGAGCCAGAGTCCTGAAAGCCAGGACAAGAGCCGCCACCCGCTGGTCGGCCCACGGCCACACCTGGCCGGCGAACGCCCTGGTACCAGGCCCAGCCCTACGAAAAGAGTTCGCACTCCCAAGGCCAACAACGGCCCTACTGGACCGAGCCCTGGCCCTAGGCGCCCTGACGGGCCGAGGAGCCGACCGCTGCCTACGAGTCGCCTGGACCCTCGCCGACCTGGCAGAGGCCGACCGCCCAACCCAGGACCACGTAGCCGCAGCCCTCCACTTCCGAGAACGCCGAGCCCCCTGACCGCCCCCGGCCTGGTCCTCCAACGCGCCCCGCAGCCTCAACGCGGCCGCACCCCTCTCTGGTACCCCGCAGCCGTCGCTCCCGGCGCTGCTGCTTGGAGTCCTGGCCTCCGAAGCCCAAACACCAGGCCAGAGCCCAGGCCCACGACCCCTGCTGTCGCACACCACCACGAGACGCGGAGCTTCAGAGCCCCGCCCCGATCCGCCGGTCGCGGAGCTTCAACGCCCCGACTCCGCGGCCGGCCCCAGTCGAGCGGGTGCTCGTCCCTGCGAGCACCCGCTCACCTGACCGGCGCCCAGTAGCCCCCCTACCCGCATTTCCGTTCTCGTCGCCGTCTCCTCCCCAACGTCTCCGTTCTCGCCAGACCTGCCACGCTCCCGCTCCCGCCGTCCCAGGCCGAACCCGGCGCGAGCCATCCGAACCCGGCCTTTCCCATGCCGCCGGGCGCGGAGCCCCACTCCCGCTCCTCGCCCGGCACCCACCCCACCGAAACGTTCGGGCGCCTGTCCCAACCCAGGCGCCCGAACCCACCGGACACGAGCTCCGAGCCTCGGCTCGTGTCCGGTCCGGGCGGGTCGCCCGTCCTTTCCCCAGCGGGCGACCCGCTCACCACCCGTCCCTTTCTCATGCCCCTCGAACCTCATGAACTCCGCCGAACAAGGAGCTCGACCATGACCCCACACCTCGTTCCTGCCGCGACCTCCATCACCACCGCGGCGGCCGCGGTGCCAGCGCTGTTGCTGCAATGCACGGTCCGAAGGCGCACATCAGGAGCCAGCCCACCGAATCCGTGGCGTCCTGAGCCCTGGCAGCGCTGGCTGCCCTGGTGGTGGTTCCGGTGACGGCACCACAGACCGCGCCGGCCACCGATGCCGTGCGCCTGGCCAGGGCCTACCTGTCTCGTGTCGCGGAGCCCTATCCGGCGGCACTCGCCACGCTGGTCGCCGACGTCGGGCCCGTTGAGGCCGCGGAGCGGGTGAGGGCCGGCGAAGTTTCGCCTTCGGTGGCCAGTCAGACGTCGGCGCGCCGGGCCGAGGAACACGCCCATGCTGACCTCGACCTCATCGCCCGGCGTGGCGGGCGGCTGGTCATTCCTGAGGACGAGGAGTGGCCTCGGTGGCCGTTCCTCGCGCTGGAGAACGTGGCTGCCCGGCGGTGTGGAGGTGAGCCGCTCGCGCTGTGGGTGCGGGGGCCGCACTTCCTGGCCGACGTGGTGGACAAGGCCGTTGCCGTGGTCGGGTCTCGGGCCGCCAGCGGGTACGGCGAGCACGTTGCCGGCGAGTTCGCCTACGGGCTGGCGTTGGCGGGGATGACCGTTGTCTCCGGGGCTGCGTACGGGATCGACGGTGCTGCTCATCGCGGTTCGCTCGGGGCCGGCGGGGTGACGATCGCGGTGCTGGCGTGTGGTGCGGACATCGCCTATCCCGGTGGCCATCAGGGATTGCTCGGCAGGGTCGCGCGCGAAGGGTTGATCGTCAGCGAGTACCCGCCCGGCGTGACGCCTGCGCGGCATCGGTTTCTCACGCGCAACCGGCTCATCGCCGCGTTGGGCGGTGGCACCGTGGTCGTGGAGGCCGGGCGGCGCAGCGGGGCCAAGAACACGGCGGCGATCACGCTCGCGCTGGGTCGGCCGTTGATGGTCGTGCCGGGACCGGTGACGTCGGCGAGTTCGGTCGGTTGTCACGAGTTGTTGCGGGACGGGCACGCGGAGTCAGTGAGTTCGGTGGCGGAGATCGTCGAGTCGGTGGGGCGGTTCGGTGACGACCTCGCCACTCGGCCCGCTCAGAAGGAAAGCGACCTCGGGGCACCTCAGGGAGAGGCGATGAGGGTGTACGAGGCCCTCGGGAAGCGCAACGGCGTCAGCGACGAGGCCGTGTCGGTCGAGTCCGGGGTGCCGTTGGACCGGGTGCGGGCGTTGCTGCCCGAACTGGAACTCGCCGGGCTCGCAATGCAGGTGGATCAGGGCTGGCAGAAGCTGGAGCTGGGGTGACGTTCGTCCACTGTGGATAGTGAGCTGCGCCTGACCTGCGGCTTTGTCTTCGGAGAAGGGAGTTGTCAGCGGTTTGGTGAGCCGTCGCCAGGTTGGCGCAGGTGGCGTTTGGCCTGTTCAGGGCTTCTGTGAGTTCAGATCGGTGGCGCTGGCCGCTGTCGCTACTCCGAAAGGTGATCTGCAGGTGCCGCTGCACCCGTGGTCGTCACAGGGAGTTGAAACGTTATCGTCACGCCGATCATGAGAGCGCTCCCATATGGCGCGAGGGTGTGGCGATACTTGACCAAACGCCCCGACTGGCGCAGCGTCTTGGCCTATGTCCCCGCCGCCGCATGGTCGGACACGTCGTGTCGACCTCGTTCGCCTGCGCGAAAAACTGCCGGCGAACGTGGAAGGCGTGTTGCGGCAGTACGAACGGCACCTGATGTTGGAGCGCGACCTGTCGCCGCACACGGTGCGCGCTTACGTCGGTGACGCGGTGGCGTTGCTCGGACATGTCGCGGGGAATATCCCGGAAAACGCAGATCTTGGGCGCATCGACCTCACGAATCTGCGGTCATGGCTTGCCGCGCAACACGCCACAGGTGCGAGCCGCACGACACTTGCGCGGCGCGCAGCCGCTTCGCGCGCGTTCACCGCGTGGGCGCACCGAGCAGGGCATTTGGCATCGGATCCGGGGCCTCGGCTCGCTGCTCCGCGGCCGCACCGGACGCTGCCGTCGGTGTTGCGTGAAGACCAGGCCAAGGACGCGATGAGGGCCGTATCCTCTGGCGCGTCCCAAGGTGATCCGGTTGCGCTGCGTGATCAGGCCGTGGTGGAGTTGCTGTACGCCACAGGTATCCGCGTGGCCGAACTCTGTGGTCTTGATCTCGACGACGTGGACTACTCCCTAAGGGTGATTCGAGTTCTGGGCAAAGGTGGTCGCGAGCGCAGCGTTCCGTTCGGCGTGCCTGCCGAGCGTGCGGTGCGGCGATGGGTGAACGAGGGCCGAAATGCCCTGGTAGCACCGGATTCGCCGCCGGCGTTGTTCCTCGGCGCCCGCGGCGGCCGGCTGAACCAGCGGGCCGTCCGAACTCTGGTGCACGAGGTCGTCGCCGTGGTACCGGATGCACCGGACATCGGGCCGCACGGGTTGCGCCACTCCGCTGCGACCCATTTGCTGGAAGGAGGAGCGGACCTGCGCACCGTCCAAGAACTGCTTGGTCACGCTACGCTCGCAACGACTCAGCTTTACACACACGTCACTGTCGAACGGCTGAAGGCGATCCATGACCGAACCCACCCCCGTTCCTGACGCCGCAGGGGGAGGATCGCGTACGGCGACCGTGCCCCCTGAACCCGTCCTGCCCGCACCAGCGTCGAAGCAGGCGAGCAACGGGCACCGTCAGAACGGCGCGCCACGCACCGAGGCGACCCCCGAGCCCGGTGCCGACACGCATGTCAACGGCACGCCCGCGGCCGTTCCGACTGCGGTGACGCGCACGGACGTGCGGTCCGGTGACGACGTCGAAGCCGGCATCGTCGCCCTGTGGCGCAGCTACGGCGAGTCCCGCGAGCAGAGCCAGCGCGACCGCCTGGTGCTGCACTACGCGCCGCTGGTCAAGTACGTCGCCGGCCGCGTCGGCACGGGCCTGCCCGCACACGTGGACGTGGCCGACCTGATCCAGTCCGGCATCTTCGGCCTGGTCGACGCGATCGAGAAGTTCGAGCCGGAACGCGGCCTCAAGTTCGAGACCTACGCCATGCAGCGCATTCGCGGCGCGATCCTCGACGACCTGCGCTCGCAGGACTGGGTGCCGCGCTCGGTCCGCAGCCGGGCCCGCGACGTCGAACGAGCCCTCGAACGCCTCGGCGCCAAGCTGCAGCGCACGCCCACCGACCGCGAGCTCGCCGCAGAGCTCAAGATCGGTCTGGCCGAACTCCGCGAGCTCTACGGCCAGCTGCAACTCACCAGCGTCGTCGCTCTCGACGAGCTGATCGCCCCGAACAAGGGCGGCTCCTCCCTGGCGGAGTCGCTGCCCGACGACGCCGCGGAAGACCCGGTGGCGAGCCTCGTCGACCAGGACGGCCGCCGTCAGCTGGCCGACGCGATCGCCCAGCTGGCAGAACGCGACCGCGTGGTCGTGACGCTCTACTACTTCGAGAACCTGACCCTCGCCGAGATCGGCAAGGTGCTCGGAGTGACCGAGTCCAGGGTCTGCCAGCTGCACACCCGCGCAGTCCTGCGCCTGCGCACGAAGCTCAACGAGCAGTCCGAGGCCTGACCGCACCTCGATCCTTCAGCAGCCTGGCGAGTGCCGGGCTGCCGAACGCCCGTACCGAGAAGCTTTACAAGCCCCAAAAAGCCGCTTCACACCTCCTTTCTGCCCGCTGCCAGGCCTAATTCACTCGAACGGGTGGCCTTGGATCCACTCCAAGCACACCCCGTGCCCACTCGGGCATCCGCCAGAACGCCCGAGCCGCGAGGCGGACGAGCGCCGCACCAGCCGCCGAGCACCGCGCTGACACCGGACCCGATGGAGTCCGCCGTCGCGTGTCGGCGACGGCCTGCGCCACAAGGCACGGCATTTCGCGATCAGCCGGTCCGCGTTCGCCCGGCCAGGCCAACGGTCACAGCGGCAATCGGGTAGCCGGCGGACATGCGTGCAGGCAATCGGGCGGCTGGATACCGCCTGGATCGGCGGGTGATCGCTCCGCGACCGGGTGGGCGAGGACTTCGGGCATGCCCTGGTGGTGCCGTGACGATCGTTGCGGACGGCATGGCGTGGTGTTGACGGCCAGGACGGTGGACCGCCTCAGGTGGACCGCCTCCGATGGACAGGGTCAGGCGGACAGGGTCAGGCGGACGGATTCGTCGTGGTGATCGCGTGCGAGTCGTCCTTGCGGGGGTGGCCGTGCGGCCAGCGCTGACGGCTTCGTGCCGTGGTGAGGTCGGCGACGAAGGCGTCCTGAGCGGCGCCGGGACGGTGAGCCGCGCTGCGGTCTGGGTTGACGAGATGTCGTCCTGGGCTGCAGCGGGCGGGCCTGGGGAGGCGTTGCCAGCTGCGGTTGTGGTCGAAGCTCGGACCGAGCCGGGGGAGCCGACCGAGCCGGGGGAGCCGACCGAGCCGGAGAAGCCAAGCTTGCGCAGTGGCGCAGCGACCCTCGTGGGATGCGGTAGCGGCGCTGCGGGTGGTTGACGTGAGGCAGACGGGCCGGGAGGCGGCCTGAGTGAGCGGGTGGCCGCCTCCCGGCGCCTGACGGGCGCTGCGGCGGGTGTCGGGGTGCGCCGCTGTCCTGCCGCCTGGGAAGTGGCGGGGAAGCGCCCGTTGGAGACGCCGCGCGGGGTGATGCGCGGCGTGGGACTGAGTGGGCGGCTAGGTAGGCGCCGCCAGCGGTAGCAGGCGTACGCGGCCTGAGCTGACCAGTCGGAGCGGGTCCAGGTAGGCGTCGCCCCGGCGGGCGCCCCAGTGCAGGCACGGGGACGGGCAGTGGCCCGCCTGCAGGTGGCCGATGACCTCTCCCCGGCGAACGGGGCGGCCCGCGGTGACGGAGGGAGCGATCGGTTCGTAGGTGGTGCGCAGGCCGTTGCGGTGCTGGAGCGACACGAGGGTCCTGGCGGCTACCGCACCTGCGAAGACGACAGTGGCGTCGCCCGCGGCGAGCACCGGGGTGCCGGCCGGCGCGGACAGGTCGGCGCCCCGGTGACCTGGGCCGAACGGGGTGGCGGGGGCCTCGAAGGCGCGCACCACCGGGTGTGGTGGGGGCAGAGGCCAGCTGAAGCGGCTGGCGGGTGGGCTCAGGAGGGTGGTGAGCAGCAGGGCGGCGGGGAGGAGGGGCATGGGTCAACGGTCGGCCAGAGGGACCCTCGGGGACCAGCGGGTATGCGGAAACTGTGGACAACTCGCCGGTTGTGGACAACTACGCCCGGCGAGGTGGGGGCGATTCGAAGTTTGTCGGGGATGGGGAGTAGACTTTTGGGCGCGTCCCGTCTGTGCGCGGGACGACTTCGCGTGCCAACGCAGATCCGACCGGCTGATCCCAGCAGGGTCGAGTCACGACGTTCGACGGTCCTGACGGTGCAGAGATGCTCCGCGGGTGCGAACGGCGGCAATGGCACCAGGGCTGAAGGCCTCCCGGCCGGAAGCGTCAACCGAACCGACGCGCAAAGGCGAGACCTCGCGCGTCCGACAGATGAGGTGCGAACCGGCCATGGCCGTCGTAACCATGAGGCAGCTGCTTGACAGCGGCGTGCACTTCGGGCATCAGACCCGGCGCTGGAACCCGAAGATGAAGCGTTACATCTTCACCGAGCGCAACGGCATCTACATCATCGACCTGCAGCAGACGCTGACCTACATCGACCGGGCTTTCGAGTTCGTCAAGGAGACGGTCGCGCACGGCGGGTCGATCCTGTTCATCGGCACGAAGAAGCAGGCGCAGGAGGCCATCGCCAACGAGGCGCTCCGCGTCGGCATGCCCTACGTGAACCAGCGCTGGCTGGGCGGCATGCTCACCAACTTCTCGACGGTCCACAAGAGGCTTCAGCGCCTCAAGGAGCTCGAGTCGATGGAGCAGACCGGCGGTTTCCAGGGTTTCACCAAGAAGGAAATCCTGATGATGAACCGCGAGAAGGACAAGCTGGAGCGCACGCTCGGCGGTATCCGCGACATGTCCAAGGTGCCCAGCGCCGTGTGGATCGTGGACACCAAGAAGGAGCACATCGCGGTCGGTGAGGCTCGCAAGCTGAACATCCCGATCGTCGCGATCCTCGACACCAACTGCGACCCGGACGAGGTCGACTACCCGATTCCGGGTAACGACGACGCGATCCGTTCCGCCGCACTGCTGACCAAGGTCGTGGCCGAGGCCGCCGCCGCCGGTCTCATGCAGCGTTCCGGCGCCCGTCGCGACGCCGCCGACGGCCAGGACAAGCCCGAGGTCGCGGGCGACGAGCCGCTGGCGGAGTGGGAGCAGGAGCTCCTCACCACCAACGCCGCCGTCGCGACTGAGGCCCCGGCCGAGGCTCCGGCCGAGCAGCCCGTCCAGTCCTGATTTCCCCCACGAGGTGCCCGCGACAAGCGGGCACCTCGTGACCTAAGCGCGTACATCGCAGAAGGAAAACGATGGCGAACTACACCACCGCGGACGTCAAGAAGCTCCGCGAGCTGACCGCCGCCGGCATGATGGACTGCAAGAAGGCGCTGGACGAGGCTGACGGCGACTTCGACAAGGCCGTCGAGATCCTGCGCATCAAGGGCGCCAAGGACGTCGGCAAGCGCGCCGAGCGCACCACGTCCAACGGCCTCGTCGCCGTCAAGGACGGCGCGATGATCGAGCTGCGCTGCGAGACCGACTTCGTGGCCAAGAACGCCGACTTCATCGCCCTGGCCGACGACATCGTCGCGCTCGCCAAGGCGAACAAGGTCGCCGACGTCGAGGCCCTCAAGGCCGTCGAGGTCGACGGCAAGACCGTGGACGCGCTGGTCCAGGAGTTCTCCGCCAAGATCGGCGAGAAGCTCGAGCTGGCCAAGGCCGTCGACTTCGACGGCACCGTCTCGGTCTACCTGCACAAGCGCGCTGCCGACCTGCCGCCCGCCGTGGGCGTCCTGGTCGAGTACACCGGTGACAACGCCGAGGTCGCGAAGGGTGCGGCGATGCAGATCGCCGCGATGCGCCCGAAGTTCGTCACGCGTGACGAGGTCCCCGAGGAGCTCGTCGCCAACGAGCGTCGCATCGCCGAGGAGACCGCTCGCGAGGAGGGCAAGCCCGAGGGCGCGCTCCCCAAGATCGTCGAGGGTCGCGTCAACGGCTTCTTCAAGGACGTCGTGCTCACCGAGCAGGCTTCCGTGACGGACAGCAAGAAGACGGTCAAGGCTCTCCTGGACGAGGCCGGCGTGACGGTTACCCGTTTCGCTCGGTTCGAGGTCGGCCAGAGCTGATTCGCACGAGGGCGGGGTTGCGGGTACCAGCGACCCCGCCCTTGGCGTGTCTACAGAAGTTCCCCGGGGCCAAAGGAGAGGACCTGTGAGCGAAGAAGGTAGCCACGGCTACAGCCGGGTGATGCTCAAGCTCGGTGGCGAGATGTTCGGCGGTGGTGGCGTCGGTGTTGATCCCGACGTGGTCCAGACAGTCGCCCGGCAGATCGCGGCCATCCACAAGTCCGGCGTGCAGGTGGCCGTCGTGATCGGTGGTGGCAACTTCTTCCGGGGGTCCGAGCTCCAGCAGCGCGGCATGGACCGGTCGCGCGCCGACTACATGGGCATGCTCGGCACGGTCATGAACTGCCTGGCGCTGCAGGACTTCCTCGAGCGCGAGCACGGCATCGACACGCGCGTGCAGACCTCCATCCAGATGACGCAGGTCGCCGAGTCCTACATCCCGCGCCGCGCGATGCGCCACCTCGAGAAGAAGCGCGTCGTGATCTTCGGCGGTGGCGCCGGCCTGCCGTACTTCTCCACGGACACCACGGCCGCCCAGCGCGCGCTGGAGATCGGCTGCGAGATCGTCCTGATGGCCAAGGCCGTCGACGGCGTCTACACGGCCGACCCCAAGATCGACCCGGACGCGCTGATGTTCGACAACATCACCCATCGCGAGGTGCTGGAGCGCGGTCTCAACGTCGCCGACGCCACTGCGTTCAGCCTCTGCATGGACAACAACATGCCGATCCTCGTCTTCAACCTCCTCACCGAGGGGAACATCGCGCGCGCGGTGCGTGGTGAGAAGATCGGAACCCTGGTCAGCACCCCCGGTGGCCGCCCGGCCTTCTAGACCTGGTGGGATCTCTCCAGGACCGGGAATTGGGCACGAAAACGCAGAGCAAGGAGCAGTCGTGATCGACGAGACCCTCCTCGACGCCGAGGAGAAGATGGAAAAGGCGGTTTCGGTCGCGAAGGAGAACCTCTCCTCCGTCCGAACCGGTCGTGCGACTCCCTCGATGTTCAACCGCATCCACATCGACTACTACGGCTCCATGACGCCGCTGAACCAGATGGCCAGCATCACGGT
The DNA here is from genome assembly GCF_040682435.1 of Lentzea sp. NPDC051208. Classification (NCBI taxonomy): domain Bacteria; kingdom Bacillati; phylum Actinomycetota; class Actinomycetes; order Pseudonocardiales; family Pseudonocardiaceae; genus Lentzea; species Lentzea sp. NPDC051208. The sequence goes on along the minus strand of NZ_JBFBAW010000016.1, from coordinate 40,734 downwards.
CCCCGAGGCGCGGATGGCTGTCGTGAAGCCGTACGACGCGGGCCAGCTGAACGCCATCGAGAAGGCGATCCGGGACTCCGACCTGGGCGTCAACCCGAGCAACGACGGTTCGATCATCCGCATCGTCATCCCGCAGCTCTCCGAGGAGCGCCGCCGGGACATGGTGAAGGTCGCCAAGCAGAAGGGCGAGGACGCCAAGGTCTCCCTTCGCGGTGTCCGTCGCAAGGCGAAGGAAGAGATCGACCGGCTCGTCAAGGACGGCGAGGTCGGCGAGGACGACGGCGCCCGTGGTGAGAAGGAGCTCGAAGCTCTGACCCACCGCTACGTGTCGCAGGTCGAAGAGCTCGTGAAGCACAAGGAAGCCGAGCTTCTCGAAGTCTGATTTCCCTGAAGGTTCGCCCGGCCGAGTCGCGGCAGGCGTGATGGCCCTGGCCGGGCGGAGGTTGTGATGGGAGCACAGGTGGCAGGCGGTCCCGCGGACGTGCCCACGTCGAAACCGTCGCGCGCGGGACGTGACCTGCGGGCGGCGATCCTGGTCGGTGCGGGGCTCGGCGCCATGATCATCGTGTCGCTGCTGACCGTCAAGGAGACCTTCATCGGCATCGTCGCGGCAGCCGCGGCGGTGTCGACGTGGGAGATCGCGAACGCGTTCAAGAAGGCCGGCATCAACATCGCCCTGTGGCCGGCGCTGATCGGCGGCCAGGCGATCATCTGGCTGTCGTGGCCGCTCGAACGCTCCGGCATGATGACCGCGTTCGTGGTCACCGCCCTGGTGTGCATGATCTGGCGGTTCCGCGGCGGTTCCGACGGTTACCTGCGCGATCTGAGCGCCTCGGTGTTCACCATCGCGTACATCCCGTTGTTCGCGGCGTTCGCGGCCATGCTCGTCGTTCCCGAGGACGGCGCGGGTCGTGCGTTCGCGTTCATCATCGGTGTCGTGCTGTCGGACGTCGGCGGCTACGCGGCCGGTGTCTTCCTCGGCAAGCACCCGATGGCGCCGACGATCAGCCCGAAGAAGTCCTGGGAGGGCTTCGCCGGTTCGCTGACCGCGGGCGCGGTCGGCGGCGCGCTCACGGTGACGATGCTGCTCGACGGCCAGTGGTGGCAGGGCGCGTTGTTCGGCATCGCGCTCGTCGTCACGGCCACCGCGGGCGACCTGGTCGAGTCGCTGATCAAGCGCGACCTCGGCATCAAGGACATGGGCACGCTGCTGCCCGGCCACGGCGGCCTGATGGACCGGATGGACTCGCTCCTTCCGTCCGCGGTCGCCTCCTGGCTGCTGCTGCACCTCTTCGTGCCACCGCCCCTGTGACGTTTTCCGCGCAACGCCGCAAGTAGTGGTTGTGAGAGACCACGAGGTACTGGCGGCGTTCGAGCGGATCTACCGCGCCGACGTCGGCGCGATCACCCGGTTCTTCGCGCGCAGATGCACCGAACCGCAGTTGGTCCCGGACCTCACCGCGGACACGTTCGTCCGCGTGATGACGTCGTTCGCCACCTTCGACGCCAGCAAGGGCGAGGCCGGTCGCGTCGAAGGGTGCCAACGACGCGCCGGCCACGACGGCGGTGACGCGGTCGGGCAACAGGGCGGCGCACGCGAGGGCGTGTGGTGCGCCGCCGGAGTGTCCGGCGACCGCGAACTCCGAGATGCCGAGCGAGTCGGCGATGTGCGCTACATCAGCGGCGGCGGAGGCCTGTACCCACGTCGTACACACGCAGTACGCGATCGCCATACGGCAGGTCTACGGGCCGTACATCGTCAACGGGCTGGAAATCCACGTATCAGCCGGTTTCCTCGCGGGCTTCGAGCACCAGGCGACGGTTCCCGAGAGGCGCGTCCAGGCGGACCGCCAGTGGCACCTGACGGACCTCCTGGCTGCACAGGGTGCCCGGAGGCTGCTTGGTGATCGTGACCAGCGTGATCTGGACGACGTCCGCGGACTGCCCGGTGATTTCGGCGCGGGCTTCCTTGCAGCCACCGCCCACGCCGAAGACCTCGACGTCGCGGCCGTCGCCGAAGACGTAGACCTCGTCGCGGTAGGCGTCTGATCGCGACCGTTCCCGACGCCATCATGCCGAACGCCGTGCTGGCGATCGGCATGATCGCCGGAGGCGACGGCCTGATGGAGGGCCTCGCCATGGGCCAGTATCCCGTCGGTCAGGTGCCGACCTGTCTGAAGTACACCCCGCTGGCGCCGGGACTGATGCCCCCCACGTTCCCGGGCTAGTCGTCGAACGGGTCGTCGATCCCGGTGCGCGGCTCGGCTTCGATCTGGCGGGACGGGTCGATCACGGAGAAGGCCATTCCCGCGTGGTCCTCGACGACGGTGATGCGTCCGAACGGGGTGTCATAGGGCTCGACGGTCACCCGGCCGCCGAGCTCCAGCACCCGGTACGCCACCGAGTCGGTGCCGATCTCGGGCGCGGCGTTGAAGTACACCATCCAGTGGGAGCGCTCCCCGTACGGGAACTCGCGCCCCATCTTCTGGCGGCCGATCACCTCGGTGCCCTCGACGGACCATGACGCGTAGTCCAGCCGGTGCCCGTCGCCGATCTGCGTGATGTCGTAGTGGCACAGCTCGCCGAAGAACTCGTCGGCCGCCGCGCCGTCACGGGTGTTCAGCTCGGCCCACGCGTAGGCGCCGTGCCCGCCCGTGCCGAACCGCCAGTCCGGTGGCACGTGCCGGAACCCGACGACGGCGCCGGTCGGGTCGGCGATCACCGTGCTCTGCGTGTGGTCGGCGGCGTCCTCGGGGTTGCGCAGCACCGACCCGCCGAGGTGGAAAGCCTTCTCCGCGGTAGCCCGCGCATGGGGTGTGACCAGGTATAACCGCCACGCGTCCGGATCACCCTGCGGTAACCCGGCGACGGGGACGCCGTCCACCATCGCCACCGTGTAGCCGTCGTCGTCGGCGTAGTGCCAGCCGAACAGGCCGGTGTAGAACTCGATCGCGCCCTTGAGGTCGTCGACGGTTCTCTCGACCCAGCACGGACTTCCGGACAGCAACGGCGCGAGCTGGGGCGTGTTGGGCGCGATCGACACTGCCGCCTCCTGCAGGGGAAAGAGATGCCAACACGCTACGCCGTGATTGGACGAATTCGTACGGTCACAGGCAAATGGAGGTCCTACAGTGTCCGCGTGAGGGGATTCGTGCGGGCGGCGTGGAACGCGGTGCGTCCAGCAGACGTCGTGCCCAGTCCGAACATCTGGCACTGGCCCGACGTGTACGAGGTGGAGAACCGCGCGCAGGACGTCCACGGCGCGATCTGGGCAGCGTTGAGCGAAGAGTGTCCGTTCGCTGACCGGGACGTCGTGGACGTCGGCTGCGGCGACGGCTTCCACCTGCCGCTTTTCGCGCAGGCGGCGAAGTCCGTCACGGGCGTCGAACCCCACCCGCCCTTGGTCGTGCGCGCCAAGCACCGCGTGGCCTCACTGCCGAACGCCCGCGTCGTTTCCGGTCCGGCACAAGGGCTCCCGCTCGACGACGCTTCGGCCGACCTGGTGCACGCCCGAACGGCGTACTTCTTCGGACCGGGCTGCGAACCGGGACTGCGCGAGGCGGACCGCGTGCTGCGGCCGGGCGGCGCGATCGCGATCGTCGACCTGGACGGCTCGGCCGCTCCGTACGGGCCATGGCTGTGCGCCGACGAACCGCGCTACGACCCGGCCGTGGTCGAGAAGTTCTTCGCGGACAACGGGTTCTCGCTTCGCCGGGTGACCGCGGAATGGCGTTTCGAGAAGCGCGAGGACCTGGAAGCGGTGTTGCGCATCGAGTTCTCCGCGAAGGTGGCCGAACGGGCGATCGCGTCCGTGAACGGACTGAGTTTCCCGGTCGGCTACCGGTTGCACGTCCGGCACAAGCCGACCGGGTTGATCGTCTGATGCGGCGGGAAGCCTCCGCGAAGCCTTCCCGCCGTTCGTTTCAGTGCTGTGGCTTCGGTGAGGGACCGCCGACGAACCCGTTACCGCTGCTGGTCGAGGCCGACCGGGCTGCCACGCCCGCGGAGGCAGGTGCTGACTCGAAGGTGAAAGTCACCTCGTCGGCACTGCGGTACATCACCACGACTTTGCCCGTGCTCAGCGCGACCATCGACGGCTCGGTATCCGTCGGCCACGCGTTCCCGGTCCGGGAGTCGGCCAGCTTCGTCCAGCCTGCGAACGGCCCGTCCTGTGCCGTCTGCTTGTGGTGTACACGAGTGACGATCACGATCGACACCGACGGGGCGGTAGGGGACAGGACCGATGCGCTGGCAGCGACCGGCGGGCACGAGTTCTGGATCGTGGACGGTCACAAGAGCCGCTGAACGATCGCCGAGGACTTGATGGCCGGTGACGACCTTCGAACCGATGACGGGACGACCGTCGAGGTGGTCGGTACGTCAGTGCGTGTGGAATACCAGGTAGCCATCTCCGAGATGTGGGCGAGCATGAGCTCGAACCGGGCGGTCAGAGCCAGGGCGCAGAAGCTCGCCGACGGGATGCCCTGACCGAGTAAACGAACGGAAGCCCACGTGTTGCCTGATTCGAAGCTGGAAATCGTCGAGTGCGGCGAACTCGTGCAAGACGGTGACGACGTTGCTCAGGAGGAGGCGGAGCGGCGATGGAACCGCTATGTCGAACTGGCCGACGGGGTCACCGGAGGTGAGGGCATCGCTGGAGTGGCGGCTCTCGTCGCTTCGCTGACCGCGGAGGAGGACTACGGTGCCCATCAGGCTGTCTACGGGGCTTTGGCGAGATTCCCGCAGGCTGACTTCGGAGCAGGAGTGGCCGCGGCGGCCAAGGACCTGGTTGCACTGCCGCGGGACAACAGCGGCAACGTGCTGCTGATCCTTGTCCGATCCGGATCGGTCGCTGTGCGGGCCTTCGATACTGCGGTTCAAGCCGCGGATCCAAAGGCCCGGAATTCCGTTCGTGCCCTCATCGAATTGCACGAATCCGAGGAATGGCTTTCAGCGGAAGGAGATCGCGGCGTCCTTCTCCAGCCTCGGGACTGCTCCGGCGCGGGATCTCGACGGGACCCGCGCTGAAGCCACGCACACGCACACGCACACGCACGATCGGCGTTCGAACAGGTGATCCGGTACGGGGAAACCCATCTCGCCGGGAGTGGTGGCACGTCGCCGCGGACTAGGCTCGGGTTCGTGGAGAAGCGAAACGCAGGCAGGTTGAACCGCCAGGTCGGCGTCGTCGGGCTGGGTTGCTGGCAGCTCGGCGCCGACTGGGGCGAGGTGGACGAGAGCGACGCTCTCGCGTTGCTGCACGCCGCGGCCGACACGGGGGTCGACTTCTTCGACACCGCTGACGTGTACGGCGACGGTCGCAGTGAGACGCTCGTCGGGCGGTTTCTGAAGGAGCGCAAGGACGACGGGATCTTCGTCGCCACGAAGATGGGGCGGCGGCTGCCGGCACAGGTCGCTGAGGGGTACTCGCGGGAGAACTTCCTCGCGTGGAACGACCGGAGCCGCCGCAATCTGGGTGTCGACACGTTGGACCTCGTGCAGCTGCACTGTCCGCCTACCGCGGTCTACAGCCGTGACGAGGTGTACGACACCTTGGACGAGATGGTCGAGCAGCAGCGGATTGCCGCTTACGGCGTGTCCGTGGAGAAGGTCGAGGAGGCGCTGGAGGCCATCCGGCGTCCGCACGTGGCCAGCGTGCAGATCATCCTGAACGCGTTCCGGCTCAAGCCTCTCGAAGAGGTGCTGCCCAAGGCGGCCGAGGCCGGGGTCGCGATCATCGCGCGGGTGCCGCTCGCGTCCGGGTTGTTGACCGGGAAGTACGACAAGGCGACGACTTTCGGTGCGGACGACCACCGCAACTACAACCGCAACGGTGAGGCCTTCGACGTGGGCGAGACCTTCTCCGGGGTGCCTTACGAGGTCGGCCTGGAGGCTGTCGAGCGGCTCCGGCCGCTGGTGCCGGAGGGTGCCACGATGGCGCAGTTCGCGCTCCGGTGGATCGTGGACCAGTCCGGCGTCACGGTGGTGATTCCCGGTGCCCGCAACGTGGAGCAGGCGCGGGCGAACGCGCAGGCGGCGCAGCTCGAGCCGGTGGACGGCAAGGCCGTCGCCGCGGTGTACGACGAGCTGATCCGGCCGCACGTGCACGAGCGGTGGTAGGTCACTCCTCGGCGAGGATGGCGTACAGCTTGCGCCGCAGTTCGTTGTAGAGCTCGGCCGCGCGGGTCTTCTGCTCGGGCGTGCCCGCGTGGGAGATCTGCTCCATCGCCGCGCCCAGCAGCCGGACCGATGTGCGCAGTTCGCCGTCTACCGGGTCGAGCTGGATCTCGATGTCGCGCCAGGGCGGGGCCGTGTGCTCCGTCCTGCCGTGTTCGGTGAGGGTGAACAGCTTCTTGCCTCCTTCTTCCAGTGCGGAGACGAGGCCTTCGTCGGCGAGCATCTGCAGCGTCGGGTAGACCGAGCCGGGGCTCGGGCTCCACGCGCCGCCGGTGCGCCTGGCGATCTCCTGGATGATCTCGTAGCCGTGCATCGGCCGTTCTGCCAGCAAGGACAGAACCGCCGCCCGGACGTTGCCGCGCCTCTGGCGGCCGCCCCTGCCGCCGCCTCCGAAGGGTCCGTGGCGGTGCCTGTGGTGGTGATCTCTGTGGTGTGGTTTCATCATCATGTCGCTAACGATATATCGGAACCTATCGCGATGCAACGGTCTTGTGTTGGTGAAGTTCGTGGGACACTAGATGTGCTATGACCTCGCTTCCCCTTGTCTTCGACGCGCCCAAGCGCGGCCTGCCGCCGCGCCACCTGGTCGACCTCTCGCCCGCCCAACGTGCGGAAGCCGTTGCCGCGCTTGGTGAGAAGCCGTTCCGGGCCAAGCAGCTGTCGAACCACTACTTCAGCCGCCTGACCGTCGACCCGGCCGAGATGACGGACATCCCGGCGACCACGCGCGACAAGCTGGTGGCAGACCTGATGCCGCCGTTGTTCACGGTCGTGCGCAAGGTCACTGCCGACGAAGGCACCACGTCGAAGACGCTGCTACGCGCACACGACGGCACGCTCATCGAGTCCGTTCTCATGCGCTACCCGGACCGCGCGACGCTGTGCATCTCGTCGCAGGCCGGCTGCGGCATGGCGTGCCCGTTCTGCGCGACCGGCCAGGGTGGCCTGCAGCGCAACCTGTCGACCGCGGAGATCGTGGACCAGGTGCGGATGGGTGCCGCCGCCATGCGTGACGGCGACCTGCCCGGCGGCCCCGGCCGGCTCTCGAACATCGTCTTCATGGGCATGGGCGAGCCGCTCGCGAACTACAAGCGCATCCTCGAGGCCGTCCACCGCATCTGCGACCCGGCGCCGGACGGCCTGGGCATCTCGCAGCGCCACGTGACGGTGTCGACGGTCGGTCTCGTGCCCGCGATCAAGAAGCTGACCGAGGAGAACCTTCAGGTCCGCCTCGCCGTGTCGCTGCACACGCCGGACGACGAGCTGCGCGACACGCTGGTGCCGGTCAACACGAAGTGGAACGTCGCCGAGGTGCTGGAGGCGGCGCGCGGCTACGCGGACAAGACCGGCCGCCGCGTCAGCATCGAGTACGCGCTGATCCGCGACATCAACGACCAGGGCTGGCGCGCCGACCTGCTCGGCAAGAAGCTGCGCAAGCACCTCGGGCAGCTCGTGCACGTGAACCTGATCCCGCTGAACCCGACGCCGGGCAGCAAGTGGGACGCCTCGCCGAAGCCGGTGGAGCGGGAGTTCGTGCGGCGGGTTCGCGAGCAGGGTGTCGAGTGCACCGTGCGGGACACGCGCGGGCAGGAGATCGCCGCCGCCTGCGGTCAGCTCGCCGCCGAGGGCTGAAATCGGTAGCTCGAACCGCTGACCAGGCTTTACCGTCCTCCACGATGAAACTCGAGGGGGAACGCTGGCGCACGATCGTCAGCACGGTGAGGCTGGGGCGGGACGAGTACCGGGTGGTGCGGCCGGCCCGGCCGTTGCGCCATGCGCCGTTGTACGAGGGGTACATGGGCGTTGAGGCGTGCGTGACCAAGTCGTCGGCGCTCGACATCACCATGGCCTGGGCGTTCGCGATGCGGTCGCCGCGCACGTTGGTGTACCTGCCGTTGCGGCAGAGCGACTGCGAGTGCCGTAGCGCCGACGGGCCTGCGCTGGACCTCGTGCTGTTGCACCACAGTCTTGGGTTCCGGCTGTCGAAGTGGACGGACGTGCGCGCCAGGCTCCGGGCCGGACGGCCGCACACCGTTGTCTGCCGGGGGTTGCCGGAGGAACGGCCCGCGCCCCGCTGGGACCGCGAGATGTTGAGCGGCGAGATCGTGGGCAGCACCGTGTTCGTCGTCGGCAGCAGGCCGACGTTCCAGGCCGGTGGGCAGGCGTTCCGGCAGCTCGTCGAAGACTGTCCCAGGCACATGCACGAGGCTCCGAGCACGCATTGCTGCGCTGAGGTCACCGCCAAGGACCGGCACTGGAACTGGCTGCACGTCGTGTACTGCGACGAGCACAGGGTCAGCTCGAGATCCTGACGGCGGGCAGGAGTTCTGGGACGCTCTCGGCCATGGGAATGATCTACGACTACTTCGTCGCGCCGTCCGACGCGGTCGCGGCCGCCGTGATCGACGACGGGCCCACCGGTCTGTTCAGGACGGTCGAGGCCAAGTGGCTCGATCCCCTCGTGGTGATGGGCACGCTGGAGGAGTTGCTCACCGGTCGTCCCTACACGGAGGTGGTCGCGGACCCGCGTTGGGGTCACGACGTGGCGCGGGAGAGTGACGGTGGGCCGCTGGTCCTCAGTGTCACCGACGGTCTCAGGGACGGGCTCGCCGGCATGGACGAGCCGATCGCCGTCGCCGCGGTCTGGTCGAGGACCGAAGAGCTGGACGGGTACGACCCCGCCGACCTGGCCTGTGCGCTGGACGAGCTCAAGGACCTGGCCGCAGAGGCGGTAAGGAGCGGCGAACAGCTCTACTGCTGGGTGTGCGTCTAGGGCTTCACCTCGGTCAGCACACCGGTCGCCACGGCGAACACGAAGCCGCGCACCGAGCCCTTCACCGACAGGAACGGGTTGCCGGTGATGCGACCGATCGGCTGGCACACGTCCGAGGCGATCAGAGCGGCTACCATGCGGCCTCGTGGGGGAGAACGCGAGGCTTGTCGCGGGCAGATACGCGATGCTCAAAGAGCTCGGCCTGGGTGGCATGGGGGTCGTCTGGCTCGCCGAGGACAGGGTCATCGGACGGCAGGTCGCGCTCAAGGAGCTGCGGACCACCGAGACCGAGCGGGTGTTGCGGGAAGCCCGTACGGCAGGCCGCCTGAACAGCCCGAACGTCGTCGGCATCTACGACGTCATCGTCGAGCACGGTGTGACGTACCTGGTCATGGAACTCGTCGAGGCACCCACGCTCTCCGAGGTCATGACGCGCAGAAGCCTCACCGAGGACGAGGTCGCGAACATCGGCCTGCAGACGCTCAACGCGCTGGAGGCGGCGCACGCGGCGGGCATCGTGCATCGGGACGTCAAGCCCAGCAACATCATGGTGCTGCCGGATGGACGCGTGAAGCTCGCCGACTTCGGCATCGCCCGCGCGATGGACGACCCGGGGCTGACGGCGACCGGCGGCATCATGGGCTCGCCCGGGTACATGGCGCCGGAGCTGTTCGCGGGCAAGCAGCCGTCACCGGCGAGTGACCTGTGGGCGTTGGGCGCCACCATGTTCCACGCCGTCGAGGGTCGTTCGCCGTTCCAGCGCGACACGACCGCGGCCACGATGCACGCGATCATGTACGAGGAGCCGGTCCTCCAGCGCACCAGGGGGCCGCTCGCCGACACGATCATGGCGCTGCTCAGCCAGGACGACACGCGCCGGCTCACGGCGGCGCAGCTGCGGGAGCGGCTCAGCGGTGCCACCACGGTGGTCAAGCCGCTGTCGCCGTCCGAGCAGACCGTCGTGATCGAACCCGTCACCGGCTACGTCACGCCGAACACGCCGACGCATGCGGACTGGGAGGACAAACCCCGGTCCCGCAAGAAGATCGGACTGTTCGCCGGCGCCGCGGCCGTGCTCGTGGTGATCGCGCTCGCCGCGGTGTTCGTCCTCAAACCACAGGGCCACCAAGGGGTTGCCGTCGCGCAGCAGAACATCGCCGCGGTGACGACCACGGCCCCGCCGTCCAGCCAGGCGACGAACAGCAGTTCCGCCGCGCCGAGCAGCAGCCAGGCGTCCAGTTCGGCACCTTCGAGCACGCCGAAGCCGAGCCAGGCGCAGGCTCAGCCCTCGCAGCCGACGACGCAGCCGAAGCCGCCGAGGCAGACGGTCGCGCTCGTCCGGCACATCAAGCAGGGCACGCCCTTCCACTTCACCGGCACGTCGGCCTTCGGGCCTCCCGCCGGCTTCACCGCCGAGAACACCGGAGGGCTCGGCAAGCTCCTGGTCAACCAGGAACCGGGCACGAAACTGCTGGTCGCCTGCCGCGTGAAGAACTCGGGGGACCACATGACGTCGCCGTGGCCGGACTGCGAGGGGCAGGACAAGCTCGGCAACCTCGGATACGTCTTCAACGACAAGCCGGCCGACGTCCCCGCCATGCAGCTCTACCGCTGCATCTACCAAGGCACGCACTTCGACTCGCTCGACTCGAAGTGCGAGGGCTACCAGCCGGAGTGGTCGTACGGCTGGGTCGTCACCGGGTGACAGCGGGCTCCAGGCCGACGGGTGCGGCGCTGTCGAACGTCTCGCGCGCCTCGGCGACGGTCTCGTAGTTCTTCTGCGCCCACGTCCGCAACGCGGCCAGCGGCTCGGTGACGCTGCGGCCGAGTTCGGTCAGCTCGTACTCGACGCGCAACGGCACCGAGGGATAGACCGTGCGCGTGATGAGCCCGTCGCGCTCCAACGTGCGCAACGTCTGCGTGAGCATCTTCTGGCTGACGCCCTCCAGCCGGCGCTTGAGCTCACCGAACCGCTTGGGTCCGTCCTCCAGGTCGCCGATCACCAGCGCCGTCCACTTCGACGCGACCATGTCCAGCAGGTCGCGGCACGGACACATCTTGAGGTAAACGTCCCTGATCACGACTAGTTTCTACCAGGTACCTAGTGCACAAAATAGTGCCTAATTGCTAACGGAGACCTGCTCTCCCATGCTTGACAGCATGCGAGCGATCATCCAGAACGAGTTCGGCGGCCCCCTCACCCTCACCGATGTCCCCAAGCCCGCACCACTTCCGACGGAGGTGCTGGTCAGGGTGCACGCGGCCGGCGTCAACCCGGTCGACTGGAAGACCAGCGCGGGCAGCGGCATGGCCGGGATGCAGACGTTCCCGTTCATCAACGGCTGGGACGTCTCCGGCGTGGTCGAGGAGGCCGGCTTCGGCGTCACGACCCTCAAGGCCGGCGACGAGGTCTACGGCATGCCGTGGTTCCCGCGCGCCGCGGGCGCGTACGCCGAGTACGTCACGGCCCCGTCCCGTCACTTCGCGAAGAAGCCGAAGAGCCTCACCCACGTCGAGGCGGCCGCGCTGCCGCTCGCCGCGCTCACCGCCCACCAGATCCTGATCGACACCGCGGACCTGCGGAAGGGCCAGAAGGTGCTGATCACGGCCGCGGCGGGCGGCGTCGGCCACCTCGCGGTCCAGATCGCGAAGGCCCACGGCGCGTACGTCATCGGCACCGCGCGCGAGCCCAAGCACGCGTTCCTGAAGGACCTCGGTGCCGATGAGGTGATCGACTACACCAAGGGCGACTACGAAGGCACCGACGTCGACCTGTTCGTCGACCTGGTGGGTGGGGCGTCACCGGCGGCGGTGCGGCCGGGCGGGTTGTTCGTCGGCGTGCCGTCCGGAGTGGACAGGCCCCTGCGCGACGACATCAGGACCAGCCCGATCCTGGTCGAACCCGACCGCGCGGGCCTGGAGGCGATCGCGGCGCTGGTCGAGTCGGGCGAACTCAGGGTGCACGTCGACGCGACGTTCCCCCTGGCAGAGGCCGGAAAAGCACATGCCCTGGGCGGGACGGGCCGCACCCAGGGCAAGATCGTGCTGGAGACGCTCTAGCGGCGCCACGGCCTCTTGCTGCGCGCGGCGTCCCACAGCAGGAAGGCGATGATCGAGACCCCGGTGACGACGAGGAAGATGTCCTCGGTCTTGCCGTGGTGGTTGCCGATCAGCATCAGGAAGCAGAAGATCGCCGAGAGCCAGCCCGCGATGCGGGTGCCCTTGGGGAACGTGCCGTGCCAGCCCCACTCGTGCGACGGCTCCTCGTGAGGGTCGACGGCAGGACGCTTGTCCAGTTCCGAGGACGTAGCCACGGTTTCCTCCACTGCTCATCCGGATTACGAGGCCATCGTCGCACATGACGGTGAGCACGGAGGTGTGAGGTCGCGCGCGCACGACTGACGAGCGAGGTCGCACGGGTCTAGGCTCTTCGAGGCCTACCCGTTCGATCTTGCGAAGGCGCCGCGACTTGACCGGCTTCTCTCCCGCCGAGGGCTCCACCCCGGACACGTTCGCCCCCGTCGAGATCGGTCTCCACGGTGTGCGCAAGCGCTTCTCCGACCAGGTGGCGGTCGACGGCATCTCGCTCGACGTCCACGAGGGCGAGTTCTTCTCGGTGCTCGGCCCGTCCGGCTGCGGCAAGACCACGGTCCTGCGCATGATCGCCGGGTTCGTCGACCCCGACGAGGGCCGCATCGAGCTCGACGGCAACGACATGGTGGGCGTCCCTCCCCACCGGAGGGACGTCAACACCGTCTTCCAGTCGTACGCGCTGTTCCCGCACATGTCGGTGTGGGACAACGTGGCGTACGGCCTCAAGCGCAAGAAGATCCGCGGCGACGAGCTGAAGAAGCGCGTCGGCGAGCACCTCGAACTGGTGCGGCTGTCGCAGTTCGCCAAGCGCAGGCCCACGCAACTCTCCGGTGGCCAGCAGCAGCGCGTGGCCATCGCCCGTGCGCTCGCCGCCGGTCCGCGGTTGCTGCTGCTCGACGAACCGCTCGGCGCGCTCGACGCCAAGCTCCGCAAGGAACTGCAGATCGAGCTGATGCGCATTCAGCGCGAGGTCGGCACGACGTTCCTCTACGTCACGCACGACCAGGAAGAGGCGCTGGTCCTGTCGCACCGCATCGCCGTGATGAACGCGGGCAGGATCGAGCAGGTCGGGTATCCCGAGGACGTCTACGAACGGCCCGCGACCAGGTTCGTCGCCGGGTTCATCGGCACGTCCAACATCCTCGACGCCGAGGTGTCCGGTGTGGACGGTGGCCTGGTGTCGCTGACGGCTCCCGGCGCCACGAACCTGCGCGCCAAGTTCTCCGGCGGCGTCAGCCACGGCCGCAAGGTCGCCGCGACCGTGCGCCCGGAGAAGGTGCACCTGTTCAACGAGTCCGCCGAGCCGCCCGCCGGCTGGTGCGTGCTGCAGGGCGTCGTTCAGGACGTCGTCTACACGGGCGTGTCCACGCAGTTCGTGGTCGGCACCCCCGCGGGCGTGCTCACGGCGTTCGTGCAGAACGCCCAGCGCATCGACGACGCGGGCGCGCCCGGCCAGTCCGTGCGGATGGCCTGGGACCCCGAGTTCACCGTGCTGCTGGAGCCGGACGATGGCTGAGCAGGTCCGGATCGCCCGGCTGTGGGACGTCGACAGCCCGCGGGTGACCCGGCGCACGATGCTGGGCTCGATGGCGTTCTTCGCGCTCGCCGCCTGCGCGGTCGGCCCGGCGCCGACCGACTCCGGGGGCACGAGCGCCGGCAAGGCCGTGAACCTGGCCGACGAGCCGAAGCTCAACTTCTACAACTGGACCGACTACATCGCGCCGGAAACGTTGCCGGGCTTCACGTCAGTGAGCGGCATCGAGGTCACGTACGACAACTTCTCGACCAACGACGAGATGGAAGCCAAGATCGCGTCCGGCCAGGCGGGCTACGACCTGGTGGTGCCGTCGGACAACTTCCTGCGCCGGTTCCTGCGGTCCGGCCTGCTGCAACCGCTGGACCACGACGCCATCCCGAACCTGCGCAACCTGGAACAGCGGTTCGTGGAGGCCGAGTACGACCCCGGCAACCGGTACTCCGTGCCGTGGGCCTGGGGCACCACGGGGCTGGCGTACTCGAAGTCGCAGATCGGTGGTGAGGTCACCGGCTTCGACGCCTACGACCTGCCGGACGCGCAGGGCCGCAGCTCGATCCTCGACGAGGCCCGCGACGGCATGGCGATCGGGCTGCTGAAGCTCGGCCACGACCCGAACACCACCGACGCGCGGCAGATCGACGACGCGGCGAACTTCCTGCTGTCGTTGAAGAAGAAGCTCGGCCAGATCACCTCCGACGTGATCGAACCGCTGACCTCGGGCCAGGTGCGGCTCGCGCAGTCGTACTCCGGCGACGCGTTCCAGGCGCGCGCCACCAACGACGACATCGGGTACGCCATCCCCGTGGAGGGCGGACTGTCCTACGTGGACCTGCTCGTCATCCCGAAGGACGCGCCGCACGCCGCCAACGCGCACCGGTTCATCGACTACGTCCTGGGCGCGGAGGCGGGCGCGGCGCTGTCCAACGCCGTCCGGTACGGCAGCCCCAACGCCGCCGCGAAGCCGTTGATCGACGAGGAACTGCTGAACGACCCGGTGGTCTACCCGCCGGACGACCAGCTGGCGAAGCTCCCGTTCACCAAGGACCTGGGCGGCGACGCCGAAGCGCTCTACGCGGACGCCTGGACGAAGGTCAAGACCGGCTGACCGGGAACGACCTCATCCCGCGGATCACCACCGAGTCGCGGAACGTCACCGGGCCGGTCTGCCTCAGCTCGGGCATCCGGCGGGCCAGCGCGCGGAACGCCACGTCGCCCTCCATGCGCGCGAGCGTCGCGCCCAGGCAGTAGTGGATGCCGCTGGAGAACGCCAGGTGCTCCGGCTTGTGCACGCGCATCACGTCGAACTTGTGCGCCTCCGGGTAGACCTCGGGATCGCGGTTCGCGGCGCCGATCAGCAGCGTCACCATCTCGTCCTTGCCGATCCGGTCGACCTGCTCGTGCGCGATCCGGCTGGTCAGCTGCACCGGCGGCGCCCACCGCAGCGTCTCCTCGACCACGGACGGCGCGAGGTCCGGATTGGCCTTGAAGAGCTTCCACTGCGAGGGGTGGTCGAGCAGCGCTCGGGTGCCGTTGCCGATCAGGTTCACCGTGGTCTCGAAGCCCGCGACCAGCAGCAACACCAGCGTGCCGAGCATCTCCTGCGCCGTGAGCTTCTGCTCGGCCTCGGCGGCGACCAGCGAGCTGATCACGTCGTCACCGGGCGTGCGGCGGCGTTGCGCGATGAGCCGGTCGAACAGCGCGAGCACCTTGTCGTTGGCGTCGGCCATCTCCTGCGTCACCCCGGAGTCGAACGACGCGGCGACGAGCGCGCCGTAGTCGGCGAACTCCGCGGTGTCGGAGTCGGGGATGCCGAGCAGGTCGCTGATCACCGAGATCGGCAACGGCGCCGCGAAGTCCGCGATCAGGTCGAACTCGTCGCGGTCCAGCAGCGAGTCGGCGACCTTCTCGACGCGCGCCCGGTACTCGTCGATCTTCTTCGGGCTGAACGCCGGCGTGGCGATCCGGCGCAGCCGCGTGTGGTCCGGCGGGTCGAGTTCCAGGAACGACTCGGGCAGCAGGCTCGCGTTGCTCGGATAGCTGCCGTCGGCGAACCTGACGCCGAACCGCCGGTCGCGCAGGATCTTGCTGGCCAGCGGGTGACTCGTGGTCAGCCACATGCCGCCGTCGTGCGTCAACGGCCCTTGCGCGCGTAGCCGCTCGTAGATCGGATGCGGGTCTTCATGGCCGGTCAGCTGTTCCAACATTCGCTACCCCCTCGAACACCGTGGTGAGCACGAACCGGGGAGCGTCCAACGGCGCGAGACGGCCGTAGCTGATCGCTTCCCAGGCGTTGAAGAGCCCGGCGTAGAGGGTGTGCAGGATCCACCACGCGGGCAGGTCACGGCGCAGCTTGGTGCCCTGCAGCCGGGTGATCAGGTCGAGCACGGGCTGGTCCATCGCCTCGATGCGGGTCCTCAGCTCCTCGTCGCGCTCCAGGCCGGGGAAGCGGAGCAGGAACTCCACCCGCGGGCCGAGCGCGACCAGGCGGGTGATGAGGTCCTCGATCGCGTCGTCGCTGCCGTAGTCCACCTGGCACGCCACCGAGTCGATCAGGTCGAGCGCGTCGCTCGCGACGGCGCGGACCAGCGCCGTGCGGGTCGGGAAGCGCTTGTGGAGTGTGGTCCTGCCGACACCGGCGGCCCGCGCGACGTCGCCCAGGGACGCGGTCGGGTCCTTGAGCAGCACGGACGTCGCCGTCTGCAGCAGGTGAACACTCATGTTCACAACGGTACATGAATGTTCGCATGGCAGGATGTGCTCCCGTGCTCCGACGCTGGCTGAAGGCCAACGCCCTCCTCGCCCCGACCGGCCTCTGGCTGGGGTTCTTCCTGATCGCGCCCCTCGTCGTGGTCGTCGAGTTCAGCTTCGCGACGCGGCACACGGGTGTCGCCCGCGCGGTGCTGCCGTGGACGGTCCAGGCCTACCGGACGGCCCTGGACCCGGCGTTCCTGCCGATCTTCGGCCGGACCCTGCTGTACGCCGGCGCGACCACCGCCGCGTGCCTGCTGCTCGGGTTCCCGCTGGCGTGGTTCATCGCGCGCTACGGCGGGCGCTACCGGACGGCGCTGCTCGCGGCGGTGCTGATCCCGTTCTGGTCGAGCTATCTCGCGCGGATCTACGCGTGGAAGGCGCTCCTGGACGGCGAGGGGCTCGTGAACACGGTGCTCGGGTGGGTCGGGCTGGACCGGGACGGTGGGTTCCTGCTCACGCACGGAGCGGTGGTCCTCGGTCTGACGTACGGCTTTTTGCCGTTCATGGTGTTGCCGCTGTACGTGGCGTGCGAGCGGTTCGACGTGCGGTTGATGGAGGCGTCGTACGACCTCGGGCACGGGCGGGTGTCGACGTTCTTCCGCGTGGTGCTGCCGGGCGTCATGAGTGGTGTGCTGGCCGGGTCGTTGCTGGTGCTGGTGCCCGCGGCCGGTGACTTCGTGACGCCGAAGCTGCTCGGCGGGGTGGAGCAGTCGACGTTCGGCTCGGTGATCGACGACCAGTTCCGCGGTGGCAACAACTGGCCGCTGGGTTCGGCGATGGCGGTGTTGTTGCTCGTGCTGGTGGTGTTCGTGCTCGTGGTGCGCGGGCGGCGTGGGGAGGACGTGCTGTGAACCGTCGTCCGTGGGCGCTCGGCGCTGTGGTGGCGCTGGTCTTCCTGTTCTTGTACGCACCGATCGCGTGGCTCGCCATCGCGTCGTTCAACTCGTCGCGGTCGTTGTCGCGGATCAGCGGGTTCTCGCTGCAGTGGTACGCGGAACTGGCCGATGACACGCGCGTGTTCGCTTCGCTGCAGCTGACGTTGCAACTGGCGTCGGCGTCGGCGGCGATCTCGACGGTGATCGGGACGTTGGCCGCGTTCGGGCTGCGGCGCGCGTTTCCCGGGCGCGGGCTGTGGACCGTGTTGCTGTCGCTGCCTCTCGTGGTGCCCGAGGTCGTCATGGGTGTCGCGATGCTGGGGTTCTTCGTGAAGCTCGCCGGTGTGCCCCTGGGGTTCGGGGCGCTGCTGTTCGCGCACGTGGCGTTCTCGCTGAGCTTCGTGGTCGTGGTGGTGCGGTCGCGGGTGTCCGGAATGGACGCCCGGATGGAGGAGGCCGCGGCCGATCTCGGGGCGTCGCCGTTCGTCGCGTTCCGGACCGTGACGCTGCCGCTGGTGGCGCCCGCCGTGGTGGCCGGTGCCGCGTTCGCGTTCCTGCTGTCGTTCGACGACGTGGTGATCTCGTCGTACCTGACCGGCGTCGGGTCGACGACGCTGCCGGTGTTCGTCTACGCGCAGGCGTCGAAGCGCGGTATCTCGCCGGAGATCGTGGCGTTGTCGACGCTGATGGTGGCGGCGACGGCGCTGCTGTTGATCATCGGTGTGGTGGTCGCGTCCTGGCGGGCGCGCAGGGCGGGATCCGTCACGCGGCTGGCCTAACTTCAAGTCAGGGCTGTATCTCCGCCCGCCTGCGGGTGACTTCTCCGGTGAGGGCCAACGGCATTCCTTGGGGGAGGAAGACGTGCCGCAGCTGCGCATCCACTTCACCGATCGGGACATCGCGCACACGGGGTTGAAACTCGAGACCGACCTGATGTGGGAGACCGTCAGCAGCGCCCAGATCCTGCGACAGGGGGAAGGGGACCTGTCTTTCGGACCGTGGCGCCGACATGTGCGCGAGCTCGCCGCACGCGACCCGGATCTGCGGATGGCGCTGCACACCGTGCTGATGGCTGCCCCGCACCGGCCGGACGACCTCGCCACCGCCGCGCTGCGCCAGGCTTTGCGCGTCTACCACCGGTGCCTGATCGAGCCGCACCTGCCGGTCATCGAGGACGGCCTGTGCACCGATGCGGCAGCGAGGATCCACCAGTACCTGCACGGCGGCCCGGAAGCACTGCTGAGCACGCTCGGGGCCGCGACCAGGTGGCATCCGCCCGTGCTGTCCGTCGACCATCCGGACGACCGCGACCTGCACCTCGGCGGGCGGGGTCTCACGGTGATCCCCTGCTACTTCGCCCTGCGCCACCTGGTCGCACCGGCGGGTCCGGTGCTGGTGTGTCCGATCCGGACCGAGTCCCGCCTCGTGGCCGGCGGGCGCGCGGGCGGTGACCAGGTGACCGCACTGCTGGGTGCCACGAGGGCGTCGATTCTGCGGTCGGTGGTCGGCGGGAACACCACCACCAGGCTGGCGAAGCTGGTGGGCGTGGCCCCCGCGACCGTGAGCCACCACACCGGTGTGCTGCGCGAGGCGGGGCTCATCGCCACCGAGCGCGAGGACAACTTCGCCCGGCACCTGATCACCCCGCTGGGACTGCGAGTGCTCGCGGCAGAACGAGGCTGAGGGCCACCGCGACAGCGTCCACTGCGGACACCGCCGGATGGCCCTCAGTCGTCAGCCGGTCACCAGCAGGTGTTTCCGGTGACCCACTTGTGGGAGCGGATCAGCACGTTCGGGAAGTTCGGTGCTTCCACGCCTCGCGGGATGTAGTAGGCGGTGCTCCCGGAGTAGTTCGCGCCGGGGTACAGGCACACCCTGGTGTAGGAGGTGCTGGCACCGGCGTTCTCGGCCGCCCGCACCGCACGGGTGCCCGACCACGAGCACCGGACGTCCCCGCCCTGCCAGTCGGGGTCGGCGCTGCCCCAGCTGCAGCGGCTGCTGCTGCCGTCGCTGACCGGCCACGCGCACATGTTGCCGCTGCCGCACGACAGGGCCTGGGCCGAGACGTCCGGCTGCGCCGGCGCACCCACCTCGGCGGGAACGCCCAGGTTGATCTCGACCGGCGTCGCCGCTGTCGCCGTCCCCAGCAACGACATCAGCGCCAAAGCGGCGGCGAACAGCACACACAACGCTTTTCTCATGTTTCCCCCTGAGATTGATGTGCAGGAGGCGGAGTATGCCGAGACGATCATGGGTGGAACGGGCCCTTCGAACGTCGTCGAAGGGGTTCCAAGCGACCTGGGTCGAGCGCGGCGTCAACTTTCGTCGCGGGAATCCGATACTCCAGCGTGCCGCGCGGACATGGGACGTCTCGTAGGTTGAAATCGTGATTACTGCTGTGCGGACCAGGGCCGAGGCGTTCCGCGCCGACACCCTGGCCCGGCTTCGGGCGCTGACCCCGGTGCGGCTCGTCGGCGACCTGCTCGTCATGGTCGGCGTGCTGCTGCTGGACCTGTGGCCGGGGCCGTGGGCGGAGACGAAGGCGTCGGGCTGGACGCTCGTCGCCTACTTCGCCGTCTACGTGGTGATGCTGCCGTTGCGGCACCTGCTGCCGGCCACGGTCATGATCGTGGGTGCGGCGATCCCGTTCTTCGGCCCCGCCATGATGGTCGTGCTGAGCTACACGGCGGGCCGCCGGATCGAGTCGTGGGTCAAGGCCGTCGTGTCGACCGCGATGACGTTCGTCGTCGTGGTGCTGTGGTGGGACTGGGTCGAGCGGCCCCTCGACATCGAACCCGTCTACGGCATGCTGATCCTGGTCACGATCTTCGGCGTGGGCGTGGCGCTGCCGTTCCTCGTCGGCCGCTACCTGGCGCAACGCGAGGCGCTGGTGCAGGCCATGCAGGACCGCGAGGCGCGCATGCGCGTCGAGCACAGAATGCTGTCGCGGCAGGTCCGCCTCCGCGAACGCAGCCGCATCGCCCAGGACATGCACGACAGCCTCGGCCACCGGCTGTCGCTGATCTCCGTGCACGCCGGCGCGCTGGCGCTGGACCCGTCGCTGGGGGACAAGCAGCGCGAGGCCATCGGGGTGCTGCGCTCGGCGGCGTTGACCGGCATGGGGGAGCTGCGGGCGATCATCGGCGTGCTGCGCGCGGAGGACGGTCCCGACGACGACCCCGCGACACGGACCGCGGAGTCCATCGACTCGTTGGTGAGCGACGCGCGCAAGGCCGGTGTTCTGGTCAGTCTGGTGCGCGGCGGGCAAGCACACCCGTTGCCGTCCCGCGTCTCTCACGCGGCCTATCGCGTGGCCCAGGAGGGCCTGACCAACGCCGCCAAGCACGCGCCGGGCGCCGCAGTGCAGGTGACGGTGAAGTACGAGCCGGACGCGCTGGTCGTCGAGGTGCGCAACAACCCGTCGCGCAACGGGTCACCGGTCCAGGCGCCGGGCGTGGGCCTGATCGGGCTCACCGAACGCGTGCGCGTGGCCGGCGGCATCCTGCACGTCGGCGCGTTGCCCTCCGGAGGGTTCCGCATCGCCGCCGTGCTGCCGTACGAGGAGACGCCGCTCCCGGACGAGCCGGAGGACGAGCAGGACGAGACCGAATCCCCGCGCGGCATCCGCAAGTGGGCGGGCGTCGGCTCGATAGCGGGGGCGTCGCTGGTGCTGGCGATCATCATCGGCGGCTTCACCTACCTCGGCGCGCAGCCCGTCACGGACGTCGTGTCGCAGGAGAACCTCGACAGGATCCAGGAGGGGCAGGCGGAGGCCGACGTGCGCGCGTTGCTCCCGGCCGGCGACGAACCCCTGGTCGCCGACGGTGAGCGCAAGTCCCAGGCCGGCCCCGAACCACCGGGCGCACGCTGCGTCTACCACATCACCGACGAGCAGTCGTACCTCGCGAAAGGCACCCGGGTGGTGCGTTTCTGCTTCCGGGACGGCAAGCTGGTCGAGAAGAAGATCCACGTTCAGAGGACAGGTCAATGATCCGGGTGCTCATCGCCGACGACGAGCCGCTCATGCGCGCCGGCATCAAGGCCATTCTCGGCACCGCCGACGACATCGAGCTCGTGGCGGAGGCAGGCGACGGCCGCGAGGCCCTGCAGATCGTGCGCGAGCGCCGGGTGGACGTGGCCGTGCTCGACATCCGCATGCCGCGCATGGACGGCCTGGCGTGCGCGAAGGAACTACGGGTGGTGGCGCCGTCGGTCCGCGTCGTGATGCTGACGACGTTCGGCGAGGACGACAACATCGTGCGCGCGCTGTCCGACGGTGCGGCCGGCTTCCTGCTGAAGGACTCCGCACCCGAGGAGCTGCTGAGGGCCGTGCGGGCGGTGAACAACGGCGAGGCGTATCTGTCGCCGATGGTCACGTCCCGCGTGGTCGGCATGGTGGCGACGTCGGGCCAGCCGAAGCGCCAGGAGGCGCAGAAGGCGGTAGAGGGCCTGACCGACCGCGAGGTGGAAGTGCTGGCGCTGCTGGGACAGGGCATGTCGAACGCCGACGTGGGCGCCAAGCTGCACATGTCCGAGGCGACGGTGAAGACCTACGTCTCGCGCTTGCTGGCCAAGCTGGGCCTGACGAACCGAGTGCAGGCAGCCCTGCTGGCCCGGGACGCAGGCATAGCGACCTGACCCTGGTCCGCAAGTCTGCAGAAGCAGCGACCAAAAAGCACAAACCCCGCGCCTCCCTGAGGAGGCGCGGGGTTTGTGCGTGCCGTGCGGCGAACCCGATGGGCGTCACCCGAACGGCCTCAAACGTCTGTTGCGGCTAAGCGTGACTGCGCTTGCCCGTCACCAGGCGGTAGATGCCCAGCAGGATCAGCGATCCGACGATGGCCAGCAGCCAGGTCCGGAGATCGAAGAACGAGCCCAGGTCGGTCCCGAACACCGCAGATCCGATGAATCCGCCGAGAATCGCACCAACGATACCGAGCAGCATCGTGATGATGAAGCCACCGGGGTCGTTACCAGGCATGATTGCCTTGGCGATGGCGCCTGCCAGCAGACCGAGCACGATCCATCCGAGGATGCCCACGGAGAGTCTCCTTCCAACGACTTGACGCCGATGGAATGCCCCCGATCCGGCGACTTCACACCTTCAAGACCACTCCGTTATCAAAGTAGCGGGCTGTGCCGTGCTCTCAGGCACTCTCCGGAACAATGAGGGGCGATGAGTACTCCACGCACTGTCCTGATCCTGGGCTCGACCGGCTCCGTCGGCACCCAGGCGCTCGACGTCATCCGGCGCAACCGCGACCGCTTCCAGGTCGTCGGTCTCGGCGCGGGTGGACGTCAGCTCGACCTGCTGGCAGAACAGGCAGCGGAGTTCGACGTGAAGACGGTCGCCGTCGCGAACGGCGCCGAAGTGCCGGGCGTCCGGACGCTGACCAGCATGGTCGACCTGATCGAGGCGGCTCCCGCGGACGTCGTCCTCAACGGCATGGACGGGTCCAGGGGGCTGGAGCCGTCGCTCAAGGCGCTCGAGACGGGGGCGACGCTGGCCCTCGCGAACAAGGAGTCGCTCATCGCGGGCGGGCCGCTCGTGCTGAAGGCGGCGAAGCCCGACCAGATCGTGCCGGTCGACTCCGAGCACTCGGCACTCGCGCAGTGCCTGCGCGGTGGCACCGCGAACGAGGTGCACAAGCTGGTGCTCACCGCGTCCGGCGGGCCGTTCCGCGGCAGGAGCCGCAAGGAGCTCGAGGCCGTCACCGTGGCGCAGGCGATGGCGCACCCGACGTGGTCGATGGGCCAGGTCGTCACGATCAACTCGGCGAACCTGGTCAACAAGGGCCTGGAGCTGATCGAGGCGCACCTGCTGTTCGGGGTCCCCTACGACCGCGTCGACGTCGTGGTGCACCCTCAGTCCATCATCCACTCCATGGTCACCTTCACGGACGGCTCGACGCTCGCGCAGGCGTCGCCTCCGGACATGCGGCTGCCGATCTCGCTGGGGTTGTCCTGGCCCGAGCGCGTCGCCGGTGCGGCGTCCGCCTGTACCTTTGACACCGCCACCTCGTGGACGTTCGAACCCCTGGACAGCGTCACCTTCCCGGCGGTCGAGCTCGCGCGGCAGGCAGGCACCGCGGGCGGTTGCCTACCTGCGATCTACAACGCCGCGAACGAGGAGGCACTCGCCTCCTTCGTCGCCGGCCACACGTCGTTCCTGTCGATCGTGGACACCATCGGCCAGGTTCTCGGCGAGGCGAACGACTGGCAGAAGGACCCCGCGGACGTCGCGGAGGTCCTGGCCGCCGAGGACTGGGCACGCGCACGTGCTCGCGAGCTGGTTGGAAGGAACTGAGCTTTCCGTGAACACATTCATCAACATCCTCGGGGTGCTGCTGTTCGCGTTCGGCATCGCGGTCTCCATCGCGTTGCACGAGTTCGGGCACCTGCTGACGGCGAAGTTCTACGGCATGAAGGTCACCCGCTACTTCATCGGTTTCGGCCCGAAGCTCTTCTCGTTCCGCAAGGGCGAGACCGAGTACGGCCTGAAGGCGATCCCGGCGGGCGGCTTCTGCGAGATCACGGGCATGACGGCGCTGGACGACGTGCACCCGGACGACCGCAAGCGCGCCTTCTACAACCAGAAGGTGTGGAAGCGCGTCGTCGTGCTGTCCGCCGGCTCGATCACGCACTTCATCCTCGGCTTCTTCATCCTGCTGATCCTCGCGATGACGCTGGGCCTGCCGAACAACAAGGACCAGCCGGTCCTCGCCGAGATCACGCCGTGCGTGCAGAACCACACCGTCGGCCTCACCGCGCCGTGCCAGCCCGGCGCCCCGGCCCCGGCCAAGGACGCGGGCCTGCAGCCCGGCGACGAGGTCACCGCCATCGCCGGCAAGCCCATCTCGACCTGGTCCGAGATGCTCACGGTCACCCGCGAACTGAGCGGGCCGACCGAGTTCAAGGTCCTGCGCGACGGCAAGGAGGTCGCGCTCACGGTGAACGTGCCGAAGGTCACCCGCGAGGTGACGGACGGCAAGGGCGGCCGTGAGGTCAAGGAGGTCGGCGCCATCGGCGTCACCTGGCAGCAGAACTTCGAGTACAGCCCGCTCGCCGCGGTCCCGGCCTCCATCGCGTTCACCGGCGACATGTTCGTGAACACCTGGAAGGGCCTCATGCGCTTCCCGGAGCGCATCCCGGCCGTGGTCAAGGCCATCGGTGGCGGAGAGCGAGACCTCGACACGCCCATCTCGGTGGTGGGTGCGTCACGACTGGGTGGTGACGCCGCCGAACGCGGTTTGTGGGCGTTCTTCATCCTTATGCTGGCGGGCCTGAACTTCTTCGTCGGTGTGTTCAACCTCCTGCCGTTGCTCCCGCTTGACGGTGGTCACATCGCCGTCAACCTCTACGAACGGGTGCGAGACTGGGTGAGGAAGCTGCGCGGGAAGCCCGCCGGCGCCCCGGTCAACTACATGCGCCTGTTGCCGCTCACCTACGTGGTCATCTTCATCGGCGGCGCCATCACGCTGCTGACCGTGACCGCCGACATCGTCAACCCGATCAGGTTGCAATAAGTGATCCACGGAAAGGTGCACAACCCATGAGTGACGGCGTGATGCTCGGAATGCCGGCACTGCCGCCGCCGGTGCTGTCGGAACGCCGCAAGACCCGGCAGCTGATGGTCGGCAACGTCGGTGTCGGCAGCGAGTTCCCCGTCTCCGTCCAGTCGATGACGACCACGTTGACGTCCGACGTCAACGCGACTCTGCAGCAGATCGCGGAGCTGACGGCGTCCGGCTGTGACATCGTGCGCGTCGCCTGCCCGTCGCAGGACGACGCCGACGCCCTGCCCGCGATCGCCAGGAAGTCCCAGATCCCGGTGATCGCCGACATCCACTTCCAGCCGAAGTACGTCTTCGCCGCCATCGAGGCCGGTTGTGCCGCGGTCCGGGTCAACCCGGGCAACATCCGCAAGTTCGACGACCAGGTCAAGGAGATCGCGGCCGCCGCCAAGGACCACGGCACCCCGATCCGGATCGGCGTCAACGCCGGTTCGCTCGACCCCCGCCTGCTCAAGAAGTACGGCAAGGCCACGCCCGAGGCACTGGCCGAGTCGGCGATGTGGGAGGCGTCCCTCTTCGCGGAGCACGACTTCCACGACATCAAGATCTCCGTCAAGCACAACGACCCCGTGGTCATGGTGCGCGCGTACGAACTGCTGGCCGAGCAGTGCGACTACCCGCTGCACCTGGGCGTCACGGAGGCCGGCCCCGCCTTCCAGGGCACCATCAAGTCGGCCGTGGCGTTCGGCGCGCTCCTGCGCCAGGGCATCGGCGACACCATCCGGGTGTCGCTGTCCGCCCCGCCGGTCGAGGAGATCAAGGTCGGCCACCAGATCCTCCAGTCGCTCAACCTGCGCCCGCGCAAGCTGGAGATCGTGTCCTGCCCGTCGTGCGGTCGCGCCCAGGTGGACGTGTACACGCTCGCCGAGCAGGTCACGGCCGGCCTGGAGGGCATGGAGGTGCCGCTGCGCGTCGCGGTCATGGGCTGCGTCGTGAACGGCCCCGGTGAGGCCCGCGAGGCCGACCTGGGTGTCGCCTCCGGCAACGGCAAGGGCCAGATCTTCGTCAAGGGCAAGGTCATCAAGACCGTGCCCGAGCACGCGATCGTGGAGACCCTCATCGAAGAGGCCATGCGCCTCGCCGAGGAGATGGAACCGGTCGAGGGCGGCACCCCGGCCGTCACCGTCGGCTGAGAACGCCACGCGGGGCCCTTTCGTACTGCATGAGAGTACGAAAGGGCCCCGCGTGCGTGTGAAAAGTGCCTGCGGTCACTGACAGTAGGCACTGTTGGCTGATGTCACGGACACGCCGAATCTGGCACGCTAGGTGACGTGCTGAGGCTTGCCGGAGCTCGCGTTCTCGACGAGCGCGACCTGACCGACGTGCGCGGGGTCTTCGACGACGACCCCGTGGCGGCGTGCATGGTCGCGGCACGGGTGGAAGTGGCGGGCCTCGACCCGTGGCGTCTGGGCGGCGAGATGTGGGGCTCCGACTCCAAGCCGATCAGGGGCAAGGTGGAGGGTCTCTGCTTCTCCGGCCCGAACCTGATCCCGCTCAAGGGCGGTGCGACGGCCATGCGCATGTTCGCCGACCGCGCCCGGCGCCGGGGCCGCATGTGCTCCAGCCTCGTCGGCCCGGCCGAGCAGGTCCTGACCCTCTGGGACGAGCTGCAGCCCGACTGGGGCCCGGCGAGGGAGGTCCGCGGGGACCAGCCGCTGATGGCCATCTCGACGACGCCGAAGATCACCCCGGACCCGCAGGTCCGCCAGGTCCGCCCGAGCGAGCTGAACCGCTACCTGCCCGCCGCCATCTCGATGTTCATCGAAGAGGTGGGCATCGACCCGTGCGCCGAGGACGGCGGCGCGGGCTACCGGGCACGGGTGTCCGAGCTGATCGCCGCGGGCAGGGCCTTCGCCAGGTTCGAGCACGGCGAGGTGGTCTTCAAGGCCGAGATCGGCGCCATGTCCAGCAAGGTCGGCCAGATCCAGGGCGTCTGGGTGCGCCCGGACCGCCGGGGCGAGGGCATCGGCACCGCGGGCACGGCGGCGGTGGCCGACCGGCTGACCAGGGTTCTCAACAGGACCGCGAGCCTCTACGTCAACGGCTACAACCACGTGGCGCAGGCCGCCTACCGGCGAATCGGGTTCGAACAAGTCGGGCAGTACGCCACTGTCCTCTTCTGAACGGGCATACTCGCGCAAGTGCGCCTTCTCGCGACGATCACGGTGGTCCTGCTGACGGTGAGCGGCTGTGGGCTGTTCGAATCCGAACCAGGAGCACCGGAGATCACCAACGACTTCCTGGCGAAGCTCGCGTCCGGTGACGTGCAGGGTGCCGCCGGGATGACGGACGACCCGGACGACGCCAAGGACACGCTCGAGAAGTTCAGGGGAGCGCTCAAGCCGGAGGGCCTGAGCAGCAAGGTCGACCAGATCCGCAAGAACGGCGAGCTGGCGTCCGAAGCGTCCGTCACGCTCGACTGGAACCTCGGCAAGAACCGCCACTGGACGTACCCGACCAAGTTCGAGGTGCGCCAGGACGGCGACACGTGGAAGGTGCACTGGGCGTCGTCGGTGGCGCATCCGAAGCTCGCACCGCAGCAGACGATCAAGCTCACCGAGCTCACGCCGGACCCGGCGCCGGTGCTCGACCGCGACGGCACGCCGTTGCTCGCCCCCGAACGCGTCGTCTCGGTGCTGCTCGTC
This sequence comes from Lentzea sp. NPDC051208, assembly GCF_040682435.1. NCBI lineage: Bacteria > Bacillati > Actinomycetota > Actinomycetes > Pseudonocardiales > Pseudonocardiaceae > Lentzea > Lentzea sp. NPDC051208. Next base: position 13,309 of record NZ_JBFBAW010000016.1, on the reverse strand, counting down.
GGCAAGGAGGCCGGCGACGTCGCGGCCGTCTCGAAGTCCCTCGCCGACGCGCTGAACCCGCTCGACAAGGCCATCACCCAGCAGACGATCACCGACGGCGTGGGCAAGACCCCGGAGGGCCAGGCCTACCAGGTGGCGGCGCTGCGGGACGCGGACTACCAGTCGGTGAAGCCGAAGATCTACGAACTGCCCGGCGTGCGGTTCAGCTCGCAGACGTCGTTGCTGGCGCCGAGCCGCAACTTCGGCTCGCAGGTGCTGCCCGCGGTGCGCAAGCTCGTCGAGAACGACATCGCCGGCAACGCGGGGTTCCGCGTCAGCACGGTCGACGCGCAGGGCACCGAGGTCGAGGAACTGCACTCGAAGGCCCCCGAGCCCGCCAAGGCCGTGAACATCGCGTTGTCGCGGGCCGTCCAGGCCGCTGCCGAGGACGCCGTCGAGCCGCTCAAGCAGCCCACGATCCTGGTGGCCATCCAGCCGTCCACCGGCGACATCCTGGCCGTCGCGCAGAACGACCCGGCCGACGCCCAGGGCGCGCTCGCGCTGACCGGCCGCTTCCCGCCCGGCTCCACGATGAAGGCGGTCTCGGCGCTGGCCGCGATCCAGTCCGGCAAGGTCACCGCCGACACCCCGGTGCCGTGCCCCGGCAAGACCACCATCGACGGCCGGCGGATCGTGCCGAACTCAGGCGAGTTCGACAAGGGCACGATCCCGCTGCGCTCGGCGTTCGCGTTCTCCTGCAACACCTCGTTCGCGCAACTCGCCGTCGACATGCCGCCGGACCTGCTGCCGGGCGCCGCGCTGTCGCTGGGCCTGGGCGTCGACTTCGACATCGCGGGCCTCACCACGATCACCGGGTCCGTGCCTCCCGCGACCGACGTCGTGGAACGGGCCGAGGACGCGTTCGGCCAGGGCAAGGTGCTGGCCTCGCCCTTCGGCATGGCGCTCGTCTCGGCGTCGATCGTCAAGGGCTCGGTGCCGGTGCCGCAGCTGGTGCGGGGCAAGGAGACCAAAGCGGACAAACAGCCCGCCGCGCCGCCCGTGGCCGCACTGGACCCGGTGCGCGCCATGATGCGCGAGGTCGTCGAATCGGGCACTGCACCGCAACTCAAGCCGTACGGAGACGTGCGGGGCAAGACTGGTACGGCGCAGTTCGGTGACGGCGTGCACTCACACGGGTGGTTCATGGGCTACCGGGGCGATCTCGCGTTCGCGACCCTGGTGCTCAGCGGGGAAACCTCGACACCAGCCGTGGAGGTGGCGGCGAGTTTCCTCAAGGCGGTGCCGTGATGAGCAAGACCAAGGACCTGACGACGCGTGAACGCCTGATCCGGGCAGGTGTCCTGCTGCCGGTGCCCAGGCTGCCCGAGCCGAGGGCGGAGGACCAGGTTCAGGGCGTGCGACGAGCACAAGGCTAATCTGGAGAGCATGTCTGTTCGTGCTCCGCTGCAACCCGGTGTGCAATCTCCGCGGCGTCAGGTCCCCTCGCGCATCGTGCGTCCCGAGTACGTGGGCAAGCCCGCGCCGACGCGCGGCACCGACCCGTGGGTGCAGACGCCGGAGATCATCGAAGCCATGCGGATCGCCGGGCGCCTCGCCGCCCAGGCGCTGCAGGAGGCCGGCAAGGTCGTCGTGCCCGGCGTGACGACGGACGAGATCGACGCGGTGGCGCACGAGTTCCTGTGCGACAACGGCGCGTACCCGTCGACGCTGGGCTACCGCGGCTTCCCGAAGTCGTGCTGCACCTCGCTCAACGAGGTCATCTGCCACGGCATCCCGGACAGCACCGTCGTCGAGGACGGCGACATCGTGAACATCGACGTCACCGCGTTCATCGGTGGCGTGCACGGCGACACGAACGCCACCTTCCTCGCGGGCAACGTCTCCGAGGAGGCCAAGCTCCTCGTCGAGCGCACGCACGAGGCGACCATGCGCGCCATCAAGGCCGTGAAGCCCGGCCGTGAGCTCAACGTCGTCGGCCGGGTCATCGAGGCGTACGCGAACCGGTTCGGCTACGGCGTCGTGCGCGACTTCACCGGCCACGGCATCGGCCGCACGTTCCACAGCGGGCTCGTGGTCCTGCACTACGACGAGCCGTCGGTGAAGACGGTGCTGGAGCCCGGCATGACGTTCACGATCGAGCCGATGATCACGCTCGGGAACTACGAGGGCGAGATGTGGGACGACGGCTGGACCGTCACCACGAAGGACAAGAGCTGGACCGCTCAGTTCGAGCACACGATCGTCGTGACCGAGACCGGCTCGGAGATCCTCACAGTCTGCTGATGACGGACTTCAGCGCGGCCGCGACAGCCGACGGCGACGTCGCGGCCGCCAGGTGGTGCGACTCGAGGCGCTCCACGGGCCAGCCGAGTTCGGCGGCTTTGACCGCGGCGTCCTCGTAGACCGGGGACAGCAGCACGTACCCGCACGCCCCGGACCACTCGACGCTCGGGCGCTGCTCCTTCAGGAAGTCCCACGGCACCTCGGGTGCCTCGTCGCGCATCTCCTCGCGCAGGCCGGCGGGCACGAGCTTCAGCGGGTCCGAGTCGAACCAGCGGTCCCAGCGCGGCAGCTTGCCGTCCCGCACCGACGCCTTGACCTTGTCCACGAGGGCCGGGTCGACGGTCTCGCGCCACGACCTGCCCGGCGTCGGCAGGTCCGAGTCGAGGAACACCAGGCCCGCCACGTCCATTTCGAGGGCGTCGGCGAAGCACGGCAGCAACGGGCCCGCGCCGCTGTGGCCCACCAGCACCAGCGGGCCGCCGACGCCGGCGTCCTCCAGGGCGTCGGCGAACGCGCCGATCAGCCGCTGGTGCACGGGCGCCTCGTTGATCCTCATCTGCAGGTCGACCAGCAGGACCGCCACCCCGTCGGAGGCCAGTTCGTCGGCGAGCGGGCGCATGCTCGACGGGCCGAGGAACGGGCTGTGCATGAGCACGACGGTGAGCATGGGGGTGATGATGGCAGCATTGGCGTCCATGCGGGGCGCGATGTTGATCTGTGGGACGACCTCCGACGCGGGCAAGAGCGTCCTGGTGGCCGGTCTGTGCCGCTTTCTGGCACGCCAGGGCGTCGACGTCGTGCCGTTCAAGGCGCAGAACATGTCGAACAACTCGTTCGTCACACTCGACGGCGGGGAGATCGGGCGCGCCCAGGCCGTGCAGGCGCGGGCGGCGTTCAAGGAGCCCAGCGTCAGGTTCAACCCGGTGCTGCTCAAGCCCGGCAGCGACCGCACGTCCCAGGTCGTCGTGCTCGGCCAGGCGGTCGGCGAGGTCTCCGCGCTGAGCTACCGCGACCGCAAGCAGCAGCTGCTCGGCACCGTGCTGTCCACTTTGGACGACCTGAGGCGGGACCACGAGGTCGTGATCTGCGAGGGCGCGGGCTCGCCGGCCGAGATCAACCTGCGCGCCAACGACATCGCGAACATGGGCCTGGCCGTCAACGCGAACCTGCCGGTGCTCGTCGTCGGCGACATCGACCGCGGCGGTGTGTTCGCGCACCTCTTCGGCACGGTCGCGGTGCTGGACGCCGCGGACCAGGCGTTGATCTCCGGCTTCGTCGTCAACAAGTTCCGCGGCGACCCGCGCCTGCTCGAACCGGGCCTGAGGCAGCTGAAGCAGCTCACCGGCCGGCCGGTGCTCGGTGTGCTGCCGTGGAGCGAAGAGCTCTGGCTCGACGCCGAGGACTCGTTGTCCTACAACGCCGACGGCGTGATCGGCAGGCCGTCGCCGCCGAAGCGCGACTGGCTGCGGGTCGCCGTGATCCGGTTGCCGCGCGTGTCGAACGCCACCGACGTCGAGGCGCTGGCCTGCGAGCCCGGCGTCTCGGTGCGGTTCGTGACGGAGCCGTCCCGGCTGGCCGACGCCGACCTGGTCGTGCTGCCCGGATCGAAGGCGACCGTCTCCGACCTCGCCTGGCTGCGGGAAACCGGCCTGGCGCAGGCGATCCAGCGCTTCGACGGCCCGGTGCTCGGCATCTGCGGCGGGTTCCAGATGTTGTCCAGGCGCATCGAGGACGAGGTCGAATCGGGACGCGGCACGGTCGACGGCCTCGGCCTGCTCGACGTCGACATCCGCTTCCAGCCGCGCAAGACGCTCGCCACGCCGTCGGGCACCGCGTGGGACGAGCCCGTCACCGGCTACGAGATCCACCACGGCCAGGTCGTCCGCAGCGGCGAGAACCCGCTCATCGGTGACGAAGGTGCCCAGACCGACCGAGTGCTCGGCACCCACTGGCACGGCCTGCTGGAGAACGACGCGTTCCGCCGCCGGTTCCTGCGCTGGGCGGCCGACCGCGCGGGCCGCGACTTCGAACCGGGCGAGGTGAGCTTCCAGGCCGCCCGCGAGGCCCAGCTGGACCTGCTGGGCGACCTGGTCGCCGATCACCTCGACACCAAGGCCGTCATCGACCTGCTGGAACGAGGGGCTCCGGCAGGACTGCCGTTCGTGCCGCCCGGCGCCCCATCAGCTGCGGAATAGCCAGCCCGACCAGCACCAGGCCACCGGCGACGGCCTGCGGCCCGCTCAGGTTCTCGCCGAGGAACGCCCACGCCGAGAACATCCCGAACACCGGCACCAGCAACGAGAACGGCGCCACGACGGACGACTCGTACTGGCGCAGCAGGAATCCCCAGATGCCGAACCCGAGCAACGTCGAGATCCACGCGACGTACCCGACCGCGCCCGCACCGGCCCAGTCGAGGCGGCCGAGCGCGCTCATGTCCTCGGTCAGCGCCGACAGGGCGAACAGCGGAAGCACCGCGACGGCACTCACCCACACCATGAACCGCAACGTGTCCGCCGGCCGCGCGTACCGCATCAGGACGTTCGACACGCCCCAGCAGGCCGCCGCCGCGATGAGCAGCGCGAACCCCAGCAGCGGCGACGAGAGGCCGTAGTCCCACGCGATCACCCCGATCCCGGCGAGGGCCAGGGCGATGCCGGTGATCTGCACGGGCTTCGGCCGTTCGCGCAGCACGACCGCCGCGAACACCGCCGTGAAGATGACCTGGCTCTGCAGCACCAGGCTCGACAGCCCCGCCGGCATGCCCGCCTGGAGGCCGATGAACAGGAAGCTGAACTTCGCGACGCCCAGCACCAGCCCGACCGAGATGACCCAGCGCCACGCCACCGACGGCCGGCCGATGAAGAAGACCGCGGGCACCGCCGCCGCGAGGAACCGCAGCGCCGAGAACAGGATCGGCGGGAACTCGTCCAGGCCGACCTTGAGCACGACGAAGTTGAAGCCCCAGATGGCGGCGACCAGCACAGCGAGCAGGACGTGACGGGGACTCATGCCCCAAGCTTGCGCTCGACAACTATTTAGCACTAGTTCCGATTGCTAAGGTCTTGGGTTTAGCATCACTACATGCTCGATCTGGGAAGGCTGAAGGCTCTGCACGCCATCGCCGTGCACGGCACGGTCGGCGCGGCGGCCGACGTGCTCGGCTACACGCCGTCCGCGGTGTCGCAGCAGATCGCCAAGCTCGAACGCGAGACCCGCACCACGCTGCTGGAACGCAGTGGCCGCGGCGTCCGCCTCACCGACGCCGCCCGCCTGCTCGCCGACACCGCCGCCGAGGTCCTCAAGCTCGTCGAGGAGGCCGAGGTCGCGCTGGAGGAACAGCGAGGTGCCGCGATCGGCCGCCTGTGCATCGGCGCCTTCGCCACGGCCTCGCGCGGCCTGCTGCCCGACGTCCTGGTGAGCCTGGCCGAGCAGCACCCGGCCCTGGACGTGCGGCTCACGGAGATCGACCCGCCGTATGCCACCGAGGCCGTCGCACGCGGCGAGCTCGACCTGGCGATCGTGCACGACTGGGCGAACACGCCACTCCCGGTGCCGGAGTCGCTGTCGCGCGCGTTCATCGTCAACGACGTCGCGGAGGTGCTGATCCCGGTCACGAACCCGTTGTCGCGCAGGGAGTTCCTCGAACCCGTCGACCTCGCCGGAGAGCGGTGGATCTGCCAGACGGAAGGGTCGATCTGCTTCGACTGGCTGGAGCGGACGTTCCACGGCGCCGGCATCGAACCGGTGGTGGCGTACCGGATCAGCGAGTACCGGACGCAGATCGCGTTGCTGGCCAAGGGGATCGGGGTGGCCCTGATCCCGCGGCTGGGCAGGGGAGAGGTGCCGGACAGCGTCAAGGCCGTGCCGTTGCGACCCACGCCCACCCGGCGGCTGTACGCGGTGTGGCGGACGCAGGCCTCGCGCAGGCCCGCCATCACCGCGACTCTCGAAGTCATCAAGCAGATGGCCCTCTAAGGAGCGACGATCACGTGCGGCTTCTTGGGCGCCATCACCTTGAGCACCGCCTTGGCCTCGCGGATCACCCCGGCCATGTCCTTCTTGGTGGTTCTGAAGTACGGCTCGATCGTCAGCGTCGCCGCGTCCTTGTTCTCCACCACGTTCCAGGTGCCGCGCAGGAACCCGTCCACCAGGAACGTCGGCGGGAACACGCCGTTGCGCACCGCGCCCCAGCGCGACCGCGCGTCCTCGCTCATGATCCGCTTGCGGTCCGCGTGCCCCAGCAACACGTTGTCGAACGCGGGCAGCAGCCGTGCGGGTGCCGGCACGTCCTCGGACACGATCACGCCGTCCGGCACGTCCAGCAGCACCTTGCCTTCCTCGTTCCTGTACTCCACGAGGTCGAGGTCCGCCGCGTGCGCCTTGAGCCCGATCAACCGCGACCAGGCCTGCATGTCCGCGAGCGTCGCCGGACCGAACGCCCGCAGGTACCGCTTGATCAGCTCCGGCACCGCGGCCCGCTCGGGAAGTTCGCGCCCGAGCCACGACGCCATCGCGACGTTCTGCGGAACGCCGCCCACGCCCCAGATCCCGCGCGGCGGCACCTGGATCATGGGCACCAGCATCTGCGCCTGCGTGGACATCTCGCGCGCCTTGGCCTCGGGGAAGTGCTCCTCCAGGTGCGCGCCGATCTCCGCGACCGTGCGCGGTTCGGCGTCGATGTACTCGCGGGTGATCCGCGCCAGCTTGTCCAGGTCGATCTCGACGCGGGTGGCGGGCGGCATCACGATCTTCGCCCACTTGTTGAGCTCCGGCTGCAACGCCGTGCGCATCAGGTACACGTCTTCGGCCGAGATCAGGTGCAAAGTGCCGCGCCACAACGTCATCCGCACCAGCGAACGGTCGATGATGAGCTTGCTCAGCGCGTCGACCTCGTACGGCTTGAGCCGCGTCCACAGCGCGAGGTACGGCGGGATCGGCGCCTGGGCCTGAAGGCCGCCGAGGTGTTCGACGGCCTCGACGATCGGCATGGACGTCCGCTCCAGGAGCAGCTGCCGCGCCAGGAGGGTCCGGTTGAGGGTGCGGTTCGAAAGTGTTGTGCTCACAGTGATTCGAAGAACTTCCTGATGTCTTGGACCAGCAGGTCCGGCTCCTCCATCGCGGCGAAGTGACCGCCGCGGTCGAACTCGGTCCAGTGCACGATCGACGGGATCATCTTCTCCGCCAGAGACCGCACCGGCAGGCTCAGGTCGTGCGGGAAGATCGCGACGCCCGTCGGCACCGTCGAAGGCTGTTGCTGACCCCAGGACGCCGACTGCTCCTTGTACAGCGCCGCCGAGGAACCCGCCGTGCCGGTGAACCAGTAGACGGACACGTTGGTCAGCATCTGGTCGCGGTCCACCGCGTCCTCGGGCACGCCCTCGTTGTCCGTCCAGTCGTGGAACTTCTCCGCGATCCACGCGAGCTGCCCGACGGCCGAGTCCGTCAGCGCGTACGACAGCGTGCGCGGCCGGCTGCGCTGCAGGTGCATGTAGCCGGAGAGTTCCTTCTGGTAGTGGTCGAGCGATTCCAGTGCGCGCAGCTCTTCGTCCGACAGGTCGTTGACGCCCTGCGGCCGGAAGGTCTGCAACATGTTCACGTGCACGCCGATGACCTGCTCGGGGAACACCCGGCCGATCTCCTGCGCGATGCCCGAACCCCAGTCGCCGCCCTGCGTGCCGTAGCGGTCGTAGCCCAGGCCCTCCATCAGCTTCGCGAACGCCCACGAGACGCGCAGGACGTTCCAGCCGGGCTTGCGGACCGGGCCGGAGAAGCCGAAGCCGGGGATCGACGGGATGACGAGGTGGAAGTCCTCGGACAGCGGCTCGATCACGTTGAGGAACTCGACGAACGAGCCGGGCCAGCCGTGGACGAGCAGCAGCGGTGTCGCGTCCGGGTTCTTCGAGCGGACGTGCAGGAAGTGGATGCGCTGCCCGCTGATCTCGGTCGTGAACTGGGGGTAGGAGTTGAGCCGCTCCTCCTGCGCGCGCCAGTCGAACCCGTCGCGCCAGTACTCGGCCAGCGGGCGCAGATAGCTCAGCGGGATGCCGTAGGACCAGCCGACGCCCGGCAGGTCCTCCTCCGGCCAGCGCGTGCCGGCCAGGCGGGAGCGGAGGTCGTCGATCTCCGCCTGCGGGATCTCGATGCGGAACGGCGTGATCTCCATGGCCCCCACGCTATGAGCTCATGCGGACAGCCCTTGTCCGCGATTAGCAGAACTTCTCGATCAGCTCCTCGAAGAACCCGCCCGCCTCGATCGCCGCCTTCTCCTGGTCACCGTCCCGGACCGCGTGCAGCAGCCCGGTGTGCGACACCTGGTCCTGGCCGGGCTGGCTGGTGTCGACAGAAGCCGCCACCGAAGCTTTGACCGCCTCGGTCAAGCCCTGGTAGAGCTCGGCTAGAAGCGTGTTGTGCGAGCACTGCACGAGCAGCACGTGGAACGCGGTGTCGTGCTCGATCACCTCGGCCCACTGCTCGCTCTCCATCGCCGCGTCGCGCTTGTGCAGCAACTCGGTGAGGCGCGCCAGTTCGGCGTCCGTGCGGTGCTTCGCGGCCAGGCGCGCGCCCTCCATCTCGAGGGTGCGGCGGACCTGGAGCACTTCCTTCAGTTCGGTCCCGCACATGCGGCGGACCGCGCCGGAGATCTCGCTGGTCGCGCGGACGAACGTGCCGTCGCCCTGCCGCACCTCCAGCAGTCCGGCGTGGGAGAGGGCGCGCACGGCCTCTCTGACCGTGTTCCGCCCCACCCCGAGCGCGGTGACCAGCTCGGGTTCGGGCGGGATGCGCTGCCCGACGGGCCATTCACCAGTCGTGATCGCGCCGCGCATCTGCTCGATCACCTGGTCGACGAGGCCCGCCCGTCGGGTAGTGGCCAACGGCACAGCGTCATCCTTTCATCCGAACATCCTACGTCTGCGATAGTGGTGCGCGTGACGATGAAGCAGACGACTCTTGCCGCACAGACTGCCACCGATCCAGGTCGCAGGGTGACGGTCGTCATGAATCGTCACGTTCCGCTGGTCGGGTCCACGTTGCTCGCGATCGGGGTCGCCCTCGCTGCCGCGAATCTCCGCCCTGCGGTGACCAGTCTGGCCTCGGTCCTCGGTGATGTCCGCGCCGCCCTTGGGGTTTCGGCCGCATGGACCAGTGCGCTGACGGCCGTTCCGGCGCTTTGTTTCGGCTTCGCGGCGTTCGCGGCCCCCTGGCTGGGTCGCCGCCTCGGCATGGCTCGCGCGATCGGACTTTCACTGGGGGTGCTCACGCTCGGCCTGGTGCTGCGCGTGATCGACGGTCCGTGGGTCGTGCTGGGCGGCACCTTCATCGCGTGCGGGGGCATCGCGGTGTCCAACGTGCTGATCCCGGTGGTGGTGAAGGCGTCCTTCCCGGACAAGGTGGGCCTGCTCACCGGCGTGTACACGGGAACGCTCGCCGCGGGTGCGGCGCTGGCCGCCGCGTTGACGCCTCGGCTGGAGGACTGGCTCGGCTCGTGGCGCCTGGCCGTCGGCGCGTGGGCGCTGCTGTCGGCCGGTGCTCTGGTCGTGTGGTTCGCCGGTGCGCGGCACGGGGCCGCGTCGACCGTGGTGCGCTCGGTCGCGCCGGTGGAGAAGCGGTCGTTGCTGCGCAGCCCGCTGGCGTGGGTGATCACCGTGTTCTTCGGGCTGCAGTCGTTGTTCGCCTACACCGTCATGGGCTGGCTGCCCGCGATGCTCGTCGACTCCGGCGTCGAGCGGAACACCGCCGGCATGCTGCTCGCGGTCTCGATGCTGCTGAGCGTTCCGGTGAGCCTGTTCGTGCCGCCGATCGCCGCCCGGTTCTCCAGTCAGGCGCCGATGGTCCTGGCGTTGGGCGTGCTGTCGTTCGCCGGGATCTTGGGCGTACTGGTGGCGCCTGCGGCCGCACCCGGCCTCTGGGTGGTGCTGATCGGGTTCGGCATGGGCATGTTCCCGCTGGCGCTGCTGATGATGTCGCTGCGCACCAAGTCCACTTCGGACACCGCCCGGCTGTCGGCGATGGCGCAGAGCATCGGCTACCTGATCGCGGCCTCCGGGCCGTTCGCGTTCGGCGTGCTGCGCGAGGCCACCGGGACGTGGACCACGTCGCTGACGCTGCAACTCGTGTTGCTGGCCGCGCTGACCGTGCTCGGCATGATCGCCGGGCGTCCCCGCTACGTCTAGGCCCTGTCCCGGCCAGTCGGTCAGGAATCGAGAAGCTTCGCGTTCGTGCTGGTCCTAGCGTTGCCGGCATGGACATCACCATTCACGCCACGTTCCTGCCGCACACCGACCCCGACGCTTCGCTCGCGTTCTACCGCGACCTGCTCGGCTGGGAGGTCCGCGCCGACGTCGGTCAGGGCACGATGCGCTGGATCACCGTCGCGCCTGCCGGTGGAGGCCCTGCCGTGGTCCTGGAACCGCCTGCCATGGCTGACGGGCTCACGGACGGTCAGCGCACTGCGATCGCCGAGATGATCGAGAACGGGTCGTACGCGTTCATCAACCTGGCCACGCCGGATCTCGAAGGCGCGTTCGAGAAGCTTCAGGCCGGTGGCGCGGACGTCGTGCAGGAGCCGGCCGTCCAGCCGTGGGGCGTGCGGGACTGCGTGTTCCGCGATCCCGCCGGCAACACCGTCCGCATCCAGCAGGCCTAGCTAGGGCCTGTGTCGAAGTCTGATCCGCGACAGCCGGGCCCGAGGCGGCCCCTGGCGGCACGGCCGGACGACCCACGTACAACACCGGTATGCGGGCCGTCCGGCCGCACCACCAGAAACCACCTCAAGCGCGACTCTCATCGAACCAGACTTCGACACAGGCCCTAGTTGGAGACGAAACCGCGGTGCAACACCGCGAGCTGGTCGGCGAGGTAGCGGGCCCAGGCCTGGGCGCGGTCCCAGTCCGGTGCCCCGCCGCCGAAGCTGATCGGCGCGCCGGCACCCAGCCTGCGGACCATGCGCGTGACGTCGTTCGGCACGGGTGGCGTGCCGCGGTGGAACAACCAGATCGGCGTGTGCTTGAGGGAAACCCTGTGCCGCTTCACGAACCGGTGCGCGTCACGGGCTGCCGCGTCACCCAGGATCACGGCACCGAACCCGTAGAGCGATTCGGCCGCGGCGACCGGGAGCACGGTGACTCTCAGCCCGCAACCCGCGAGTTCGGTGCCGATGATCTCGGCTATTTCGTCCGTGGCGGCGATTTTCGACGTGTGGGCGACGAGGACCTTGTCTGTCATCGCTGCATCGTCGTTGGTGCCGCTGCTTTTGGGCAGCGGCGGAAGTCCCTGTCTTTCCGGGCTCTTCAGTCCAGCGGCAGGTTCAGGAGCGCGTTCTCGACCAGTTCGGGCATCGCCGGGTGGATCCAGTACTGGCCACGCGCCATGGACTTGGCGTCCAGTCCGAAGCTCATCGCCTGGATCAGCGGCTGGATCACCGACGAGGCCTGCGGGCCGATGATGTGCGCGCCGAGGAGCTGACCGGTGGCCGGGTCCGCGATCAGCTTCGCGAAGCCGGTCGTGTCCTCCATGGCCCAGCCGTACGCGATGGAGGCGTAGGCCTGGCTGGCGGTGACGTAGCGGATGCCCTTCTCCTTGGCCTGTTCCTCGGTCAGGCCGACGCTCGCGATCTGCGGGCTGGAGAAGACGGCGGCCGGCACGAACCGGTGGTCGCTCTTGATCTGGTCGTCGGGGTTCAGCAGGTTGTGCTGGACGACCTTGGACTCGTGGTTGGCGACGTGCTTGAGCTGGTAGTCCGAGCTGATGTCGCCCAGGGCGTAGATGTGCGGCTGGCTCGTGCGCTGGTACTCGTCGACCTTGACGCGACCGTCCGGGTGCTGGTCGAGGCCGGCGTTCTGGACCTGCAGCAGGTCGCTGTTGGGCTGCCTGCCCGTTGCGATGAGGAGCTGTTGCGCCTCAACGGTTTCCTCGCCGTTGGGGCCTTCCAGGTGGAGCTTCACACCGGTCGCGGTCTTCTCGGCGCGGGTGGTCTTGCGGTTGAGCAGGACGTTCCACTTGCCCTTGGCGACCTCGGTGAAGCGCTGGGCGATCTCCAGGTCCTCGTGCCGGAGGAGGAGGTTCGACCGGGCGATCACGGTGACCTCGACGCCGAAGCTGCTGAAGACGTGCGCGAACTCCGAGGCGATGAAGCCGCTGCCGACGATGATCAGGCTCTCGGGCAGTTCGTCGAGGCGCATGACGGTGTCGCTGGTGTGGAAACCCGTGGTGTCCAGGTCCGCGATGTCCGGGACGGTCGGACGGCTGCCCGCGGCCACGACGATCCGGTCGGCGGTGATGGTCTCGCCGGTGCCGGTGTCGATCGTGTGCGCGTCGATGAAGTGCGCGGTGCCCTCGTAGACCGTCACGTTCGCGTTCTCGTTGGCGCGCCAGTTGCGGCCGCCCTCGGCGATCGGGTCGATCCTGTTGAAGATCCGGTCCCGGATCTCTGGCCAGTGGACTGCGTCGAGGGTGGCGTCCACGCCCAGTTTCTTCGCGTTGGCCGGGGCTGCGGCCTGGTCCGCGGTGTGGACGAACATCTTGGTGGGGATGCAGCCCACGTTGAGGCAGGTGCCGCCGAAGGTGCCCTTTTCCAGGATGGCGATCTGCCAGCCTGCCATGGCTTCCGTCGGGATGCTGTTGCCGGAGCCGGTGCCGATGATGACCAGGTCGAAGTGCCTCACGTGTGGATCCAACCATTTTTGGGGTGGGGGTGTTCCCCGGTTGGGGGTTACGGGGGGCTTACCTGGGGGTGGGCCGGGGTGGGGGTGGAGGGGTGGTCACCTTTGTGTGCCGCGACCTGGCGGGTGGTCGCCTTGCGGGCGGCGACCTGGCGTTGCGTGCTTCCCCTGGGGGCTCTGCCCCCAGACCCCCGGCAATCTGATCGGGGGGTGGCGCCGTGCGCGGGTTGATGGCACGCCTGTTGCTTCGGGCGGCTACCTGTTGCGTTGCTGGGTGCGTTGGCGGTGGGGTCCCGTCACGAGCCGCACCAAGAGCGGGCCACATGGGAGAAGGGGTGTCAAGCGGACGAAAAGCGTGTCCGCTT
>NZ_JBFBAW010000015.1:57065-250988 GCF_040682435.1 Lentzea sp. NPDC051208 | reverse complement strand
GGGGGCTTGGGTGCGTCGAACACGCCCTTCGCGCCGCCACCGGCAGGAGTGAACTTGCTGCCGCCGCGTTCGCCGCCGGTCGCGCCGGGGGTCGCCCCCGGTGCCATCGGTGGGGCCATGCCGGGTGCGGCCGAGGTGGGCGGCGTCACGCCGGGCGCCACGGCGCCGCCGCGCGGGCCCGCGCTCTGGGGCGGGGTGGCGACGGCGCTCTGCGAGCCGGGCGTCGTCGGAGCCGGGGTGCCGGGAACGCCGGCAACGCCAGGAACACCACCCGGCTTCGGTGCGCCGGAACCGCCGGGCGTCGCGCCACCGGGAGTGGTGCCAGCAGGAGTGCCGGGCGTGGCGCCACCGGCCGGCGGCACGACGGGCGTGGGCTTCGGCGCGGGCGGGGGAGTCGAGGGCGTCGTGGCCGGCGGGGCCTTGGTGATGGTGCTGTCGGGCGTTGGGGGCTTGGGTGCGTCGAACACGCCCTTCGCGCCGCCACCGGCAGGAGTGAACTTGCTGCCGCCGCGTTCGCCGCCGGTCGCGCCGGGGGTCGCGCCACCCATCGGCGGGGCCATGCCGGGCGCCATGCCCGGAGGCGTGGCGCCGCCGCGCGAAGGCGACGTCACGGCGTTCTGCGGGCCGGGAGCGGACGTGGAGGGCTTGGTTCCCGCCGCGCCACCGGAGGTGCCGGGATCTTTGTAACCGGGCGCCGAGGGCGTGAAGGGCGCAGGGCTCTTGCCGCCACCGGAGGCCGTGCCGCCGGGAGTCGTGCCCTTGCCACCGGGAGGCGTCGCGCCGCCGGGCGTGGCCGGGGCCGTGCCGCCCTTGCCGCCGGCGTTGCCGGGGCCGGTGTAGCCGGGCGCGGTCGGGGTGAAGGCGGCGGGGCCCTTGGGGCCGCCTGTGGTGGCACCGCCCTTGCCGCCGGCGTTGCCGGGGCCGGTGTAGCCGGGCGCGGTCGGCGTGAAGGGCGCGGGACCCTTGGCGCCGCCGGTCGTGGCGCCGGAACCACCCTTGGTGGTCGGCGTCGCGCCGATCGACGGCCCGCCGGGGGTCTTCACGCCGGACGTCGTGTTGCCGCCGCCGCCCTTGGTCGTGGGGGTCGCGCCGACGGACGGCCCGCCAGGCGTGTTCACGCCGGACGTCGCGTTGCTGCCACCACCCTTGATGTTCGGCGTGGCACCGGTGGACGGGCTGCCGGACGTGTTCACGCCGGATGTCGCGTTGCTGCCACCACCCTTGGTGGTGGGCGCCGGACCGACGTTGGGGCTGTTGGGTGTGAAGTTGCCCGACGTCGCGTTGCTGCCGCCGCCCCTGGTCGTCGGGTTCGAGCTGTTCGGGCTGTTCGGGGTGAAGTTGCCCGACGTGTCACGCCCGCCGCCGCGCACGTCCTTCGCGCTGGTGGTCGGGTCGATCGACTTGATGTTGGTCTGGTTGGTCTGGTCGACCTGCGTCGAGGTCTGGTGCGTGGCCTTCAGGTTGGTCTGGACGTCGTTGAACGCCTTGGCGCCCCGGTCGGCCTGGGAGACCGCGTTGTCGTTCGACGCGTTGAGCGCCGGCACCGCGAACAGGCCGATGGGGCCGAGCGCGTTGCCGCTGAAGTTCAGGCCCCGCAGGCCCGACGAGATGCTCGACAGCCGGGATCCCAGGTCACCCGCCTTGTTCTGCAACCCCTGCATCGAGGAGTCGTTCATGGAGTAGCCGCTGTTGCCGGTGGGGCCGCCTCCGCCCGTTCCGCTCGTGGGCGGCGCCGAGGGGGGAGGGTTCGCTCCCGGGTTCGACGGCGGGTTCGGGTTGACGTTCCCCTTGGCCATGAGCGGCGATTCTCCAGAACTGCATCAGAACAAGGCGGGATCGCGGGATCCCGGCTGTTGGCTGGGACTTACTCTGTCGGCCGGACGGAACGCTCGTGCGCGATGGTCGGCTGCAGAGGCTGAGCCGCGGCACCGCCGGCCGCCTCGTACGCAGTGGTCGCCTGCAACTGCTCGCTCGCCATGAGCGGGTTGACGCTCTCGTAGGCCTGCTCGGCATCGACGCGTGCGTACACCTCACGCGGCTGCGACGGCTCGAGTGCGTCGTACGCGTGCGACATCTGCGTGCGCGCGAGCGGCTCGTAACCCGACGAGGCCTGCAACGGCTCGGAAGGCGTCTCCGGGCTGATGTACATCTCACGCGACTGCATCGGCTGCACGGCCTCGTAGGCCGGTGCCCCCGAGGTCATGCTGACGCCTGACACCATCGTGGAGTCCGAAGCCTCCCCGCGGGAGAACGCCATGGGAGCCTGGACCGCCTCTGCCCGCTGGAACGCCTGCATGGGCTCCGCCGCGTGCACGGCTTCTGCCCGCTGGAACGCCTGCATCGGCTCGGTCGCGTGCACGGCTTCTGTCCGCTGGAACGCCTGCATCGGCTCGGTCGCGTGCACGGCTTCTGTCCGCTGGAACGCCTGCATGGGCTCCGCCGCGTGCACGGTCTCTGCGCGCTGGAACGCCTGCATCGGCTGTGCCTCGTTCACGGACACCGCCCGGAACGCCTGGGCCTGCTGCATCGGCTCGGCCGCGTCCATCGCCCTGACGGCCTGCATCGGCTGTGCCTCGCTCACGGACGCCGCCCGGAGAGCGTGCATCGGTTCGGCGGCCACCGCTTCCGTGCGCCGGAGGGCCTGCATCGGCTCGGCCGCCACCGCTTCCGTGCGCCGGAAGGCCTGCATCGGCTCGCCCTGTTCCATCGCCCTGAGAGAAGCGGTGGCGGGCGTCGCCTGCACGGTCCCGTCCTGCTGGACCGTGCCGACGCGGGCGGCCGTCATCTGCGCGGTCGCGGTGCCGGTGGAGTCCGCGGCGGTCTTGCCGTCGGTGGAACCGGGAGGCGTGTTGCCACCGCCACCGCCGCCGCGGTTCTCCATCGCCTCGTCGATCTTCTTGTTGACGCCGTCCTGGGCCTTGTAGCCCTCGTAGGTGATCTCGGCGACGTCAGCGGAGTTCTCGAAGCGCTCCCAGCCCTTGCTGACCTTCTTCATGATCTCGTCGAGGTCGCCGATGCGCTTCATCTGACGGCCGAGGGCGGCGACGACGCGCGCGACGCGGGACGCGATGTTCACGCCCAGCGCGACCGCCTTGCCGACCGCGAAGCCGCCGAAGACCGCGATCGAGGTGCCGAAGGTCGGGATCATCATGGCGGCGGCGATGATCGCGCCACCGATCAGCGAACCGATCAGCTGGGCGATCAGGTCGCGGACGATGTCCCGCAGAACGGTGACGAGCATGCCCATGATCGCGACGATCTTGGCCTTGGACTCGACGGCGTTCGCGAGGTCGTCGAGCTCCTGGGCCATGCCGTCCATCGACGTCTTGAACCGCTCGGACGACGCGCCCGTCCAGCCGTCGAACGTCGCGAGGCCGCTCCTGTGGTCCTCCGCCAGCACCCGCAGCTCGGCCGCGCGCGCCTTGTTGGCCTCGACGTTGGCCTGGATCTCCTCCGGGTTGCCCATCAGCTGGTTCAGGGCGTCGCGCAGGAACGACACGTGCTCGATCAGCCAGCCGACGCCGGCACCGATGATGCTGCCGAGCGGGTCGACCGCGAACATCACCGTGGCCGAGGCCGCGCCGATGGCGTTGAACGTGATGTCCAGCGCCTTCTCGGTCTCGCTCTCGGCGTCCTTGCTGATGCCGTCGATCAAGCTGCCGTAGGCCTCGATGAACAGCGAGCCCTTGAGCTTGTTCTCCTCGGTGATGTGCATCCCGGGAGGTGACGGGAGGGGAGTTTCAGGCGCGGTCATCGCTGTTCCTTACCAGGGCTGGTTGTCGTCGTCATCGTCGTCGGCCGCACTGCGACGGCCGCGGGCCGGCGCGGGCTGCGGAGTCGCCGCCGGCCTGCTGACCGGGGGAGCCGGAGCGGGTTCCGGCTCGTCGTCGATCTCGTCGTACGGGTCGTTGTCCTCTTCGACCTCGTCGTCCGGGATCGAGTCCGAGACCATCTGGTAGGCCTCGGTGCCCTCACCGAGCGGCTTGAAGAGCTCGAGGACCTGGGTGGCCGCCTGCTTCTGCGCGGCCCGCGCGGTCTCCAGGATCAGCGCGGTGAGCCTGGGCCCTCCGAGCTCGACCGCGCGGTGCCCCAGCTGCAGGTTCTGCAGACCGCCGTTGGGCCCGACCGTCACGGTCACCGCGCCGTCCTTCGACGTCACGGTGGCGGAGGCCGCCGCGACGTTCTCCGTGAGGTTCTCCGACTTCTGCTTCAGGTCGGCCAGCTTGGCCTCGTACTCTTCGACCCACTGATAAGGGTTCGCGGGGTTCACACGGTCCTCCGGCGGCGGCGGTTCAACTTCGGTTCGACTTCGGTGCGTCAGTTCACGCGAGCACGGCGTCGATTCGGGTGGCGATGCGGTCGTTGTCGGTCGGCGAGAGGCTGAGCCAGCCGTCCGAGTTGACCATCAGGTAACGGCCCTGGTGGGTGTCGAACCAGTTGATCACGACACCCGACCGCTGGCGGTCCTGGGTGACGCCGAACTGGCCGCCCGCGACGCGGTTCGAGGCGAGCTCACCGAACTGCTTCGCGTCCTGCGCGGACAGACCGGCCTGCTGCAGCGCGTCCTCGTCGTCCACCCCGCCGTCACCGAACAGGTCGTCGTCCGCATTGGCCTCTTCGGCCTCCCGCAGCGCGACGGCGTCCTGGAGGGACTGCACCCGCACGTTCACCGCCGTGCCCGGACCGGGCACGGCGTCGGGCAGGACCTTGACGATCTCGCGGGCGATACCGGTCTCCCGGATCTCCAGCAGCCCGACCCGGTCGCTGTCGATGATCGCCAGCGCGGCGCGCTCACCGTTGGAGACGGCGAGCGCCCGCACTGTGCGGTCGAGACCGGCGACGGCGTCCACGGACACCTTGTGGTCGTTCAGCAGTCGCAGGAAGTCCTCGAGGCGCTGGTTGTCCACGAGCCCGCGCGAGCGAAGCTCGTCCATCGTCCTCGTGACGAGCACGCGGCGTTCCTGCTCGGTCGCGCCCTCGCTCGGCACGTCCAGCGGGTACGGCACTCTGCCGAGCCGCAGGTCGTTCCACAGCACGTCGAACTCGAGCGGCGAGAGCAGGAACTCGGGCGTGATCACGACGACTCGGTCCCCTTCTGCTTCTTGACCTTCGCGGCGCCGATCACCGACGGCGGCAGGTTCTCACCGGGGACCTCGAACAGGTCGCCGCCCATGATGTAGCTGGCGGAACGGTGTTCCTTGTCCTCCTCGCCGCGGCCACCGGCGGGAGCGCCACCCATCGGCGCGCCGCCCATGCCGGCACCGGCGGCGGCCGCGCCACCGGGACCCATGCCCATCGGCATGCCGGGGCGGGCACCCTGGCCCTGCACGCCGGCCGCGCCACCGGGCTGCATGGCAGCGCCCGCACCCGAGGCACCGCCCGCGCCACCGCCGAACCCGCCACCGCCACCCGCGCCCATCTGCGGGGTGTACGGCATCGGGCCGCCCTTCATGCCACCCGCACCGCCGCCGCCACCGGCACCGCCACCGCCGCCACCGGCACCGCCACCAGCGCCGCCGGGACCCGTGTAACCGGGTGCCGTGGGCGTGTAGGCCGCGGGGCCCTTGGGGTTCTGCGGGGTGTAGCCGGGGTTCTGCGGGTTGTAGTTCGGGTTCGCGACGTCCTTGCCGACGACCGGGGCCTTGGGGATGTTCTGGTTCTGGCCGGTGTTCGTCTTGCCGGTGCCCGTCTGCGGCGTGTAGCCCGGGCCCATCTGCGGCGTGTAGCTGCTACCGCCGCCACCACCGCTGCTGCTCGTGTAGGTGCTGCCGGTGTTGGTGGGGGTGTACCCCGGCGCGGTCGGCGTGTAGGCCGCCGCGGTGTTCGTGCTCGTGTTGCCGGGGGTGTAGCCGCCCATCTGCGGCGTGTAGCTGCTGCCCGCGCCGCCACCCGCACCACCGCCGGGACCGGCGGCAGGGGAGAAGCCGGGCGCGGAAGGCGTGTACGCGGCCGCGGCGGGCTGGTTCACGCCACCCGCTCCAGCGCCCGCGCCGCCACCTGCTCCGGCGCCCGCGCCGGCCCCGGTCGGCTGCCCGACCGGGGCCGTCGCCGTGCCGGCGGTCGCCGCCTGGGTGGTCATGAGGGAGTCCACGCCACCGGTGAACGCGGCCGCGCCGGTCTGCGGCATCGCCAGCACCGGCTCCTCGACCTTGCCGGTGTTCGGGTTGAACGGCGGCTTGAAGGCGGGCGTCGACGAGTCGATCTGCCGGGAGTTGTTCTCCATGTCGGTCATCACGGTGACCGCCTGGTCGTGCGCGGCGCGCGACGCGGCGTTGGCGACCGCGATGTCGGCGGAGGCCAGCACGAAGGCGGGCGTGCCGGGCTGGGAGAGCGCGGCAGCGGCCTTGTTCCAGTCGAACTGGACCGGCTGAGGCATCTGCGCGCGGGCGATCTCCATGACACGGCCCTGGTCGGCCACCTTGTTGCCGACCTCGACGGCCGTGCGGGCGGTCTCGTCGACCCAGTCCCCGAGCTTCTTCATCGCGGCACGTGCGGCCTCGGCGGCGTCACCGGTCCACTTGGACTCCGACGCGGTGATGACCAAGTTCATGGTCCTGGACGCCTCGGTCAGCTCGTTGCCGTACTTGCCCCACTCGGAGCTGATCTGGCCGGCTTGACCGGGGTCGTTGTTGTTGTGCACCGCGGCATAGAGCTCTTGGTGCGATCGGGACGCCCAGTTCTGCGGGTCCGTGAGGACCGGGACGTTCTCGACCTCGCTCGGGTCGGTCTCGGGGGGCATGACCGGCTCGCCTCTCACGTCGTTGGATCAGCTGGCCACAAGATCAGCTGTTACCCATGTGCTTCTTCAGTTCGGCCTGCTGGTCCTCGTCGAGCGCCTGGAAGTTTCCGATCGCTTCGACGATCGAGTTCTTCGTCTGCTCGAGAACCGTGCGGTAGGCGGTCATCACGCTGACGAACGAGTACTGCTCACCCTCGGCCCGGTGAGTGAACTTGTCGCGCATCTTGTCGCCGACCGGGTTCGCTCCGAGCGGAGCCGGCCGGGCGATGCTCGTGTTCGCGCGCTGGATCCACGAGTCGACCTGGTCGATCTGGGCCTGGAGCTGTTTGCGGAGGTCCTCGCCCGCGGTCGGGTCGATCTGGACCTGGCCCGAGCGGACGGTCTCGCCGAGCGGGACAGCGTCTTTGTCACCGACGATGTACATGCGGGCAGTATCGGGTGTCTTTTGGCTCATCGCCGACTTTGTGGCGCACGAGTCACCAATTGAGACCCGTGTTCACAATGCGTTGCCACGTATCGAAACGGGCCACTACTAGGTGAACGCCGTATAACGACGTGATCGTTTGCCCTGGTTGTGGGAGCGCTCTCGGCGTGCTGCCCGAACGGGCTCGCGATCTTTGTACATGTCCCTGGAACGGCCCTTGACTATGCACTGATGTGACCTAAATCACGCAGGGGAATTAACCGGGATTTAGGGCTCTCTTGAGGTCGGTCACCGCTGGTTCGGCAGTCACCGCATCGGGTGAATCTGTGGGTGGACGCGGAAACGTGGGCGCACCCGTCGGAGCACGCCCGCGATGTCCGTTTCGGATCATTGTTGTGCGCTGCGGCGCACCGCGTTCACCGTCAGGCCAGCACCGCGTCGATCCGCGTGGCGATGCGGTCGTTGTCGGTGGGGGACAGGCTGAGCCAGCCGTCCGAGCGGACCATCAGGTAGCGGCCCTGGTGGGTGTCGAACCAGTTGATGACGACGTCGGCGCGGTGCCGCCCGTGCGTGACGCCGAACTGGCCGCCCGCGACGCGGTTCTGCGCCAGCTCGTCCATCTGCCTCGCGTCCTGCGCGGACAGCCCGGCCTTCAGCAACGCCTCGCGGTCGTCGAGCTCCTCGTCGGCCGCACCCCACGGGTCCTCGGAGTCCTCCTCCTGCTCGGCCTCCTGCAGCGCGACGGCCTGCTGCAACGTCTCCAGGCGGACCGACAGCGCGCTGCCGGGGCCGGCCACGCCCTCCGGCAGCACCCGGACGATCTCGCGGGCGAGGGCGGTGGGCCTGATCTCGGAAAGGCCGACCTCCTCGCCGTCGATGACGGCCAGCACGGCCTCCCCGCCGCTGGCGGCGGCCAGCGCCCGCACGGTCCGGTCAAGTCCGGCGACGGCGTCTACGGACACCTCGTGGTTGCCAAGCACCCGCATCAGGTCCTCGAGCCGCGGGTCGTCGGCGATGCCGCGCTGCCGCAGCCCGGCGATCGTGCTGTCCTGCAAGGCTTTGACGTCTCGCTCGGTTGCTCCTTCGCTGGGCACGTCGAGCGGGTACGGCATTCTGTCGAGCCGCAGCGTCTGCCACAGCACCTCGAACTCGCGGGTCGACAGCAAGTACTGGGGCGTGATCACGAGTGCTCGGAACCTCTCTGCTCTGCCTGCTTTCCGGGCAGTATCGGGCAGAAATGCGGAAGTCGTTCCCGATCGGGCGAACACGTACCCGGTTGAGACGGAATGTTCACAATGCGGCGTGATGCCCGCAATCGGCCCGCTTTCGCGGGCGGCTACCTGGGAGGCTCTGGTTCGCCCAGGACTTGGGAGCGCTCTCACGGGGCGGTTGCACGGCACCCCAGAGGTCCGTTTAGAGCCTCGGCGGGCTGCTTTCCGCTGGGTTGCTGTGATGTAAATCACACATGGGGCAGGGCGTGGGTGTAAGGCTCGCAGCCCCAGGCGATCACGCTCACGGAGGTCTCGGGAGGGCTGTCCAGTCGACCGCGGCTGCGCAGTTGCTCAGAAGCGCTGCCGTGCCCCGCGCGGCCGGACGGCCTCCCCGACGGAGTCGTCGAGCTTCGTCCCCATCCGCGTCCCGGCCGGCACCCCAGGTGGATCATGAACGCCGCCCGGAGGTCCTCGCCGCTTTCACCTGGCGGGAGAACCGCCGACGACCAGTGGGGTGCTCGGCAGGACGCACCCGCAGGTGTGAGGATCGACGGGTGACTGCCTCGCCGTGGGCGCCCCTGCGCCGCAACGCGTTCCGCGCGCTGTGGCTCGCCCAGTTCGCCTCCAACATCGGCACCTGGGCGCAGACCGTCGGCGCCCAGTGGCTCATGGGTGATCTCGGGGGCAGCGCTCTGCAGGTCGCCCTCGTCCAAACCGCCACGACGCTGCCGGTGTTCCTGCTGGTCGTGCCGTCCGGGGCGCTGGGCGACATCCTCGACCGGCGGCACGTGCTGATCTCCGGCCAGGCGATGATGCTGGCGGGCGCCGGCGGGTTGATGGTGCTCGCCGGCGCGGACCAGGCGACGCCGTCGAGCCTGCTCGGGTTGCTGGCGCTCATGGCGGTCGGGCAGGCGTTGACGATGCCCTCGTTCCAGGCCATTCAGCCGGAGCTGGTGTCGCGCGAGGAGATCCCGCAGGCCGCGCTGCTCAACGGCGTCAACATGAACGTCGGGCGCGCCATCGGCCCGGCGCTCGGCGGCCTGCTCATCGCGTTGACCGGGCCGGCGGCGACCTTCGCGTTGAACACGGTGAGCTTCTTCGGCGTGCTGATCGTCCTCGTGCGCTGGAAGCGGCCGTCGGACAACCGTCCACTCGGGACCGAGCACATCATGACCGCCATGCGGACGGGCGCGCGGTACGTGGCCAGCTCGCCGTTGTTCCGGCGGGTGCTCACGCGGCTGTCGCTGTTCATCGTGTTCGGCAGTGGGTTGTGGGCGCTGTTGCCGGCGATCGCGCGCGGGCCTCTGGGACTGGACGCCGGCGGGTACGGAGTGCTGCTCGGCAGTGTGGGCGCGGGGGCGATCGGCGGCGCGTTCGTGGTGCCGAAGTTGTTGCAGCGCATGAGCAAGAACCGGATGGTGCTGTTCGCGACGTTCGTCTACGCGGCCTCCACCAGCACGGCTGTGCTGACGCAGAGCTTCGCACTGGTGATCGTGGCGATGCTCCTGACGGGCGCCTGCTGGATCGCCACGCTGTCGACGTTCAACGCGCTCGCACAGGTCCTGCTGCCGGCGTGGACACGCGCCCGGGCGCTGGCCTACTACCAGCTGATCCTGATGGGCGGCCAGGCGCTCGGTGCCGTCGTGTGGGGCGTCATCGCGGACGCCTGCGGACTCGAGGTGGCGATGATCGTGCCCGCGGTGGCGATGGGCGTGCTGGCGCTCTGGGCGACCCGCTGGTTGCCGCTGCACGACCGGCCGCTCGACGTCACCCCGGCGACGTACTGGGAGGAGCCGCCGGAGATCACCGACACGGAGGCGGGCCCGGTGCTGGTGACGGTGGAGTGGTCCGTCGCGCCGGAGAACGAGGACGCGTTCATCGACGCCATGCAGCGGGTGGGCAGGGCGCGGCGGCGCACCGGGGCGACCATGTGGGGGCTCTTCCGGGACACCGAGAAGGTCGGGACGTTCCTGGAGACCTTCACCGTGGCGACGTGGCACGAGCACCTGCGCCAGCACGTGGAGCGCGGCACGGTCGTGGACCAGCAGAACCAGGAGGCCGCACGGGAGCTGGCCGAGGGGCCGGCGCAGGTGCGGCACCTGCTGTTCGCGGAACCGGGCAAACCGGTGTGAGCGTCCACAGCCGCGCTATGTGCGGAGCGGATGGTCACGGCCACGGGGCGTCCGCTGCTGGTTGACCTGGCGGCACGCGGTGACGTCGTCGGCCGCCTGGCGCCGCTGTGGGTGGACGTCGCGGAGATGGTGGACTGGTACGACAAGGCGAACTGCTGCCGCTGCAACACCTGCGACTTCCGCGCGAAGGTCGACCGCCGTGTGCTCACCGTCCGGCACACCTGCAGCGCCACGGTGAAGACCCGAGCCCAGCGGCTGACGCGGGCACAGCGCTCGGACACGCCGCACCACCGCAGCGTCCTGCGCGGACAGGTCCCTCAAGGCGTGCAGGACGGTGAGCGCGCCCGGCGCCACTTCCGCGCTGAACCCGTAGTCCGCATCCAGGTGCAACGTGGTGAGATCCCGCTCGATTCAGTGAATCGGCCGCGATCGTCTGGAACGACATGTACCGCGAGACCGAAGACTCCGTTTCGACGCGCCCGTGAACGGACAGAGCAGGATTGGAGGTGACGCTAATGACGTCTTAGCAAAGCCAGAAGCTCGCGTGGCAGCCGTTGGGTCGAGTGACGGAGCCGTCGTTGACGAAGCCTTGAATGCCGCGCTGCTTTATCGGTGTGCAACGTGTTTATCGGTGTGCAACGTGCGTGAATTCATATTATCGTGGGTCATCTTTTCGGCATTCCCGGTTGAGCGTTGAACAGACTTGAGACAGGAGACCATCATCGACCGTGGTCTTAGTCCGATCGAGTTCCTTCGCGCTGCTCATGTACTTCACCTCGCAACCATTGTGCGGCGATGCCCGGCTGCTTCGCCGCCAGGACGAAGAGCTGGTCGAGGTAGGAGTTGCCGGTGGGTGCCGTCAGCGGCCACCAGACGAAGTCGTCGTGCGTGCTGTCGACCCGTGGCCGGGCGTCGTGTTCGGCAAGGGCGAGGAAGGTGACGTTGACGGTGTGCGTGGGGGAGTCGCCGTGCGCCGAGGCGTCGAAGACGGTGGAGAAGGTTCCCAGCACACCGCACAAGGTCAGGTTCAGCCCGGACTCCTGCTCGGCCGTGCGCAACGCGGCGTCGGTGAGTTGTTCGCCCTTGCGCATGCGGCCACCCTGCAGCCACAGGGAACCTGCCTGGGGTTCCTGGCTGCGCCGGGTGAGCAGTGCCTCGCCGGCGCGGACGACGAGCGTGTCGACGCAGACGACGGGCATCCGTTCCAGGATTTCGCGGTACAGCTGCTCCGGCACCCAGGCGTGTCCCGTCGCACCGCGGCCGTCACGCCAGTCAAGCGCCGGTGAAGCGGGCAATTTGTCCGACTGCACGGGATTGAGCGATCCAGCCATCGTCCTCCGCCTTCCGATGATGATCGCGGCCACGCCCGACATCGCATTCCGGTCCGGCCGCGGTCGGGGAGTTCGGACTCCCCGCTGACGACTACGACGAAGTCGGCCGCCTCGCGAGCACTCGCGGTGGAAGGTATGAGTTAGTTCTGCGCCGGACCACCTCTCGTCCCATTCGCTGGGACGAACTTCACCCAGCCGGACCGGGGGCGGAATTCCGTCCCGAGCGCTGGAACGGATTCTGGATGATCGATACCCGCTGTCACATACTCGCTCCACAGTCGGCACCGCGGCGCCACAGCCAACAGTTCTCCCGGTCATCGAGAACTCTGACAGCGCCAACGGTCAGGCCGCCGGAATCTCATGTCGGCGGCCGCCGGATGGGAAATCCCATCGGCAGCTGCCTCGAAGGACACGACAGCCCGATCTCACGAATGGAAATCCCCTATGACGCAGCAGGAATTCTGGCGCGGCAAGCGAGTGCTGGTCACCGGCGGTTGCTCGTTCATCGGATCGCACCTGGTGGAGCACCTGGTCGGTGCCGGCGCCAGGGTGCGCGTCGCCGACGACCTCAGTTCGGGACGCCTGGAGAACCTCAGCGAAGTTCCGGAGACCGCCTGGGAGTTCGTGGAGGGCGACCTCTGCGATCCGCGGCTCGCCGCCGAGGTGATGCGCGGTATCGACGTCGTCTTCCACCTCGCCGCTATCCACGGGGGCAGAGGGTTCATCGAGCTGCACCAGGCCGCGTGCTCGCGCAACTTCGTCCTGGACGGCGTGGTCTCGCAGGCGGCGGTCGACGCGGGAGTGGAGAACTTCGTCTTCGCCTCCTCCGGCTGCGTTTACCCGGTCGACCTGCAGGCCGACGTGAACGAGGAGGTCCGGCTCACGGAACCTCAGGTGGGACCGCCCTTCCACGCGGACGGGATCTACGGCTGGGCCAAGCTGATGACGGAGCAGCGGCTCGCCGCGCTCCACAGCGAACTCGGGTTCCCGTCGGTGTCGTGCCGCCTGTTCACCGTCTACGGCGAGCGTTGCCCGGAGAGCCACGCCCTGACCGCCATGGTGGGCCGGGCGTTCATCCAGCAGCAGCCCTTCGAGGTCTGGGGTGACGGGACCCAGATCCGCAACTGGACCTACGTCACGGACATCGTGCGTGGCCTGGTCCTCGCCGGAGAGCGCGTCCACGACGGCAGCGCGATCAACCTCGGCACCGAGGAGCCGATCCAGGTCAAGGAAGCGGCCAGGATGATCCTGGAGTTCACCGGCCAGGCCGAGACGGAGATGAAGCCGCTGCCCGACAAGCCGACCGGCCCCTACAACCGGGTCGCGTCCGCGGCCATGGCGTTCGAGCGGCTCGGCTGGACGCCCGAGGTGCCGTTCCACACCGGCCTCAAGAGGCTCACCGAGTGGTACTTCGAGTCGCGCCAGGCGGAGCGGATGACGACGGACGAGTTCGCCGAGCGCCTGACCACGAGGTAGCGATGACCGACGCACCGCGGTTGACACCAGGCCCGGCATTCACGACCGGAGAACACCGGCGCACGGCGTGGTCCAACTGGAGCGGGGCGGTCCGCGGGGTCGCGGACCGCCTCCTCACTCCCGGCACCACGGACCAGCTGCGCGAGATCGTGCTCGACGACACCGCACGTGCCCGCGGCATCAGCGTGGTGGGGTCGGGGCACTCCTACGCGAACCTCGTCGCGCCGTCCGGCCGGACACTGATCGACCTGCGCGAGCACCGGGGCGTCGTCGCCGTCGACCCGGCGGCCATGACGGTAACGGTGAAGTCGGGCACGACGATGCGCGAACTGAACCGGGAGCTCGCCGCCGCGGGCTTCGCGTTGCCGAACCAGAGCGCGATCGACGAACAGACCGTCGCCGGTGTCGTGGCCACAGCCACTCACGGAAGCAGCCCTGGGCAGGGCACGCTCTCCAGTCACGTCGTGTCGGCGCGGATCCTGACCGCGGACGGTAAGATGCGCACGATCACGCAGGACGACCCGGAGCTCGACGGCGTCCGCGTGCACCTGGGGTGTCTCGGCGTCGTGCTGGACCTCACCTTCACCATCGTGCCCGGCCACCGGCTGCGCAAAGTCGTCCTCCGCAGGTCGCTGCCGGATGTGCTGGCCGGTCTCGACGAGTTCCGGGAAGTCCACTTCGGTGGCTTCTGGTGGTACCCGCACACCTCCCAGGCGATCGTCTGGGAGGCCGCGCCGACGAACGAGCCACCCACCCCGTCGCCGGGCCCGCCCGGTGCGCTGCTCTCCGTGCTGTGCAACAACTCCTGGCCGCCGCGGGCGGCGGGCGCCGCGCACTACGCGACCGCCCTGGCGGCCGGCCGGGGCGGCGCGCAGGTCATGCGCTGCGACGACGCTCTCCTGCACCACCTCCCACCACCCGTGCAGGGCACCGAGTACAGCGTCCCGTTCGAACGAGCGGCCGACGCGATCCGTGCCCTGGTCCGGGAGGTACGCCGAGGCGGGTTGCGCGTCTGCGCACCGGTGGACGTCCGCTTCACCGCCGCGGACACCGCCTGGCTCAGTCCGAGCAGGCAGGCCACCACCTGTCACATCGGCGTGACACACCCCGTGACAGCACGGGATCCCCAAGGGTGGGTCGCGCCGCTTCGTGCCGTGGACTCGGTGCTGTGGGAGTTCGAAGGCCGCCCGCACTGGGCCAAGGTTCATTTCAGGACAGGCCAGGAGCTGGCGGCGCGCTACCCGGAGTGGGACCGGTTCCAGGACCTGCGCAGGTCCTGGGACCCCGACGGTGTCTTCCTCGGAAGTCATCTCCGAGAACTCTTCGAGCGCTGACTCCCGAGAGGCGAAAGCTCATGGCGTTCAAGTTCGGCTATCACACCGGGTCCTACTCCAGCTTCGGCAGCTGGGTCCCGCGTACACCCCGGACGAGACCATCAAGCGGCCGGCCCGAATCGGCTACGACGGCATCGAGCTCGGCGCCGCCGCACCCCACGCCTATCGCCGTACCTCAGCCAGGCCAGGCGGCGCGAGGTGCGCAGCCTGCTCGACGACCACGGCATCGAGGTCTCGGGCATCGGCCCGCGCCCTCCGGCGGGCCCGGCTGCAACCCGAGTTCTCGCGTGGCCGAAGAACGCGAAGCGACCGTGGAGCACTACCGCGCGATCAGCGAACTGTGTGCCGAGTGGGGCGCTGGAGCGATGGTCTACCTGCCCGGCTGGACCGTGTTCGGCACCCGGCGGCAAGCCTGGGCCTGGTCGCGCGAATGCCTGGCCAGGTCGCCGACGACGCGGCGCAGTACGGCCTCACCGTGGTGATCGAGCCGCTCGCGGAGAACTCGAACCTGTGCCAGAGCGGCGAAGACGCCATGGAGCTGATGGAGGACATCGAGCGGCCAACGTGAAGGTGATGTTCGACTGCAACCACGTCCGCTACCGGCGGGAGTCGCTCACCGACCGCGTCCACCTGCGCCCAACGCGCCGCCGCGACGAACCTCAACCGCTGAACCGCGCGGCCCGGCCGCCCAGCAACTCGATCGGAAGGTACCGGCACGATGGAGACAGTCGCCCTGCACACCAGGCTCAAGCCGGGCAAGGAAGCCGCCTACGAGGCCGCGCACGCCCGGATTCCCGACGACCTCGACGCGGCGCTGCGTGCGGCGGGGGTGCGCTCGTGGCGGATCTGGCGCAGCGGTCTCGACCTGTTCCACGTCGTCGAGGTGGACGACTACGCGACCATGATGAAGAAGATGCACGGGCACCCGGCCGACAT
This sequence comes from Lentzea sp. NPDC051208, assembly GCF_040682435.1. Lineage (NCBI taxonomy): Bacteria > Bacillati > Actinomycetota > Actinomycetes > Pseudonocardiales > Pseudonocardiaceae > Lentzea > Lentzea sp. NPDC051208. The sequence continues at coordinate 235,405 of NZ_JBFBAW010000015.1, read as the reverse complement.
CCCGTGGCAGAAGAAGATGGACGAGTTCCTCGACGCTCCACTCGACTACGACTCGGGCCGCTCGGACGCGAAGTTCGTGTGGGAGCTGCCGTGATCAACGGCTTCGGCCTCGGCGGTTCCGCACTGGGGAACCTGTACCGTGCCGTGTCCGAAGTGGACGCCCGTGCCACCGTCGACGCCGCATGGCAAGCCGGCGTCCGGTACTTCGACACCGCTCCACACTACGGCCTCGGCCTGTCGGAACGGCGGCTCGGGGCAGCGCTGGCGGATCGACCTCGTTCGGAGTTCGTCATCTCGACCAAGGTCGGCAGGCTGCTGCAACCCTGCGACAACGGCGGCGATGACCTGGCCAACGGCTTCGCGGTGCCGGCGACCCACCGCCGGGTGTGGGACTTCAGCGCGGACGGGGTGCGCCTGTCGCTGGAGGCTTCGCTGTCCCGGCTCGGCCTGGACCGGATCGACCTCGTCTACGTCCACGATCCGAACGACCACGGCGAGCAGGTCCTCCGCGAGGCGTTGCCGGCCTTGGCGGAGTTGAAGGCCCAGGGCGTGATCCGCTGGATCGGCGTGGGTGTGAACCGGTGGGAAGTGGCGGAGCGGTTCGTGCTGGGGCATCCCCTGGACTACGTCATGCTGGCCGGCCGGTACACGTTGCTGGAACACGCCACGACTGCGGACTTCCTCTCGCGGTGTTCGGAGCGGGGTGTTTCCGTTGTGGCAGCAGGTGTCTTCAACTCCGGACTGCTGGCCCGCAGTGAGGTCCCGGCTGACGCCACGCACGACTACACGACGGCACCGGCCGCGCTGGTCGAGCGCGCCCGCAGGATCGCCGAGATCTGCCGGCGACACGGCGTCCCACTCCCGCGAGCGGCACTGCACTTCCCGTTCGGGCACCCGGCGGTGCGGGCGATCGCGGTCGGTGCCCGGTCGGCGGCGGAGGTCACCGAGAACGTCGCCATGGCCACCGGCGAAGTGTCCGCCGGCCTCTGGTCCGACCTGCGCGCCGAAGACCTGCTCTCCTCCAACGTTCCCGTACCTCTGTCACGGTGCGGCGAGAATGCTTCTCGATCTTTGTTTCTTGGGGTGTGATGATGTTTGACCTGCCGGAAGCTCCACGCGGAACGTTGTGCCCGCAAGGCCTGCGAGCCGAGCCGACGACGGCGGGTGCGGCGTACTAAGCATGTACGCCATCGGTTCTGTCCGAAACCGCGAAGTGTGGAACCCTTCCCGCCCACGGATTTGATCTTGAATGCGCGCTCCTGTGGCGTGGCCGTGGTTGATGAGGGGAGCTTTCATAAACCTGAGGTTTATGAAAGCTCCCCTCATCAAGATCAAATACATGGGGGCGGGGTGGGCACGTCGCGCGAGTTGCGGAGAGTACTTTTGCGCAGGTGCTTAGGCGGTGCAGGACGAACTGCGCCCGGACGTGCGGCCACAGCTGAACCTGGCGACGTTCATCACCACCGGGATGAAACCGGAAGGGGCTAGCCTCGTGTCGAGGATGGCCCTGGCGGCGCCGGTCATGCGGGAACGGTGCCAAGGGGCCACGGCTGTACGACTGGGCATCAGTCGACGCTGACGAACACCATCGTCTGCTGATCCGCCGCTCGCTCACCCGTAACACCGAGAGCATCCGATGGCTGGCGTACTTTCTCTGCTACACACCGGGTCCGATCCCGTTGGGCGTGCGGTGTAGTCGAAGGCGTGCATGAGCTCGTTGGTGGAGGCGATGAACAGTTCGCCGCTGACCGCGTGTACACGGATGAGGCCGTCGAAGCCGAGCACGCTGAAGACTTCGAAGAGGTGCGCGACGCGGCGGGCGAAGAAGATCGCCGACAACAGTGCGCCCGCGAGGCCGCCGAGTGCGAGGTTGTGGGTGGCGACGACGGTGCCGACGGTCACGGCCATCACCGCGGTCGCGCCGAGCTCGCCGTTCAGGTGGGTGAGATGTGTTTTCGCGGCACTGCCGCAGATCGGGCGGTGTGGACCGGGTGGTCGACGAGGCGATCGACAACACCGGGCTGACACCGGACAACCGAGGATTCGCGCCGTCCTGCTGTCCAGGGTCGGCTGCACGCTGACCGACATACCGTCCATGACGGCACTTCCGGCCGCGCCGCACGAGAAGTGCGTCCGGTCGGGACGCCGCCCGGCCACCTCGACGCAGGTGATCTGCCGGCGACCCGGCCGAGCATCCCCTTCCCGCGGCCGGGAGTTCCACGTGCACGTCACACGGAAGCCACTTCATGAGCATCTGCCCGGTCACCCGAGGCGTTCTCACGGGGTGAGCGATGTCGACCGAAGTGGAGCCAGGATTCGGTACGACCGGACGGCCGGGCACCGCGGCAGAACCGCAGTGCCCAGCGTGTCCTTCCCCGGTGCTGTCACGTCCGCGAGACGAAGCCCGCAAGTGCGGAGGACAGCTGGGTCCGCCGGCGCACGCCGAGCTTGCGGTAGATGCTCGTGAGGTGAAACTCGATCGTGCGTCGCGAGACGTTCAGCTTGTGCGCGATCTCGTCGTTCGAGTTCCCTTCGAGCACCAGACTGGCCACGCGGTACTCGTGCGGCGTCAGCGCGAGCGCGTTGGTCCGAGGATCAGGTGGCACGACCTTCGTCGGTTCGGGGGGCTGCGGGACCTGCGCGCCAGGAGTGCTGCCGGAGGTCAGGCCGGCGAGCCGCTCTCCCGGCTCCACGACGATGCCGCACTGCTCGCTGAGCATTCGCGCCTCCGCGAAGTGCTGCCGTGCGGCGTCGCGTTGCCCGTTGTCCCACCACGTGGCGGCGAGTTCCAGCAGCACCTGTGCATGCAGCATCCGAGCGGGCGAGGGCCGCAGCAGGGATTCGGCCTCGGTCAGCCAGGGAGCAGCGGCGGAACCGCCGGTCACGATGCCCACCGTCAGCAGCGCACGGCCGATGACCGTCGGTGCGCCCCACTCTCGTGCCAGTTTCAGCTCCTGCAACGCTAGGTCGAGGGCGGGCTTCGGTTGTTCGAGCCGGAGGTGTGCCAGCGCCGCGTAGGACCGCCAGGGGCGCAGAGCAGGGCTGGGCCGGCCCCAGGCCTCGAACCGCTCACCACACTCGAGTTGGTCTGCGAGCGCTTCCTCGTTGTCACCGAGTTCCATGCGCAACGCGCCTCTGGCGTGCAGTAACGCGGTGTGGTGCCAGGTCTGCGGCAACGCCCTGGACCTGCCGAACGGCCGGAGCGCGTTCTCCGCCGCATCGACGTCACCGAGCGCCAGCTGAGCACGGACCTGGGCGTCGATGGCGTAGACGTGTCCGAAGTGGTCCGGGGGGAGCTTCGCCGTTCGTGCCGCGGACAACGCGAGCTTCGCGTCCGCGACGGCCTCGGTGAAGGAACCGCAGTAGTGGTGCGCCCGCGACCGGAGGGTGTGGGCGAGCAGCGCGATCAACGACAGCCCTTGCCGATGAGCCTCGAGCAGGATCTCGTTGCAGTGGCGCATCACGAGCTCTGCCTCATCGGCACGGAGGAGAGAGTTCAGCACTCCGATCATCCGTTGCGGGTGCTGCAGGATGGAGGTGACGCCGCCCGAAAGCGCCGTGAGCGCGGTTTCCCGGCACAGAGCAAGGTCGACGCCGCGGTTGCTGGCGTCCTCGGCGATCAGCCCCGCCAGCGCGCGACCTCGTGCGTCACCTCGGCGCCACTCCTGCTCGTCGAACCGGCGGAAGTCCACCTGATCAGCCGTCGGGTCCCGGGACGGCACGGTGACCCGTTCCAGCAGGCGCAACACGTCGGTGGCCCCGGGGATCTTCGGTCCGACCTCGGCCATGGTCCGGCGCAGCACATCGCTCGCACTGTCGTACGCGCCGTCGAGGTAGAGGACCTGGGCGAGCCGGCAAGCGACCGCGAGGACCTTCTCCGGGTCGTCCAGCCCGGTCATCCCCTCCTCGATGTGCACCACGGCCATCCGCGGGTCGAAGTAGATTTCGGCATGACCAAGCCGTAGCAGCAGATCCTTTCTCTGCTCGACGGAGAGGTCCTCCTCGAAAGCCCTGTTGAGAAGGCTCGCACCAGCGCGGGGATCGCCCTCGACGATCAAGGTGTCGGCGGCGGTGCGCAGGGCCTCCACCGCCCATGCACCCAACCGCGAGGACGTCCGCAGGACATGGCGTGCCACAAGAACGGCGGGCGCCCGCGTGTGGTGCAGGAACCGTGCGGCCTCGGCGTGCAGCTCTTCACGTTCCCCATAGCAGACCGCGCTCTCGATCGCGTTCTTGATCACCGAGTGCGTGAACGTGAGCTTGCCCTCCGGTGTCAGCACACCCATTCCCTCCAGTTGCCGCACCTGGTCGGCGGCTGCACCGGTGTTCGTGCCGGTGACGGCAGTCAAGAGGTCCAGGTCGGCCGGCGCCACGACCGCGATCGCCTTGGCGATCTCGACGAGTCCGCGTGACTGGCGGTTGAGCCGTGCGAGCATCGATTGACCGAGCTCTTGGAAATCGGGGCGGAGCAGGTTGCCCGCGGCGTTCTCGTCCGGCGGTAGCGACCGTTCCCGCATCAGACCCAGGATGTGACCCGTCACCATGGGACAGCCGTTGGTGGCGTGGACGACGGCCTCTGCGAACTTCTTGTCCGGTGTGCGCCCGAGCACTCGCTCGGTGAGGTGCACGACGTCTTGCGTCTTGAAGACCGCGAGCTTCAGGCGCTCGGAGTAGATCTCCAGCTCGGCGATCAGCAGGGGATCGGTCGGCTGGATCCCCGACGTCCGGGCCATCAGGATCGCGAGCGGCAGCTTGACGACGCGGTGAACGAGGTAGTTCAGCCAGCGCAACGACGGCACGTCCGTCCATTGCACGTCGTCGATGACCAGGCACAGCGGTGAACGTTGGGCGAGACCGGCCGTGAAGCGGTAGACGCCCCGGATCGCCTGGTGGACCTGGATCTCCTCGAATTCGTCCACCTTGGCGGTGAAGTGCCCGGCGATGACGTCGCGCCCGTGCGGCGTGATCGCGTCGTCCCGGCCGGGGGACAGCTCCTGGTGCAGGTGCTCGAAGAGCTGCTGAACGACGGCGAAGGGCATTTCCCGCTCCATCGGCGACGCGGTCGCCCGGCAGACCACGAACCCGCGCTCGTGGGCGAGCTCGCATGCCGCCTCCAGGAGCGCCGTCTTGCCGATGCCTGTGGCGCCTTCGACCAGGAGCGTGGTGGGTGTCATGGCCTTCGCCGACTCAAGAGCCTCGGCGATCCGTTTCAACTCAGCATCGCGGCCGACGAGGTCGGTCCGCCCTTCAGGATTCCGGGGATGGCGTGCATCGGCGACCATTTTGCGCGCTCCGTAGTGGTCGGCTAGGCCGTTCGGGTAGTTTTTGGCTCATTTTGGGGGGGTTGGCCTCCTTTCAATTGCACGGCGCGGGTACCCGTCCGGTCAAGTTCGCGAACCGTCGCGGGCAGAGGACTTACCAGCTGGAAATAAGCTGGTCACGTCGGTTCGGGGCCGTCCAAGCCCTGACAACGTCGTGCCGGGGCGTGGGTGGCGCCGAGATTTCTCACATGTCCACTGTGGTGACTTTTCTAACGACAGTGGGAGTGGACACGGTGTCGTTTCGGTCTACAGGCCGCGTTGTGCCGCTCAGTTGGCCGGCTGCCCGTTCGTGAGTGCGGACGGGCCAGCGCGGAGCGCGCGCGACTGTGTGACACGAAGAGCGGTTCGGCGCTGTGGACAACCGCAGTGTCCTGGTCACTGATCAGCGATCCTCGTCACGTCCCCGTAGCCGGCCCGGCAGTCCGTTCTCAGTCCATTCAGGACTTTCGGGTGCCGCTTCCGCTCCTGGGCTCGCACGTCCCCGCGGTCTTCGCCGCGGACGCTCTGGTTTACCCGTGAAGAGGTGCTGGTCGTGTTGCTGCGTGCTCACTCTCGGAGTGGCCGGGTTCCTGCGCGGCCTGGTGGACCTCTGTGAACAGACGCACGAAGCAGTGCATCTGGCCGCTATGCGGAGCAACGCCGTCCGCGTGGTCATGATGACTGTATTCCGATTTCGTGTCACGAGGTGAAATGCTGTGCGAGTGGATGATGGCGCACTTCAGCCGCGCAGCGGTGAATGCTTTCGTCGTTGCGGATCTCCGCGGCATGAGAGAGACCGCTTCACTGCAGGATCAAACCGGTAGCCGCAACGGGAATTCAACGCATCGGCCTGAGCGGCCTCTTCCGTCCTGCCGGACACCTCGCTTGAGCTCGAGGAGGTGCGCACCGGGTTCGCCCAGCGAATGCGGCGACGCAGTGGTGTGTGGGCATCAGAGTTGACGAGAACAGATTGGCGACGGTGGGTAGTGATGGCTGAGTCGGATGTGGTGCGGGAGTCGGCGTTGGCCGGCAAGGTCGTGCTCTGGGAGGAGTCGGCGCGGGACGGGGCGCAGGGAAAGACTCTGATGAGTACGGAGTTCCGGGTGCGGCTGGCATTCACAGGAGTGCCCGGCCGAGTTCCTGCGAGTCACTTCCGGAACAGTCGGTCGCTGGGAGCAGGACAAGTCCACTCCGGAGCCCTGGCTGCAGCCGCGTCTCGCGAAGGCGCTGGATGTGTCTGTTCAGGAACTGATCGACCTCTTGAATCCGCGCGCTGACGAGCGTGCACGGCGTCGTACCGCTTGTGCGGCGGGCACTCGACGCTTTCGTCCTTCCTGATGACGGGCCTATCGTCCGCTCGTCGAGATCACTGCAGACGTGGCCCGCGTCAACGAGCACCGTCTTGAGGTCAGGTACGGCGCACGTGCAGAAGTCCTGCCGGACCTTCTCGCAGAGCTCGCGCGGGCAGCCCCAGGTTGCCAAGGAAGACCTGCCGCAGCAACACGTCGCGTTGCTCCGTGCGCTCTTGCACTTCGTGCCGCAGACGGATCGCCGCCCGCCAGTCCCAGCCCGTGTTCGGCCGGCACCCGGTGCAACGCGGTCACGCGGTCCGTGCGTCGCGGTCGGTCTGAGAGGGCCAGCAGCGTGCTGATGTAGTGCCTGTGCCGGATCGCGTCACCGCGCGCGTCGCACAGCAGCACTGACCTCTGCTCGTTGGCCAACGCGTTCTCCACCAGCAGGATCGGGATGGCGAACCGGCCGTGGCGGCGCTGCGGAAATTCAGTTCCTGCTGTCTGCTGGGTCGCCCACTTGGAGTTCGTGTTCGCATGCACACGGTTCGGTCGCACGCCGGTCGTCCGGCAGCCGACGGAGAGGGCCAGATTCGGGGGCACGGCCTACGCCGACTTCGATGGCGGGTCCATGTGACTGCGGAACTGGAAGTGCACATCCGGTCAGTCGAGGATCACCGGCAAGCTGTCGAGACGTCGCATGAACGAACCCGGACGCCAGACGAGCTCGTCGGTGGGAACTGTGATGCGAGTACGAGGGAATCGAGCGAAGAAAGTGCTCAAGGCGGTCGCGGTTTCCCGGCGGCCCAGTTCGGCGCCTAGGCATCGATGCGGACCGTGGCCGAACCCGAGGTGTCCGCGCGTGTCACGATCAATGTCAAAGGCATCCGGGTCTGCGAACTGCCGGGGGTCACGACACGCCGCGCCGGGGGCCGTCACGATCAGCTCGCCAGCCGGAATCGTTACGGAGTCCAAAGTCACCGGCTTGTCGAAGAACCGCGGGGGAAGCAGTTTGAACGGCGACTCGTAGCGTACGATTTCCTCGACGGCTTGGCTGAAGAGTTCGGGTGAAGCTAGCAAGCGTGTGACGAGGCGCGGACGGTCGAGCAGCAGCGCGAGACCACTGCCGATGGCACTCGCCGGTTCCGAACCGCCGATCAACAGCACCACGAACGTGGAGGCCAGCTCTTCGGCATCCATTCCGTCCTTGTCGTCATGAATCTGCAGCAAACGAGTGAACAGGTCGTCCCCAGGTTCACGTCTCTTCAATTCGATCATACGCAAAGCCAGTTCGTGTAAACGCCGGGCGCCATCTTCCACTTCGGCGATGCTGGAACCGGTCAGCATAGACATCTGCCAGTCAGAAAACTCGTCACGTTCGTGCTCGGGAAGGCCGACGAGATCCGCCAGTACTGTGGCGGCAAGGGGGCGCGCGTAGGCTGCAACGAGGTCGACCGGTTCACCGGCGGGAAGTTGGTCGAGCAGTGCGTTGGCTGTACGTTGGATTGTCGGCAGCACGCCGCTTAGCCGCGTCGTGCTGAACTCGCCGGCCAGCTGGCTACGCAGCCTTCGATGCTCGGGACCGTCGCGGTCGAGCAAGCTCCGTCGCGACTCAGGTGCGAGCCTGGCGCTGCGCTCGGGCCGGAGAAGGGACTGCGGCACAATTTTCTTGCGGTGCTGAACGATGTCCTTGCATGCTTCGGAATCAGAGAGGACACGTCGGACATCCGCATACCTGGTCACGGCCCACATCCGGAAGCCGTTCACCTCGACGAGAGAAGCAGGCGTCGTCTCGCGCAACTCGCCAAGCACACCGCAGGGATCAGCGGTGAATTGTGCAGTGGTGAGATACTTCGGCCGTTGCTCCATTGCCATGGCCTTCGCCACCTTTGTGATCAGATGCTGGCTTCGGGGTAGCCGATATACGGCCGGGATATCTCGTTGAGCCGCTGGCGGTGTACTTCAGGCAGGCGGAGATCCGCGCTGGCTAAGGATTCCCTGAGCTGATCGTTGCTCCGTGCGCCTACCAGCGCGGCCGCCACACCTGGTCGGTCACGAACCCACGCCAGAGACACGGCGACTGGCGTCACGTCGAGTTCGTCGGCGACGGAGACGACGGCATCGACGATTCTCGCCGCGCGATCATTGAGGTGTCTTCCCACGTACCACTTGAAGAATCGGCTGTCGGCACGCTTTTGTGGTACGCCAAAGCGGTACTTTCCGGTCAGCACCCCTCGGCCCAGAGGCGCCCACGCGAGAATGCCCAACCCCTGGTGTTCAGCCGCCGGCACTACTTCCCGCTCCACGCCTCGTTCGAGCAGCGAATACTCGACCTGCGTGCTGGTGAGCGGGCTACTGTCCTTCGCGGACTGGAGCACGGCCGCAGCCGCAGTCTGCCATCCTGCGTAGTTGCAGACACCAGCATGACGCGCTTTCCCCGCACTGATCGCAGCGTCGATGGCGTCGAGCGTCTCCTCGAGTGGGACGCGCCGGTCCCACCCGTGCAACTGCCACAAGTCGACATGATCGGTCTGCAGTCGAACGAGTGAGGCGTCCAGCGCGGCCAGCAGGTAACTGCGGGAAGCATTCGCGGATGGCTTACCGTCACTGATGACTGCAGCGGACTTGGTGGCCAGGACGACGGAGTCACGTGGCAGGCCGCCCGCGAGCACTCGACCGATGATTTCCTCGGCGCGACCACCGCCGTAGACATCCGCCGTGTCCACGAGGTTCCCGCCTGCGTCGATGTAGGTGGCCAGCTGGACCGCCGCGTCGGCGGGATCGGTCGAGCTGCCCCAGGTCGAGGTTCCCAGTCCGATGGGAGACACGGTCAGCTGGCTGGCGCCCAGGCGGCGCGTCCGTCTCATCGGAACTCCCGGGCATCGGCCGGGGACGCAGGCACGCGTTCCCCGCCCGAGACGGCGGTAAGGAGGTCGTCGCCGGCGTTGATGACTCGCCCCGACCACGCGTCGGCGTCGCCGCGCGCCAGGCGAACAAGCGTTCTCACAGCGACTTCCAAGGGGGTGAAGTCGCCATTGTCCCGGACTTTGACCGCCCAGCGCCCGATCCGGCGCAGCCAGGGATTGTCAGTGCTTTCCGCGAATTCGATGCCGGTACGGGTGAGCCCTGCATCGACAAAGCCGGGATTGTAGCTGAACACCGTAATGCCGGTGGAGCCGAGTTCGGCGGCCAGGTTTTCAGTGAGCTTGAGCAACGCCGCCTTCGACACGGAATACGCCGTGGCATACGGCCATCGATGAATACCGGCCGGGCTGACGAGGTTGATGATCCTGCCCCGGCCGACGCGGTTCATAAACGCCAGTGCGGCCTGTGCGGCGATCAGCGGTCCTGCCACGTTGACCCGCTGGGTGTACCACCAGGCGTCGAAGTCGACATCGGCGGTCGGCCCGACCGGACCAGGATCGACGGCATTGTTGACGAGCACGTCCAGGCGTCCGCTGACGTCCACGATCCGCGCAACGGCGGCCTGCATGGCGGCTCTGTCCACCACGTCGGCCCGAATCGCTTCGATCGCGATTCCGTCCGCGCTCAGCGCCTTGACCGTGTCGTCCATCGCCATGGTGTCCCGCCCGGTGATGAACACCCTTGCGCCCTCCCTGCCAAGAGCCTCACTGAACAAACGACCGAGTCCCTTGGCGCCGCCGGTGATCAGAACGGTAGAGCCCTGCATGCTCCGGTGACCTCCGTTATTGGCGAATGAACAGGCAAACGAGGGCTTCATGGTGCGGAACGCCCTCCAGTTCGACCTGACGGTGGCCTTCGTCTGGTATCTGAAAATCGCCTTCCATTTCCGCCGCTGCAGTGGAGCTTCGAAATGGTGGCCACGCGCCGGGGCGCGTAGTCGAACTCAGGCAGGAAATTATTGCCCCAGCAGCGTATCTCGCGACCGCCCGAAGGATGTGATCCACGTTATATAGGTGCCAGGCCAATTCAAAGCCGCCATCCCATTGCCTGGAACGCGGTCGTCCAACACCTGGGTTTCGCGACAGGATCTCGCCCAGGACAGCACGTTGAGGCGGGGATCTCCGCTGGCGCGCGGGGAGAACGTGCTCGACGACGACGGCCAGGCTGGCTCCGCGAGCTGCCCTGAACCTCAGGACCTTGATGCCGAGCCGGATCACGCGCGTGCGGGGAGAGCACTTCCCCGAGTGAGCGTGAGTAGCGCCGGCCGGGCGTGATGCCCGGCCACCGCCCGTCTGGATGGTTGGTTCCAAGGTCAGTGGCCGTAGGCGATCAGTGAGGGTTCGACGGGCTGGTCAGTCCTGTCGTTGTGCCAGATCGCGGCGGTCAGGGCGAGGATGCTTCGCAGGACCCTGGCGCTGCGGCTTGAACAGTCGTGCACCAGGCCGTGGTGACTCGGCTTCGCGGGCCTGGCGCAACATCATCTCGCTGGAGCGCGCAGGGCGTGTTGAAGTCGTGGCCGTAGCCGGCGTTGTTCGACCGTCTCGCCGAGCAGATGCTCACCCTCGTGCTGGTGCTTCGAGCGCGCTTCACCCGGTGGAGGTGAGCGCCGCGCCCCGCTCCTCCCACCAGGGTCGGAACACCGGACTGGCCACGGCCTGGCCGGCGTACGCACCCAGCACGTCGGCGAACACGCTGCTGGCCTGGCTCCAGGTCAGCCGCTCCCGCCGCCACGCGAACACCAGCCGCATCCGCATCGGTGCCCCGGCCAGCGGCCGCACCGCGACCCCCGGACCGCCCTGCGATGTCGGCTCGACCAGCTGCACGGCCTTGCCCGCCGCGATCAGCTGCCGCCCCGCCCCGCTCGGCACCTCGAAGCGGATCCGCGGCACGAAGCCCACCGCACGGCACGCCGCCCGCAACGCCGTCAGCGACCCGTCCTCGGCACCCGGCGGCCCGATCCACGCCTCCCCGGCGAGGTCGGCGAGCTCCACCTCAGACTGCGCCGCAAGGCGATGAGCAGCGGGAACGGCGATGTACACCGGTACCCACGGCACCAGGACCCGTTGCGCGATCCCGCGCGGCAGCCCGAGGTCGCCCTCCTCGTCGACGGCGATCACCGCCGCGTCGAGGTGCCCGTTCGCCAGCGCCAGCGCGAGCCCGGTGGAGGACGGGTCGACCACCAGCTTGACGTCGTCGAGCGTCTTCTCCAGCCGTGTGTACAGGGCGGCGACGCACTCCATGTGCACTGATCCGAACCGGACGGGCCCGCCGCGGCCCGCCGTGTCCGAGCCGAACGCCTCCAGCTCCACCAGCAGCAACCTGGCCCGTTGCAGCATCTGCGTGCCGAGCGGAGTGGGAACGGTGCCGGAGCGGCCGCGGTCGAAGAGCGTGCCGCCGACCATGCGCTCGACCCGCTGGAGCAGGGTGGTGAGCGACGGCTGGGAGATGCCGAGCTGCGTGGCCGCCCTGGACACGCTGCCCGCGTCACCGATCGCGCAGATCGCCCGGAGGTGCCGGATCTCCAGTTCCATAGGGCGAGGCTATACGCGGGGTCAGCAGGCGCACGTCGCCCGAGCGCGGCAGCGCCAGGGCGACGCCGTCGAGCCTGGTCCAGCCCTTCGGCAGCAGGAAGCTCGGGCCGCCCGGCTGCAGCACCAGGACCAGGCCGTCGTAGCGGAACCGGTAGGCCGAGTCCGGCGCGGTGCACGGTGTCGCGGTGACGTCCGGCGCCCGGATCCCGAGGTCCCTGGTGCTGGACACGACCGTCTCCGGCATCGTGCGGAGCTTGGTCTCGTACTCGTACCCCCCGGCCTCGCCGACCGCCGCCGAGTAGTCGTTGACCGCCCAGAACAGGCCGATGCTCGCGAGCACGAAGGTCAGCGTCCACTGGATCACCGGCACGACGCCGGCGGGCTGCTTGCCGGACAGCGACGTGTGCAGGTGCTCCGCCACGGGGAACAGGAGCACGCCCAGCGCCACGCACACATCCGGCAGGCCCGCCGCCCGGTGGAACAGGGCGGGCGCCGCGAGCCCGGCCAGCACGAGCACCAGGCCCAGTGACACCAGCACCGGCACGGCCCGCCGCGTCCGGACGCGCCACGTCCGCGGAGCCAGCGCGGTGTGCGGAAAGCGGTGGCCCCCAGCAACCGCAGGCCCGCGGCCGCCAGCACGGTCAGCGGGACGACCATGCCGTCCGCGCCGCGGATCAGGTAGTCCGCCGCGGTCAGGCCCAGCACCGAGTAGTGCACGCCGAACCATTCGCAGAAGAAGTACGCGTGCATCTGCCCCTGGATCCGGCCCCGTTCGCGGGGAAGAACTGCCGGTCCTGCTGCTCGATCGACCCGCGCAGGCCGGCCGTGAGCACCCAGCGGTCCGGGGGTCTCGGCGGTGGTGGTGGCGGCTTCGTCGTCGTGGTGCGAGGTGGTTTCGGAGGTGCGTTCGTCGTGGTCGTGGGCGCGACGGCGGCCACGAGACAGGTGAGCGTCAGAGGGTTCATGGCGATGCCTCCTCCAGTAGGAAGAGCGCTGCGGCCGTCCGGTGGATGCACCTTCCCGCCTTCTATAGCGCGAAGCTATGGCCATCTGGGATTGGCGGGACCCCGTCGGCTGCGGGAAGGGTGGAGCGGAGGACTGACCCGGAAGGACCTGAATTGGCTCGGACACGCCGCGACATGGCGAAACTGGTGGACGCGGACGGTTTCCGCACGTACATCCGCGACGGCTGGGGTGAGTGGGACAGCTCCGTCGACCTGCCGCAGGGCACGGCGCAGGCGGCCGCTGCTCATCGCGCCAGGCTCACCGCGGCGCTGCCCGGCAAGCGGATCGCGCTGGCCGCCGGGCGCGCGCACGTCCGGTCCAACGACACGTTCCACGAGTTCCGCGCCGACAGCGACTTCGTCTGGCTGACCGGCTGCCAGGTCGAGGGCGCCGTGCTGGTGCTGAGCGGCGACGACGCCACGCTGTTCGTGCCGGTCCCGAGCGAGACCCACAGCGTCGACTTCTTCGGTGACGCCGACCGCAGCCCGTTCTGGATCGGCGCCGCCGCCGGCCCGAAGGAGTGGGGCCGGGCGCTCGGCATCACGGCCCGGCCGCTGGAGGACCTCGCGAACGCCCTGCGCGGCCGCCACCCGGAGACGCTCGTCGCCAAGGGCGTCGACCCGCTGCTCGACGCGCTGACCGGCTCGCACAGCGACGAGCTGCGCACCGTGCTCGCCGAGCTGCGCCGGATCAAGGACGACTGGGAGATCGACCAGCTCCGCCAGGCCGTCGACGCGTCGGTCAAGGGCTTCGCCGACGTCGCCATGGAGCTCGGCCAGGCCGTGCGCGGCGGGGGAGAGCGCTGGCTGCAGGGCACGTTCGACCGCCGCGCCCGCACCGAGGGCAAGGGCCCCGGCTACACCTCGATCGTCGCCGCCGGCCCGCACGCCCCGGTCCTGCACTGGACGCGCTGCGACGGCCGCGTGAACGACGCCGACCTGCTGCTGCTCGACGCCGGCGTCGAGATGAACTCCCTCTACACCGCCGACGTCACCCGGACGTTCCCGGTCAGCGGCGAGTTCAGCGAGCCGCAGCGCCAGGTGTACGACCTGGTGCTGAGGTCGCACGTCGCCGCGCTCGCGGAAGTGCGGCCGGGCAACGACTACAGCGCGTTCCACCACACCGCCATGCGCGTGCTCGCCGAGGGCCTGCACGACTGGGGCCTGCTGCCGGTCAGCGTCGACAAGGCGCTCGACCCGTCCGGCCAGCACCACCGCCGCTACATCGTCTGCGGCACCGGGCACTTCCTCGGCCTCGACGTGCACGACTGCGCCGACGCCCGTCAGGAGACCTACCAGCAGGGCATCCTGGAGCGCGGCATGGCGCTCACGGTCGAGCCCGGCCTGTACTTCCACCCCAACGACGAGACGCTGCCGCCGGAGCTGCGCGGCATCGGCGTGCGCATCGAGGACGACCTGGTCGTCACCTCGACCGGCGCGGACGTCCTGTCCGACGCGCTGCCGATCGAGACCGACGACGTCGCCGCGTGGGTGCGGAAGCAACGCTCCTAACTGGACGGAGTGGAGCGGGCCCACGCGAACGTGAGTTCCACGGCCCGCTTCCAGTTCGCGTACTCGTCCTCGCGGTGCCGGGCGTCCATCGCCGGGTTCCACCGCGCGGCCAGGTGCCAGTTCCTCCGCAACCCCTCCAGGTCCGGCCAGTACCCGGCGGCCAGACCGGCCGCGTAGGCCGCACCGAGCGACACCGTCTCGGCGACCAGTGGCCGTTGCACCGGGATGTCCAGCACGTCCGAGATGAACTGCATGAGCAGGTGGTCGGCGGTCATCCCGCCGTCCACCTTCAACACCGGCGTCGGCACGCCGAGGTCGGCGTTCATCGCGTCGACCACCTCGCGCGTCTGCCAGCCCGTCGCCTCCAGCACGGCCCGCGCCAGGTGGCCCTTGTTGATGTACGACGTCAGCCCGACGACGAGCCCGCGCGCCTGCGAGAGCCAGTGCGGCGCGAAGAGTCCCGAGAACGCCGGCACGATGTAGCAGCCGCCGTTGTCCTTCACCGTGCGCGCCAGGGTCTCGATCTCCGGCGCGCTGTGGATCAGCCCCAGGTTGTCGCGGAACCACTGCACCAGCGACCCGGCCACGGCGATCGAACCCTCCAGCGCGTACGCCGGTTCGCCGCCGATCTGGTAGCCGATCGTCGTCAGCAGCCCGTGCTTCGACCGCACCAGCTCGGTGCCGGTGTTCATCAGCAGGAACCCGCCGGTGCCGTACGTGCCCTTGATCGACCCCTTCTCGAAGCAGGTCTGCCCGAACAGGGCCGCGTGCTGGTCGCCCAGGGCAGCCGCGATCTTGATGCCCGGCACCACGCGGGTCGTGACGCCGCTGATCTCGGTCGACGGCCGGATCTCCGGCAGCATCGAGGACGGCACGCCGAAGAACTCCAGCAGCATCGGATCCCATTGCCGCGTCGAGAGGTTCATCAGCATCGTCCGCGACGCGTTGGTCACGTCCGTGACGTGCAGGCCCCCGCTGACGCCGCCGGTGAGGTTCCAGATCAGCCAGGTGTCCATGGTGCCGAACAGGACGTCGCCGCGTTCGGCCTTCGCGCGCAGCCCGGCCACGTTGTCGAGCATCCACCGCAGCGACGGCGCCGAGAAGTACGTCGCGAGCGGCAGGCCGCAGCGGTCGCGGACCTCCTCGATGCCCTGCTTCTTCCCGAGCTCGGCGACGAGGTCCTCGGTGCGGATGTCCTCCCAGACGATCGCGCGTCCGATGGGGACACCCGTGTGCCGGTCCCACAGCACGAACGTCTCGCGCTGGTTCGTGATCCCCATCGCGACCACCTGGTCGGCCGTGATCCCGGCCTGCCGCAACGCCTGCGGCACGATCCGGTCGACGTTGCGCCAGATCTCCACGGCGTCCTGCTCGACCCAGCCCGGCCGCGGGTGGTACTGCCGGTGCTCGCGCTGGGCGACCGCGACGAGGCGGGCGTTCTGGTCGAACACGATGCAGCGCGTCGACGTCGTGCCCTGGTCGATCGCCATTACGAACCGTTGCACGGCGAGCCCTTCAGTTCTCGTCGACGAGCGAAGTGGTGACCGCCTCGGCGGCCTGCACGACCTGACGCACCAGCGTCGCACGCGGACGGCCCGCCGAGTCGCACAGGCGGTCCGCGGCACCCGAGATCCCGATCGCGCCGATCACCAGGCCGCCGGGGATCCGGATCGGCGCGGCGATGCTCGCCTCGCCCGGCATGTACTCCTCGGCCTCGCCGGCCCAGCCCTGCCCGCGCACCTCGGTCAGCACGCGCTCCAGCATCTGGGTGCGCGTGATCGTCCTGCGCGTCAGCGACGTGAGCTCCCGCCGGCGTGCGGCCGCCGACAGGTCCGGGTCGTAGGCGAGCAGCACCTTGCCGAGCGCGGTGGCGTGCAACGGCAGCATCGCGCCGATGCCGAGTGTTTGCACAGAGTCATCGGGCCGGAACACGTGGTGCACGACGAGCACGGCGCCGTCGTGGTGCATGCCGATCCGCACCTCCTGGCCGGACCGCGCGGCGAGCGTGTCGGCCCAGTTGATCGATCGAGAACGCAGCTCGTTCGCGTCGAGGTAGGACGTTCCCAGGTGCAGCAGCGCGGCGCCGAGCCGGTACCGCCCGGTCGTGTGGTCCTGCTCGACGAACTCGACCCGTTGCAGCGTACGGAGAATCCCGTGCGCGGTACCCCGCGCGAGACCGAGCGAGTCGGCTATCTCCGTGAGACCGTGGTGGCCGGAGCCACGCGCCAAAAGCCGCAGCACGGCTGCGGCGCGTTCGATCGACTGGATGGGTCCCGGCACGCGAGAAACGTAATTGAGACGACCCGTGTCGGCAATGTCGAACAGCTACGGCGGCCATCAGCCCAGGAAACAGGCCTGAAACGCCTTGTCTGCGCGCAGCGTGACCACTCGGTCACACCTTCGGGGGTCACAGGTGTCGACATTGTCGAAACGTGCCTGTTGAGCAGGCGTGACGTGGCTCATTACGTTCCGCGTCAATCACCACGTGGTGATCAGCCGTTCAAGGACGAATGGGAGGCCAGCGTGGGTCTCGGGACAGTGTTCCTCAGCGAGGTGCTCGGTACGGGCATCTTGTTGCTGCTGGGTGCGGGTGTGGTGGCCAACGTGCTGCTCGCCAAGTCGAAGGGTTTCGACGGCGGGTGGCTGTTGATCAACTTCGGCTGGGGCCTCGGTGTCTTCGCCGGTGTCTACATCGCTTACAAGTCGGGCGCGCACCTCAACCCCGCCGTGACGATCGGCATCCTCACCAGTGGCGCGGACGAGTTCGCCCCCGGTGTGCCGGTCGGCGTGGGCTCGACGCTCGTCTACTTCGCCGGTGAGATGCTCGGCGCGTTCCTCGGTGCCGTGCTCGCGTGGCTCGCGTACAAGCCGCACTTCGACGAGACGCCCGACGAGGGCCTCAAGCTCGCGGTCTTCTCCACCGGCCCGGCGATCCGCAGCTACACCTGGAACCTGGTGTGCGAGATCATCGGCACGTTCGTCCTGGTCTTCGTGGTCCTCGCGCTCGGCAAGACGCCGACCCAGCTCGGCCCGCTGGCCGTGGCCATGCTCGTCGTCGGCATCGGTGCCTCTCTCGGTGGTCCCACCGGCTACGCGATCAACCCCGCCCGCGACCTCGGCCCGCGCATCGCCCACGCGCTGCTTCCCCTGTCCTACAAGGGCACCGACGGTGAAGCGGTGGGCAAGAAGGACTCCGACTGGAGCTACTCCTGGGTGCCGGTCGTGGGCCCGATCATCGGCGGCGCGCTCGCCGGTGTCATCGCCTCGCTCGCGTTCTGATCTGACCATCCGGAAAGGACAGTTTCGATGACGCAGTACGTTCTCGCCGTCGACCAGGGCACGACCAGCACGCGGGCGATCATCTTCGACCACAGCGGCTCCATCGTCGCCGTGGGTCAGAAGGAGCACGAGCAGATCTTCCCCCGCGCCGGCTGGGTCGAGCACAACCCGGTGGAGATCTCCGAGAACACCCGGTTCGTGATCGGCCAGGCACTGTCCACGGCCGACCTGAACACCGGTGACCTCGCCGCCGTGGGCATCACCAACCAGCGCGAGACCGCGGTGGTGTGGGACAAGAACACCGGCGAACCGGTCTACAACGCGATCGTCTGGCAGGACACCCGCACCCAGGCGATCGTCGAGGAGCTCGGCGCCCTCGGTGGCGGTGCCGACCGCTACAAGGCGAAGGTCGGCCTGCCGCTGGCCACCTACTTCTCCGGCCCCAAGATCCGCTGGATCCTCGACAACGTCGAGGGCGCCCGCGAGCGCGCCGAGGCCGGCGACCTGCTGTTCGGCAACACCGACACGTGGACGCTGTGGAACCTCACCGGCGGCCCCAACGGCGGTGTGCACGCGACCGACGTCACCAACGCGTCGCGGACCATGCTGATGGACCTCGACACGCTGCAGTGGGACGCGGAGATCGCCGCCGACATGGGCATCCCGCTGTCCATGCTGCCCGAGATCCGTTCCTCCTCCGAGGTCTACGGCACCGGCGGCCCCGGCGGCGTGCTCAAGGGCGTGCCGATCGCGGGCATCCTCGGCGACCAGCAGGCCGCGACGTTCGGCCAGGTCTGCTACGAGCCCGGCACCGCGAAGAACACCTACGGCACCGGCAACTTCATGCTGCTCAACACCGGTACCGAGAAGGTCGCCTCGAAGAACGGTCTGCTCACGACCGTCTGCTACAAGATCGGCGACGAGGCTCCCGTCTACGCGTTGGAAGGCTCCATCGCCGTCACGGGCTCGCTGGTGCAGTGGCTGCGCGACAACCTCGGCATCATCAGCTCGGCCGCGGAGATCGAGACGCTGGCCAAGACGGTGGACGACAACGGTGGCGCGTACTTCGTGCCGGCGTTCTCCGGTCTGTTCGCGCCGTACTGGCGGGCGGACGCCCGCGGTGCCGTCGTCGGCCTGACCCGGTTCGTCAACAAGGGTCACCTGGCGCGGGCCGTGCTGGAGGCGACGGCGTTCCAGACCCGCGAGGTGCTGGACGCGATGAACGCCGACTCCGGTGTGCCGCTGACCGAGCTGAAGGTCGACGGCGGCATGGTCGCGAACGAGCTGCTGATGCAGTTCCAGGCGGACGTGCTGGACGTGCCGGTCGTGCGTCCCGTCGTCGCCGAGACGACCGCACTCGGTGCCGCGTACGCCGCCGGTCTGGCCGTCGGCTACTGGTCCGGGCTCGACGAGCTGCGCGCCAACTGGGCCGAGGACAAGCGCTGGACGCCGGAGCTCGACTCCGGCGAGCGCGAGCGCGAGTACCGCAACTGGAAGAAGGCCGTCACCAAGTCGTTCGACTGGGTCGACGCCGACGTCCGCTGACTTCTTTCTTTAGGGAGCTGAAGAAGTTGTTCGCAAAGCTGGATCCGGCTCGCCGTGCCCGTTCGCTCGAAGCGTTGGGCAGCACGGAGTTCGACGTCCTCGTCGTCGGAGGCGGGGTGGTCGGCGCGGGCGCTGCTCTCGACGCGGCGTCCCGCGGCCTCTCCGTCGCCCTGGTCGAGGCCGACGACTGGGCGGCGGGCACGTCGAGCCGGTCCAGCAAGCTCGTCCACGGCGGGCTGCGGTACCTGGAGCAGCTGGAGTTCAAGCTGGTCCGGGAAGCTCTGAAGGAACGTGGGTTGTTGCTGCGCCGGCTCGCACCGCACCTGGTGCGGCCGGTGCCGTTCCTCTTCCCGCTGAAGAAGCAGTGGGAACGCGCCTACGTCGGCGCGGGCGTGCTGCTGTACGACTCGATCGGGGGCGCCGGGGCCGTGCCGATGCACCGGCACCTCTCCCGCCGCAAGATGGCTTCGGTCGGTCCGTCGGTGGACTCCTCCGCCTTCGCCGGCGCCATTCGCTACTACGACGCGCAGATGGACGACGCGCGGCTCGTGGCGACGCTGGTGCGCACGGCCGCCCAGCACGGTGCGACGGTCGTCTCGCGCGCTCGGGTCACGTCGCTGTTGCGTTCGGAGGGCCGGGTCTCCGGTGCTTCGGTGCGCGACGAGCTCACCGGCGTGACGCACGTCGTGCGGGCCCGGCGGGTGATCAGCGCGACCGGTGTGTGGACCGACTCGCTGAACTCGATGTCGCCCGGCACGCCGCCGTTCCAGGTGCGGATGTCCAAGGGCGTGCACGTGCTGGTGGAGCGGTCGAAGATCCAGCTCGACGGCGGACTGATCACGCAGACCGAGAAGTCGGTGCTGTTCGTGATCCCCTGGGGCGCCTACTGGATCATCGGCACCACGGACACGCCGTACTCCGGTGCGCCCGAGGACGTGTCCGCCACCGCCGACGACGTCACCTACATCCTCGACCACGTCAACGCCGTGCTCCGGTCCCCCTTGTCGGTGGACGACGTCGTCGGCACGTACGCCGGCCTGCGGCCGTTGCTCGCCGGAGCGTCGAGCGACACGTCGAAGCTCTCCCGAGAGCACGCCGTAGCAGAGCCCGAACCGGGCTTCTTCGTGATCGCGGGCGGCAAGTACACGACCTACCGCGTGATGGCGGCGGACGTCGTGAACGCGGCCGTCGCCGGACTGGGCCGCGGCGTCGCACCTTCACTGACCGAGCGGCTGCCGTTGTGCGGCGCCGTCGGTTTCCAAGAGCTGTGGGCGGACCGGACTCGGGTCGCTGCGGAGTCCGGCCTGCCCACGTCCACTGTGGAGCGTCTGCTGCGCCGCTACGGCTCGGCCGTGTCCGACGTGCTGGCGATGATCGCGCAGGACTCGTCGCTGGCCTCACCCGTGGCGGGCTACCTGGCGGCGGAGATCGTGTACGCCGTCACGCACGAGGGCGCGCTGGGACTCGAGGACGTGCTCGCCCGGCGGACCCGGATCTCGATGGAACACCTGGACTTCGGCGCGTCGGTCGCGGGCGAGGTCGCCGATCTGATCGCCGGCCCGCTGGGGTGGTCCCCGGCCGAACGTGATGCAGCGGTGGAGACCTATCGGGCTGACACGGAGTTGGCGGCGAGATGAGATGGACAGCGCGGAGCTGATCGAGAGGTTGCGGCGGGAGGGCGGCTTCCGGCTGCTCCCGCTGCTGGGGAACACCGGGCAGGTCGCAGGGGTGCACCTGGCCCGGTTCCTCCCCGGCGGGCACCTCGACGTGATCCAGGCCTGGGACGGGAGGTGGGCCGTGTGGGCCCGCCTGCCCGACTCGGTGGACCCGGCCGCGCCGTTCGCCGGGCCGGGTGGGGGAGTGGTGCGGAGCGGGCCGCTGGCTCGGGTGGCCGCGCCGTTGCTGCCGTTGCAGGCCGGGTTGCTGGCGCCGTGACTGCTGGCCGCTGTCTGCGGTAGCGGGCCGGGTTGCTGGCCTGTGACTGTTGGCTGGTGTCTGCCGTGGCGGAGGACCGATGTCTGCCGTTGCAGGCCAGGCGCCTCACCCTCTCGCCGCGCCGCTGCTGCCGGTGCGGGCCGGATTGCTCGCGCCGTGACGGCCGCCGCACGCAGCTGCCTGCCGTTTCAACCTCGACTTACCGCCCCTTAGGCGGCCTGCGCGAGGCTCGAAGCCATGATCAGAGCACTCGCGCTGGCCCTGCTGGCCGTCGTCGTCACGGCCCCGGCCGCGCACGCCGCCAGCCCCGTCAGCCTGACCGACGGCTTCTACGTCGACCCCGACTCCAACCCCGCCGTGTGGGTGCGCGACCACGCGGGCGACGGGCGCCAGGCCGCGATCAAGGCGAACATCTCGACCAAGCCGATCGCCCGCTGGTTCGGCGCCTGGAGCGGTGACATCAAGACCGCTGTCAGCGGTTACGTGAACAAGACCGGCACCAAGCTGCCCGTGCTGGTCGCCTACAACATCCCCGGCCGCGACGCGTGCGGTGGCCACTCCGGCGGCGGCGCGGGGACGCCTGAGGCTTACCGGGCCTGGATCTCCTCCTTCGCTTCGGCGATCGGCACGCGGCCGGCCGTCGTGGTGATCGAGCCGGACTCGCTGGCCGACTTCGGGTGCATGGACAGCGGCAAGGTCGCCGAGCGGACGGCGATGATCAAGTACGCCACCGAGCAGTTCAAGGCCAAGGCGCCCAACACGTGGGCCTACCTCGACGCCGGCAACGCGCAGTGGGTGCCGGCCGCGACCATGGCCGGCCGCCTGGACTCGGCCGGTGTGCGCAACGTCCGCGGGTTCTCGATCAACGTGTCGAACTACCACACCACCGCGGCCTCGACGGCGTACGGGAACTCGATCAGCGGTTCGCTGCCCGGGTACACCAAGCCGTACGTGATCGACACCAGCCGCAACGGCAACGGCCACAACGGTGAGTGGTGCAACCCCGGTGGGCGCAAGCTCGGCACGCCCGCGCGCACCGGTGGCGGTGCGGAGATGTTGTTGTGGGTCAAGGTCCCCGGCGACTCGGACGGGCGGTGCGGCAAGGCACCGGGCGTCGACGCCGGCAAGTTCGACCCGCAGCTCGCGTTCGACCTCGTGTACGGCTACTGAGCCAGCGCGCGCAGAGGTGTGGGCCCGCGGTACTCCGCGAGCTTGCGCCGCGTCTGGTTCTCGTCCAGGGCGATCTCGTCGAGCAGGTCGAAGAGCCTGCGGCCGCGCTCGACGGCGGCCTCGCCCTGGGCGAAGACCTTGGCCAGGCCGGATTCCGCGTAGACGAGCGGTGGCGCCTTCTCGAACTCGAACAGCGTGCACGTCGACTGGAACGCCGCTGTGGCCGCCTCTTCCGGCACGACGCGGATGATGGCGGAGTTCGCCAGCAGCCACACGTACTGCTCCTCCATGACCTGCCTGGTGCCGAGCCGCATCCGCAGCGCCAGCTCGTGCAGGTAGAAGACGCACTTGGGGCCGTTGGGGCGGCGCATGACCGCCTGCCTGTCCAGGTCCTCAGCCGCCTGCCCGGTGGCGGCCTGCAGGGCGCGCGCGTAGTTCGGCGTCTGCAGGAGGCTGTTCACGGTCAGGACGTCGTAGGCCGTGATGCCGGTGGCCATCGCCTCCGTCATCGCGAGGGTGCGGGTGTTGTCCGGCATCTGCGCGAGGTACTGGTCGAAGGCGTTGTGGTAGCGGCGGAGGAAGTCCTCGAAGTAGTCGATGTCCTTGCCGCAGACCGTGAGGTACTGCGCGAGGTCGATGTCGCTGCCCCGGATCTTGCCGTGCTCGAGGTTGGAGACCTTGCTCGGATCCCAGCCGAGCTGCAGCGCCATCGCGCGGCCCCTCAGGCCGGTGAACCTCTGCCGGAGCCGGCGCAGTTCGTCGCCCAGATCCCTGCTGTACGCGGTGGAAGTCGTCACTGTCACGACTTCGAACGTATGGGTTGGAACTACTCCATGATACGGGCTCGTTCGGGTGAAAACGCGTGCTAGTCGATCAGCTTGCGCAGTTCCGCGTCGAAGTCGACGTAGTCGTTCTCGCAGCCCGGGGCGACCACGTCGTAGGTGGAGTTGAGGAACTCCTGCAGCTCGGACGACCGCACGTGGAACACGGCGTGCGACACGTCGGACCGCAGTTCGAGCACGGCGGTCGTGGAGTTGTGGGGCCGCAGCCGCACGTCACCCGCGCCGCTGGTGGTGATCAACCCGTCGGCCAGCAGGTCCCGGCTCACGAGCCACACGGTCTCCTGGCGTCCCATGCGGAACGTCATGGTCACGGCGTGCGGGTCGTCGGCGCGGTAGCCGAGCTCGACGTCGACGGGCAGAGGGCGCCCGGACGGAGCGATGAAGGCGAATGTCGAGTCGGCGCCCACTCGTGTCACGTTCCTCATGCCCCCTTAGACGTCCGGCAGCCTCCGTGGATGCCTCGATCAGGAAAATCGATCGGAACGCGATTTTCAATGGTCCTCAAGTATGACTTTTCACATGCAGCAGCGACCGCGGGTTGAGACGAGACCGCGTACATGTGCTGACCAGGCCTTCAGTGTTGTTCGGCCTGGTCGGGTTCGGTCATCTGTGGACGGGATCACGACTTGAGACGGGCGGCTCGCGACCCGGATGTTGGGACGGCGTGAGCTCGGGAACCTTAATTCCAGTTAAAGCCGGAAGTGCTTTCCGTAGCTAATTCGGCACGCAAAGTGATGTCCGGTCAGGCCGGGTTGCCGCGCGGCCGGAGCCGTCCGCCGGGCAGCGGCGGCGCCGGCAGGCGGGCACCGGGGTAGCCCTCGACCCGGCCGAACCGGTCGGTCTCCGCCTGCCACTCCTCCCGGAACGCGGCGATCTCGTCGTGCGTGCGCCCGACGAAGTTCCACCACATGACGATCTCCTCGCCGAACGGCACGCCACCCAGCAGCACCACCCGTGCGCCGTCCGCCGAAGAGAGCGCCAGCGTCGAACGTCCGGTGCCGACGTAGCCGAGGTCGCCGGGCTGGAGCGCGGTCTCGCCCAGCGTCACGTCGCCGGTGTCGAGCAGGACGCCGTGCTCGAACGACGGCGCCACGTCCAAGGTCAGTGACGCTCCCGCGGGCAGCACGATCTCAGCGCCGAGCAACGGCGTGAAGGTCCGCACCGGTGACGTCGAATCCGCCAGCGAGCCGAGGAACACGCGCACCGAGGCGCCGTCCACCTCCACCGTCGGCGGGGCGTAGTGCTGGAAGTCGCGTGGCGCGTCGCGGTGGGCGTCGGGCAGGGCGAGCCAGAGCTGGACGCCGTGCAGGACCGAGGACGAGGCGGTGGACTGCTCGGAGTGGCAGATGCCGCGGCCGCCGGTCATGAGGTTGAGCTCGCCGGGGCGGACGAGCGCGTGCACGCCGAGGCTGTCGCGGTGCTCGATCTCGCCGGTGAACAGCCAGCTCACGGTCTGCAGGCCCGTGTGCGGGTGCGGGGCCACATCCATGGTGACGTCGTCCGGGCCGTAGTGGTCGCAGAAGCACCACGCGCCGATGAACGACCGTTGCTTCTGAGGCAGGGTTCGGCGCACCGACATCGCTCGCGGGCCGCCCAAGGGGACGTCGCGCGGGGACAGGACTTCCACGCCGCCGGGGATGGAGGTGCACGTCACTTCTGCGGGCTCGGCCTCGACATTGCTCACGCCCGGGATCGTATGCGGTTCAGCTGAATCACAGCTCGCTCGGACGGGGCGTTCAGGCTCGGTGCCGAGCATGGGACGGGCGAGAACGAAGGAGGAGCGCATGAGCCCGTCCGCAAGCCGAGGACGTCCGCTCGGCTCCGGGCTCCGGGCTGCGTGGCGAACCGCCGGACTGCTGTGGGCCGGCCTGGCCCTCGTCGCGTACTGGTGGGTCGCGGGCGGCGGGATCACCGACCTCGGTGAGTGGGAGTCCGGGAGGTCCTGCTGGGACTGTGCGGCGACGCTGCTGTGTACGCCTCCCTGGTGCCTGCCGCGGCTGAGCGGGTCCGTGCGGTCTTCCAGGACGTGCTCCTGAGCGATGCAGGGCGCCTCGCTCAGCTCTACGTGGTTTGTCGGCTACTGCGGCGCATGGACAAGGGTGATCCTCCTGACCTTGCCGAGCCGCTGCTGGAGCTCGGGAAGTCACTGTTGTGAAAAGGACACGACAGCCCCGGCGATCAGACCTGGCGACGCGCCTTCGTCGAGTGCCAACGCCCGCGACACGGAGAACCGATCCGCCATCTTCTCGACCTGAGCGTGCGTTTCGACGTACTCGGCGCGCAGGAACGTTTCCGTGTGCAGACGTCGTTGTGCCGACGGTGCGAACTGCTCGTCCAAGTGAACGAGCAGTTCGTGGTGGGACAGGCCGTGGCCGAGTGCGGCGGCACCCGGAGGCTCACCTTCGGCAGTTCGCTCACCTCCATGAGGTGGAGCAGTAGTGCCCTCAGCACGGGCCTACTGCCCACGCCCTGTTGTAGCACCGCCTCCGGGAACACCGCCTCGACGGCGATGGGCTTGGATCGGGTTGTCCACGCCTCTCTGACGCGCGCGAGCCGCGCGGCTTCGGTCAGGTCGTCCTACTGCGTCGTCGCTGTTGTGTAGTCGGCGAGCGGGAAGATGGCCGGCACAGTGTCTGTGGCGCGACGCGAAGCCGAGCGCCCCGGCGGTCGGAAGAGGCAAGTCCTCGGCGGGGTCGAAGGTGGTCGCTTCCGTCTGCCGGATCGACCTCAGGGCCGCGGTGCGTTGCCTGCGACGAGACGAATCGCCACTCAAGCGCAGGCACCTTGTGGACATGCCCAACGCCATGGTCGGAGTGACCAGGTTTTCCGCAACCTCTGGATGGTGGCGTCCTGACGAAGAGGTTCTCAGTCGAGTCGCGTTGGGACGGTCGCGTTACGTCAGGATTTGGTCCTGTTCCGGCTTGCGGAACGGACGGTTGCAGACGCGATCATCGCTGGGTACACGTAGTCGGTGTGCTTCGAGGACGCGTTCAGAGCAGTCTTTCGTCGGCTCGGGACAAGTCTTCGTTGGCCCCTTGTCACGACGAACGTGGTGCTACGCGTATCCGCGAGCGCCCGGCACAGCACCTCGTCACCTTCACGGCCGAGACTGCGGCGCGAAGTGTGCTGCTGCGGCAGCCGCCAGCTCACCCTCCACCTCCACGACGACACCGTCGTCCGCATCAACGCGGACATCAACGCCGCGCGCGGACGGCAACTGGTCCACCCACTTGAAGCCGACCGACTTCCAGCTCATCTCGGGACAGCCGGCGGCACCGTCCGACACAACCACCGACGCCGCAACCAGTTCCCGCCACGCGTTGCGTGCTGGTCGGGTGAGCGGTTCCCCGATGAGTCGCCACCTGATCTCCCCCGGACAGCGACTCCTGCCGGCAGAACGCGGCACAGGGCTCGTGAGAGGACCCGACCACGATGATCACTCCACACAGGACAGACGCAGTCCGGCCGCTGCAGGCCCCCATTCGTCCGATCCCGTTCAAGTCCGTCGCACCCAGGCCCGTGTCCAGGTGGAGGGAGATCCGTGTCCTCGTCGACGGCCGCGCCAACGGCACCGTGCCCGGATTCTCCCTGGCCGCCGGCGGGCTGGAGCTCCCGGCGAACTTCCGCAGCGACGCGCAGCAGCACCCGGACGGCGACACGGTCCTGCTGTTCACCGCCGGCGGCCCAGTCCTCACCTACCACGGCGAAAACCTGCGCTTCTGGTCCGTCCAGTGGCCAGGGGACCTGTTGACGATCCCACGGGGGACTCCCTACGTCGTTGACGTCCTGTCCGAGCACGTAGGCGCCACCGGCTACGTGGTGCGCTCCACCAGCAGCCTGCTCGTCGGCAACCTGGCCCGACCGGATCTTGACGATCAGGCTGCGGCCAAGGCCGACGCCGCCCGCGAGCACTGGGAGAACTGGACGCCCGCACCCGGCCGCTGCGCCGTGGTCCCATTCGAGTCAGTCGCCCCCGTCGTCACCCCGCAAGGCCATCGCATTCGGCCGCTCGTCGACGGAGAACCTGGCGGCAACACGCCTGGGATGCGTCTCTCCGTCGGCGGACTGGACGTGCCCGGCGCCTTCCTCGCTCACCCCCACCACCACCCCGAGACCCACGTCCTCGTGCTGCCCACCGAATGCCCCGCGGAGGGGGCGCTCACCCTTCACGGGGAGCAGCTCGAACACGACGCCGTGCAGTACTCCGGCGACCTTCTTCCCATCCCGGCCGGGCGCGAGTACGCGCACACCGTGCAGAACCTGAGCCTGACGGAGCCCATCGGCCGCGTTTACGAGTTCCGGTCGCAGCCCTCGGTGCTCTGCGACAACCCCAGGCTCCCCGAACTGCTCCCGATCGCTGAGCAACGGGGGCGTGCGGCGCTCGAGAGTCTCCACGGCGTGGACGCGGTCGCCGAGCACCTGCGTGTCGCGAACCCCACTCAGCCCCGCGCCGACCTCACGAAGCGGTTCCAGCGCACGGACTGGCTGATGGGACGTGGCTCGCCCTGCTCGGGAACCGGGTCGCGGTCATGATCACCGCCCCGATCGCCATCAGAACGCGCCCGCCGGTAAGGACTCCGCGAGCGAACTGGTCCACAACCGACTCGGTGCGGACAGCGGCGCCGACATCGCTCGACGCGCGCCCACCGCCACTCGGCAGCGCTGACCGCCGGACGTGTTGAGTGGATCGCACACCGGCACCAGGTCGAGCCCAGCCAGGTGGTCGTCGCGGCCAGCTCCCGGACGGTGGTGGCCGCTGTGCTGTTGCGGCCGAACCTGGTGTGGCCGGACCGCGGGGTCATCACACCAGGTCTCGGTGATGGGGTCTTCATCGAGGTTGCCCGATGTCTCGGTGTGCCCTGCCGCTACCCAGTCGAAGACGCGGACCGGGTTCGCCGCTACTGCGACGCGGTCGACGAGCTGTTGCAGCCCGCCATCGACCACTTGGCCCAGGTCGACAGCCAGGTGCCGGCTGCACGCACGCTGCACGACGCCGCCACACACTTGAGGCGATGTTCGACGTACGCGCCGCCGGTCGGCTGGAGCGTGGTCTGGAGCTCCTGGACAGCGGCGGAAGCGGCGCGGATCGTCAGCGCAAACCGCAACGGCACCACCTCATTCGCCGGTGCTTCGCGGAAACGATGCGTGTCCACACCACGCACACCGGTCTTGTGCGGATCACCACCTGGTCCACCCGCCTCCGTTCACACGAGGTGCCGACGGGCACGCTGATCGCGTCAACTTCGCGGCCGCGAACCGAAACCATGACGTCTTCGCCGACCCGCACCAGCTCGACGCGGCGCGCAGAGCACGCGGTGCTTCGGGACACCTGGCGTTCGGGCACGGCGCCCGCGAATGCCCCGACCGGTACCTGGCGCGGCTCGAAGCGCTCATCGTGATCCACACGCTCCTCCTTCGGCTTGCCGATCTTCACCGGATCGGTCCTCCCGAGCCGCTGCCACAGGTTCCGCACCTGTTGCCCGCCGGCCCCAACGCCTGGACGTGGAGCACGTGACCGCGCGAACCCGGCCCGAGAACCCCAAGCCCCCGCTGACACCGGAAGGAGGGAATCCTCATGTTCCGCAAGAACGCTCTCGAGGTGGTCGTCGCCACGATGGCTGCCTGACACGCGCCCATCGCGAGCCCGTCCGTCGCCACCGCCGACACGAACGGCGTCCGCCGCGCCGTCACGTGCACGGTGCACGACCAGCCGGCGCCGCTCGTCCACTTGGAACACACGCACACAGGCTGGGTGCTCAGCACCAGCACCGCCGAGGACCCAGCTTCGCCAGGATCTGCGTAATCGGTGCAAGACCATCCTCCCGCTGGCCTGTGCGGCCATTTCCTTCAGCCGCGGCTCGGACCAGCCCGCCTCGGTCCACAGCGCAGACGAGCAACCCGGTGGTGCGGCGCCGGCGCTTCCCCCGGCTGGCGCCGCACCACTCCCGAAGCCCCTGCAAGCCACCACAACACCCGGCACACCGAGACGTGGAGACCTCATGGACAACACTCGCGACAGCAAACAGAACACCAGGCGCCACAAGCAGTTCATCGGCGGTGAATGGCGCACCGGTTCGATGGACGAGGTTCTGGTGGACCGCAACCCGTTCGACGGGTCGACGATCGCGGAGTTCAACTGCGCGAGCATCGCGGACGTCGACGAGGCATACCGGGCCGCCCAGGGCGCCAGGTCCGAGTGGGACAGGGTGAGCCCCCAGGACAAGCGGGCAGTGTTCGAGCGGGCGGTCTCCTACGTCGAGGACCACACGCCGGAGATCGTCGACATCATCATCGACGAGCTCGGCGGCACGCGGCTCAAGGCACACTTCGAGATCGGCCTCGTGCTGGACATGCTCAAGGAGAGCGCCACCTTCCCGCTGCGCATGGACGCACGGATCCTGCCGTCCCCCAACCCCGATCGGGAGAACCGGGTGTACCGGGAGCCGGTCGGCGTCGTCGGGGTCATCAGCCCGTTCAACTTCCCGTTCTTCCTCGGCATGAAGTCCGTCGCGCCCGCGCTCGCGGCGGGTAACGGTGTAGTGCTCAAGCCGCACGAGGACACCCCGATCGTCGGCGGCACGCTGATCGCGGAGGTCTTCGAGGCGGCCCGCCTGCCTGCCGGCCTGCTCAACGTCGTGATCACGGAGATCCCGGTGATCGGTGACGCCTTCGTCGAGCACCCCTTGCCGCGGGTCATCTCGTTCACCGGCTCGGCCGAGGTGGGGCGGCACGTCGCCGAGGTGGCGATCCGCAACTTCAAGAAGCCGATCCTGGAGCTGGGCGGCAACAGCGCGCTCATCGTCCTGGCGGACGCCGACCTCGACGTGGCGGTGAACGCGGCCGTGTTCAGCCGCTTCACCCACCAGGGCCAGGTGTGCATGTCGGCCAACCGGGTCCTTGTACACCGCGAGGTGTTCGAAGAGTTCGCCTCCCGGTACGTCGCGAAGGCCGCGTCCCTGCCGGTCGGCGACCCGCGCGACCCGGACACCGTCCTCGGCCCGCTGATCAACCAGCGGCAGGCCGACCGGCTGGCCGAGCAGGTCGAACAGGGCATCGCCGAGGGCGCCGAGGTGCTGCTGCGTGGCGAGGTGGACGGCACGCTCTTCCACCCCACCGTGCTGACCGGCGTCACGCCCGAGATGTCGGTGATGCAGGAGGAGCTGTTCGGCCCGGTCGCGTGCCTGGTACCGTTCGACACCGAGGACGAGGCGGTGGTGATCGCCAACGATACCCGCTTCGGCCTGTCGGGCGCGGTCCACACCAGCGACCTCGACAAGGGTGTCGAGCTGGCCAGGCGCCTCCACACCGGCATGATCCACGTCAACGACTCGACCATCGCCGACGAGGCGAACGTCCCGTTCGGCGGTGAGAAGCAGTCCGGGCTCGGCCGCATGAACGGCGACTGGAGCCTGGACGCGTTCACGACGCTGAAGTGGGTCTCGGTCAACCGGGGCCGCGCCCAATACCCCTACTGAGGCCTGGCGGCACGGCAGCCTGGCCAACCGTCAGTGGTCAGCGAGCAGCCGGCGCACTCCAGCGGTCTGCGGGTGGCACCCCTTGAACGCTCCTCCCCAGGGGATGCCACTCACAGACCGCGTCCACCCAGCTCGTCGAGCAAGCCACCCGACGCTCATCCACGGGCCGTTGACCACGTACGGGCCACCTCACGGCGCACCGTGGCGGGACAGCGGTTCGGTGTCCGGCAGCGAATCTTGATCACGCTGCAAGCCCTGGCCGATGCGGCAGGGCGGATCACGTGGGATGTCAGCGTAGGTCCTACGATCACGCGAACACCCGAACTGCGCTCACCCGAGGCCGCCGACCGCTGGACCTGGCTGCTGCTCACCGCCTACACCCGGCTCCGCCTCGCCCGCGACCTCACCATCGATCTGCGCCGTCCCTGGGAGAAACCCTTCCGGCCCAACGGCTCAGCCCATCACGCATCCGCAGGGGGTCTCGCGACCTGCGGCCACAACTGACCTGTCACGCAGCGCGCGATGACGTTCACACCGCCACCAGCACAGACGAACAAGAAGTCATACGCGGCAGGAAGACCAGGTCCAGCGACCTCCGACCCCGCCGAACAGGTTGAAACTCGAGCTCGGCTAGTGACCGTTCGAACGGGCGCTTTCGCCTCTCACCAACGACTGGAGGTCAGCGACGAACGTCTCGAGTGGCGGCAGGGCGAGCATGTCACGGTGGATCCGCCGAGCGTTGCTCCGGTATCGCGGGTCCTCCAGAACTTTCCGGCAGGCGGCCAGAACGTCGTCCGCCGTCACTGCTTCTGTGTGCAGTTGCTCGCCGACGCCGGCTTCCGCGCACCTGCGTGCGTTGTACGGCTGTTCTGAGAACATGGGCATACAGACGAGCGGAACGCCACATCGCATCGCTTCACGGACGCTGTTCTGACCGGCGTGTGTGACGAAGAGATCGCAGCACTCCAGCAGAAGCGGCTGGGGAACCGACTCCACCAGGACCACAGTGGACGGCAGAGGGCCGAACGCTTCGTGTTCCACGCCGCGTCCTGTGCTGACCACCGCGACGCAGTCCAGTCGCGCCATGGCCGTGATGACGGATTCGAGCAGCGAGAGGCCGTCCGACGCGAACGCGGCCAGCGTGCCCAAGCTCGCGAACACCCACGGCTTGTCGGTGGGCAACTGTGCCAGAACAGGCGGCATGGCATCGCCCCGCCTTCCGGGGTTCTCGTGCCGGTAGAACTTGGAGCGGGGTACGCCGGCCTCTGCTGGATCGTAAGTCTCGGGCATCAGGCAAGCGTGCAGATGGCTGAAGTTCGCCTCCCCGCTGGGATCGGGCGGCAGGCCGAACGAAGCGCGGAGCGGGGCCATCAGCGGCGCGAGCGTGGCAGGTGGCGAGATCACGTTGATCGCGCCACCGATCGCGACGGAGGCGTGCGGCACGCCCAGCACTTCGGCGGCGAGCACGCCACCGAACTCGAGCGTGCTGCGGACGATGACATCGGGATTCCACTCCGAGTTGATGATGTCGGTGGCCATCGCCTCGGCCGGAGGGCCGATGAAGAAGTCCACTGTCCTCTCCATCGCCGTGAGTTCTGCGAACGTCGTACCGGATTCCTTCAGCGTCCGCGCTACGAGCTCCAGGATGTCGAGACCCGCCGGTAGATGATCGAACCCGTAGGCGGTGATGTCCTCGGCGGAGGTCGCGGCGGTGGCGATCCTGACCGTGTGTCCTGAAGCCTCGGCAGCCCTGGCGATCGGCACCAGAGCCCGGATGTGGGACGGTGAATTCGCGACGGTGAAGAGAATTCGCAAGGTCACGCTCCGATCGTGATGACCGCCTGCTGGGGCGGAGCCCAGTGACTGACGAGGTCACCGATTGCAGTGGTCGCGTCAGCACGGGCGTGAACTGGATCTGTCGGCAGGAGGCAGCGTCGTCGGGGTGGTGAGGTGGCGTTTCTCCCGCTCCGGACCGAAGCCCTGACTACCGCCTGCGACCGATCCGCACACTGGGGGCTCGCAATGGCAAGACGGGGAAGTACCGGCGACCGCTGCGGACCGTGATTCACTTGGGTGGAAATCACATGCTCAGGCCGTCAAGCCCCGGGCGTGAGCAGCTGACGGGTCAGGCAGAGCGCATTGTCACTCGGACTGTCGCTCCGTGGGAATGAAAGAGCATGCTCATCCTACGTTCCAGATACTTTCCGGAGCGCCCTTCTGGACAGTCTGGCGAGTCGGTCATCCTGGGACAAGCCGGTGTTCCGACACTCGGAACGTGTTCCGAGTGTCTGTCGTCGCACTGACGACGGTGCTGCGTCTACGAAAGGTCGCAGGAGCCAATCGGGGAACCGGCGCTACCTGGCCCACCCTGGTACCGCCCGTCGCGATTCCAGCCCTGCTCGGCGAAGCGGTGCTCTGCGCGGTCGACTCGTCTTTGGACACCGCATTCCGGTGACGCGGCTGCCACTTCCTCGCGGCTAGCCGGGTGTTTCGGCAGCCTGGTCGATGCGCCGTGCCGCAACATAGGCGATCGGGGATCGATCCATTCAGCGACGCGACCTGCCGACGCCGTGGACAACCGCAGCGCCTTGCTCGTCGATCTGCGATCCGGGTCACGCTTTCGTAGCTGGAGTGAGGCTGTCCATTGGTCTTCCGGTGAGAGTTTCTCGACGTCACCGCCGCCGGCGGGAGGGCATGTCCTCGCGGTCATCACCGCGGGCGTCGGAGTTTCACCTTTGGTACTGCGGACTTCCGCAGTGGGGCCAACGCAGAACTGGTTAGCATTGTGACGCCACCGTTCGAAGGGTGGCCGCACCTCTGAGGAGTTGCCGCGGCGGACGACTCGCGAGTGGTGTGCTCAGCCGTTCTGCCGGGCGATGCGGCTGGCGTGGTCGAGACTTGCGGCGAGGACGCCGCAAGTCATCCTGTCCTCGCCGTTCTGTCGCGTACCAGGTGAAACGCTGTACTCGTCGATGATGCCGCAGTTCAGTCTCGACGGGTGTTTTGTCGTTGCGGTTTTCCGTGGTGTGCGGGTGGTCGATCCGCTTCAAGATCGAGGCGCCGACACCCAGAGAATTCGCCGCATGGATGTGAAGAGCTCCGCGACGGACATCCACGCAGAATCAGCTCCACCAGGAGACGGACCGGGTTCGCCCAGCGAATGCGGCGACGCAGTGGTGTGGGCATCAGAGTTGACGAGAACAGATTGGCGACGGTGGGTAGTGATGGCTGAGTCGGATGTGGTGCGGGAGTCGGCGTTGGCCGGCAAGGTCGTGCTCTGGGAGGAGTCGGCGCGGGACGGGGCGCAGGGAAAGACTCTGATGAGTACGGAGTTCCGGGTGCGCCTGGCATGTGAGCAGGGTGCGATCTTCGGCGAGGATGGTCCTCGGCACGTGGTGTTCGCCGCCGGTTTCCCCGCGGTGTGCAAGGAGGAGTTCGAGGCCGTGCGCCGGGTCGCGGTGGAGGCTGAGGGCGTGGTGAGTCCTGCCGCGGTGTGCCGGGGCACGGCCGTCGACGTGCGGCAGGCGATCGCTTCCGTGCAGGGCGTGGCGCATGCGCGGGTGATGCTGGTGGTTCCGGCGTCGGAGGCGATGTCGCAGGTCATGATGCACCGGCCCGCTGCGGAGGCCGTGCGTGCCGGTGCCGCGCTGGTGACCGACTCACTGGGTGCCGGGGTCGCGGTGGACGTGTGCCTGGCTGACGCTTCCCGTGCCGATCACGGTCTGCTCGCGGACGCTGCGCGTGAGCTGACCGCTGCGGGAGCGGGTGTGGTGTTCCTGGCGGACACGGTCGGCGACCAGTTGCCTGCCGACGCGGGAGCCATGTTCACGGCTGCGCGGTCCGAAGGTGTCGTGCTCGCCTCGCATGCGCACAACGACCTCGGTCTGGGCCTGGCCAACACGCTGGCGGCACTGCAAAGCGGTGTGCGCGTGGTGTCGTCCTCGTGGTTGGGCGTTGCGGAGCGCTCTGGCCTGGTGGCCACCGAACAGGTGCTGTTCCTGCTGGCGTATCGGGCCGACCGGGCGAAGAGGCTGTTCGGCGGCGACGCTGACCTGTGGTGCACGCCCCCGGACCTGACCCGGCTGCCCGTGCTGGCCCAGGCGGTGGCCGAGGAGATCGGTGTGCCGCTGGGTGTGACCACCCCGGTGGTGGGTACCGGTGTCGGCACGATTTCCACCGGGACCCCGTTCGTGCACCCGGAGCTGTTCCAGCCCTTCGACCCGGAGCAGCTCGGTATCACCCCGAGCATCGTGCTGACCCACCTGGCCAGCGCTCGTGTCGTCACCGCCGTCGCCGCCCGTCTGGGTCACGACCTGGACGTCACCGGGGCGCGCACGGCGATGTCGTGGGTCAAGTCCCGTGCCTACCAGCAGGGCCACGCGGTGGTGGACGACCAGGCGTTCGCCCACTACCTCGACGGAATGCGTGCCGGAGCTGTGCAGCGGTGATCGTCGGCATCGAGGGCGTGCGCGATGCCCTGGGCCGGGGCGAGGCGGTGGTGCTGCCGAACCCGGCTCCGCTGACGCATGTCGTCACCGCCACGACCCCGGCCGCGGTCAACGCCGCCAAGGGCCGTCCGGTCGGCCAGGCTGTCGCGGTGTGGGCGCACGGCCGTGACGTCCTCACCGAGATCATCTCGGCGACGACGCTCGATCCGGCCGCGGCCGAGATGGCCCTCCGGCTGCTCGCCGACGAGCACGTGACCCTCCTCGTGCCGATGTCGGTCAGCGTTCCCGGCTGGCTGACACCTGCCACCAAGGACGGCTGGGCGTTGCTGTTCGGCGCCCGCTGGCCCCCGGTGCGCCCGGTGCTGGACTCGTTCCCGGTCCTCTACGTGAGCAGCGCGAACCGCACCGGCCACCAGCCGGTGGCCTCGACCGCCGACGCCCTCGAGATGTTCCCGCCTGGCACGCCCGTGCTGGACCTCGCGGACAGGGGCAGGGCGGAGCCTGTCCGGCGAGCCACCACCACGTTGCGCCTGCACCCCGACGGCAGCCTCGACCTGCACCGCCGCGGTGCTCAGGACCACCCGCACCGCGACGCCACCGTCTACCTGGGCAACCTCCGCTCCCGTTACGTCGAATCCTGATCTGAGCAATGCAGCAGCGTTCTCATTTCGCGGGTGGCATTTCAGGCGGTGGGTCCTGGTTGTGGCAGGGGTCGATGACCGAACCGCGCCAGGACTTCACCTCCGCACGACTTCACCGCCGATCGAAGGAACTCAGTTGCACATGATCACGCCCGAACACGCTGCTGCCGCTGCGCGGGATGGAATCGCCGTCACCGGACTGTCCTGCCGCCTGCCCCGGGCGGCGAACCCGGACGCCTTCTGGGACCTGCTCGTCACCGGTGCAGGTGCGATCACCGAGACCACGCCCGCGCGGTGGGACGCGAACACCCTGTACGACGCGGACCTGTCGCGGCCCGGCCGAGCGAACTCCCGCTGGGGCGGCTATCTCGACGAGGTCGACCGGTTCGACGCGGCGTTCTTCGGGATCTCTCCGCGTGAAGCGGCGGACATGGACCCGCAGCAGCGGCTCGCGCTGGAGCTGGCGTGGGAGGCGCTGGAGAACGCCGGCGTCGTCCCGGGCGCTTTGCACGAGCACCCGGTCGGTGTGTTCATGGGCGCGTTCGGTTCCGACTACGCCACGCTCGCGCAGAGCCCGGCAGCTACCTGACGCCGGAGGACGACCTCAGCCGTCTGCTCGGCGGCTGATCGGATGCCCGGACCGCGCCACCCGCGCGGTCTGGGCATTCCCGGCGCTCAGGGGCTTGGCACGTCCCTGCCAACTGAGATGGACTTGTCCGAGGGCAACCGCTTCGGCGTCATGGCGAACCGATCGGAAGAGGAAGAACATGGCGAACGTCGCCCAGGGCGACCGCTGGTTGAGGAAGTTCCACGCCGCGCCCGAGGAAGCTCCACACCTGGTGTGCTTCTCGTACGCGGGCGGCTCCGCCGGGTGGTTCAGCAGGCTCAGCGCGGAACTCGCCGGCGAGGTGCGGGTGTCCTCCGTCCAGTACCCGGGCCGCCTGGACCGCCTCCGCGACCGGCCGGTGGACGACCTGCACGTGCTGGCGGACCAGGTGTTCGCCGCTCTGGACACCAGCCGGCCGCTGGCGCTGTTCGGACACAGCATGGGCGCGGTAGTGGCGTTCGAGGTGGCGCGACGGCTGCAGGCAGCGTCCACCCCAGTCCCGCACCTGTTCGTGTCCGGCAGAGCGGCACCACATCTGCAACGCGACGCGGGCGCGCACCTCATGTCCGACGACGACCTGATCACGAAGATCGAGTCGCTGGGCGGCGTCGAACCGGGCGTGCTGCGGAACGCGGAGCTCCGCGCGATGGTGCTACCCGTCGTGCGCAACGACTACCGGGCGATCGAGACCTATCGATGCGCGCCCGCCCCGCCGATCACCGCGCCGATCACCGCTCTCGCCGGCACCGACGACCCGATCGTGTCCGTGCCGAACGTGGGCGGGTGGACGCGGTACACCACCGGGTCCTTCACCCTGGAGGAGTTGCCAGGGGGCCACTTCTTCCCGGCGAGCCAGTGGGGGACGGTCGCGGACCTCGTGCGGCGCGAACTCCGCGGCAGCGTCGGGCTTCGCCGCGCCCGAGACCTCTGACCGACCGATCCGCGGTGGCGGCTGAGGCTGTTCATGGTCACGGCAAGTGCTCGGCCGGCCAGGGACGGCCAGCTCTTCAGCGCGTAGAACCGCATCGACGAGGTCGCCTCGAAACCGATCCGGGGGTAGACCGGCGCTCCGGCGGTTGTGGCGTGCAGCGTCGCACGCGTGATTCCGGTCGCGCGTCACGCCTCGTGCAACGCCTTGCGGGTGACCGCGCGTGAGTTGATGTCCGCGTACACCAGCAGCTGTTCGTCGGTCGTCACCCGCTTGAACGTCAGCTCCGGGTGAGAAGGCTTCGGGATCGGCAGCGGGTCCCGCCATCCCGGTACCGGGAAACGCGTACTCGAACCCGGCGCGGCCGGCCGGCAGATCGAAGTCGGCACCCTCCACCAGGTCCTCGAACACCCACAGGAAACTCGGACTGGAAACCGCTCTCGACGAACTCGGCTGGGCGCTGGACATGGACCCACTGGAACTGCGCAGGCGCAACCACACCGAGTTCTACCGGGAGACCGGCGGCGGTTCGGCAGCAAGCACCTGCTCAAGTGCTACGACATGGCCTCCCAGGCGTTCGGGTGGTCGCAGCGCAAGCGCAAGCCGGCGCGACGAAGGACGGCGACGAGTACGTCCGGTGGGGGATGGCCAGCGAGATGCACACGTTCGGTGCCATGCCGTCCACTGCCCCGGGTCACGGTCGGTCTCGATTGCGAAGTCGTGCTCCGCACAGCCACCCAGGACATCGGCACCGGCACGATCATCAGCCAGATCGTCGCTGACGCCATGGGCGTGCCACTCGACGTCATCCAGGCGCACATCGGCGACACAGCACTGCCCGCCGCCGGTCTGTCGGCCGCGTCGGCCACGATCGCCAGCGTCAGCGGCCCGGTGGACCGAGCGGCCAGAGCCGCACGGGACGCGGTCGTGCGGCTGGCTGTGGCCGACGAACGATCCCCGTTGTCCGGTGTCCCGGCGACGAGGTCGAAACCAGGCACGGTCACCTGATCCACGCCCGGAACCACCAACGCCGGGACAGCTACCGCACTGTGGTGAGCAGGGCCGGTGAGCCGGTTGAGGCGACGGGCAGTGGGCCGAACCTCCCAGGCTTGTCCTACGGCGTCGTGTTCGCGGAAGTCCGCGTCCACTCGCGACTGGGCTCGGTCCGGGTGACGCGGGTGGTCACAGCACACGACATCGGCAAGGGCCGCGACCAGCTACCGCCAGACGTTCGAGAACCCCAGATCGGCGCATGACCTTGACGGCTCCGGCTGTCGGCCCCGTCCGCAAGCGGATCCCAGATGGGGTGATCAACGAGTACCGATATGCAGCTTGAGCTTCAGTGATGACTTTTCGAGCAGTACCGGTGATTGTCCGGCCGAACACGGCTGGGCGTGCAGGCTTTGCCTGCACGCCCAGCCGTGTTCGTAGCTCGCGAACAGTCAGGCCCCGTTCGCGAGGAGGTAGTCACAGACCACCGGGCTCCTCTTCGGACACCCGGCTGTTCGCGGAGGAGCCGAACCGCAGCTCACCGTCGATGAGGTCGAAGAGCTCCTCATCGGTGGCGCCGTCGAGTTCGATGCCCGGCGAGGCGGGCTCCTGCCCGCCGAGACGGGCGAGCAACCGCTGCAGGTGCTCGATCACGTCCGGCACGAGATCGGGATCGGCGGTCATCGCCGGCTCGAGCCGGTTCAGGACAGCCAGGACGTCCTCGTCCTCACCGCGCAGTTCCTCGTGCAGGTGACGGGCGAGCGCCTCGGCGTTCGGGTGCTCGAACACGAGAGTCCTGGACAGCGTCAGGCCGGTCGCTGCGGCGAGCCTGGTGCGCAGCTCGACCGACATGAGCGAGTCGAAGCCGAGATCGCGCAACGCCTGGTCGGACGGGATCGCCTGTGGGTCGTTCTGACCCCGGACGGCCGCGGCCTCGCTCTTCACCAGATCCAGCAGGCGACCGCGGCGCTTGTCCGCGGGCAGGGCCGCCAGTTCTTGTCGCAGAGTCACATCACCGGCGAAGTCCACTTCGGACGTGACCACGAACTCGTCGAAGAGGCGGCGTTCGCGCGCGGAGGAGAACAGCGACGCGAACTTGTCGCGGTCGAGGTCCGCGACGGTCAACGCCGACTCATCGGCGGAGAGCGCCTCGTGCAAGGCTTGCAGCGCCAGTTCCGGTGCCAGCGCGCGCATGCCGGAACGGCCGAGCTTGGACGCGAGCGTGTCGTCCGCGCCCATACCGTCGCCGGCCCACATGCCCCATGCGATCGAGGTCGCACGATGTCCCTGCGAGCGCAGGCGATCGGCCAGTGCGTCGAGACAGGCGTTGGCCGCGGCGTACGCGCCCTGGCCGTTGCCGCCCCACACTCCCGCGGCGGAGGAGAACAGGACCGCCTCCTCGATCTGACCGGTGACGAGCAGGTCCTCCACCACCTGAGCGCCTGCGACCTTGGCCGCGAGCACGGTGGCGAGGTCCGACTCGGACGTCTCGGTCAGCGGCTGGGTCACGTTCACCCCGGCCGCGTGCACCACGGTGCGCACCGGTTGTCCTTCAGCCGCGAGTGAGAAGATCAGCTCCTTGACCGCGGTGCTGTCGGTGACGTCGCACGCTGCGGACGTCAGACGGACGCCCTGCGCGGCGAGGTCCGCGTGCAACGCTTCCTGCGCCGCACCTCGCCTGCTGGCCAGCACGACGTGCTCGGCACCTTCAGCCGCCAGCCAGCGGGTCAGGTGTGCGCCGAGAGCACCGGTGCCGCCGGTGATGAGGACGGTGCCTTCGGGGCGCCAACGGCGGGCAGGATCCTGGCGCAGCTGCGGAGCGGGAACGACCCGTCGTACCAGTACGTCCGCATCGCGCACCGCGAACTGGTCCTCGCCGGCCGGTCCGGCCAGCACGGCGAGCAGGCGGTCGACCGCACCGGCACCGGGGGTGGCGGGCAGGTCTACGAGACCGCCCCAAAACTCGGGCTGTTCCAGCGCCGCCACCTGGCCCAGGCCCCACACCTGTGCCTGCACGGGGTTGCGCACCGGGTCGTCTGCCGAGGTGCCCATCGCCTGCTCGGTGAGGAGCCAGAGAGGAGCGTGCAGGTCGCCGACCGCGTTGAGGAGCGCCAACGTCGAGCTGAGGCCGGTGGAGACACCCGACTCCTGGTGCTCGGCCAGGCCGAGCAGGGAGATGGTCCCGTCGACGCGACCGATCGCACGCAGCCGTGCGGCGAGGTCGTGGTGGTCGTCGACGAGCAGTTGGTGGACCCGCGCGCCGCAGGCGACCAACCCGGCGGCCAGCGCGCGCACCCAGGCCTGGCCGTGGCCGAGGTGAGCCACGACCAGCCAGGTACCCGCGGGCCGTGCGGTGGAGACGGCGGGAAGGGAGTTCCAGGCGACCTGGTAGCGCCAGTCCCGCGTGGCAGGAACGGCAGCGTTCTGCTGGACCGCCTCCGCCCAGTAGCGCTCGCGCTGGAAGGGATACGTCGGCAAGTCGATCGACGGCGTCCGCGCAACGCCGCACACGCGCGCCCAGTCCACTTCGAGCCCGCGAACGTGAGCGACAGCGAGCGCCGCGACGGCCGTGCGGGCTTCCGGGCGTTCGCGGCGCAGCAGTGGCGCGAACAGGCACTCGTCCGCCGACGCCAGGCCTGCGGAGCCGAGCGCGGTGAGCACCGCGTCAGGGCCCAGCTCCAGGAACGTGCGAACGCCCTCGGCGGCCAGAGTCGTGACGGCGTCGTGGAAACGCACCGCGTTCGCGGCGTGCCGCACCCAGTACTCCGCCGAGCGCAGATCGTCCTCGGTGATCAGTTGACCGGTCACCGTGGACACGATCGGGACGCGTGCGGGGGAGTAGGTCAGTTCGCTTGCGACGCGCCGGAACTCGTCGAGCATCGGCGTCATCAGCGGGGAGTGGAACGCGTGGCTCACGGCAAGGCGCTTCGTCGAACCGAAGTGCCGCGCCACGGCGAGAACCGCGTCCTCGGCGCCGGACAGCACCAGGGACTCGGGGCCGTTGATCGCCGCGATCGCCACGTCGCCGTCGAGCAGGGGAGCGACGTCTGCCTCCGCGGCTCGCACCGCGACCATGACGCCGCCGGTGGGCAGCGCCTGCATGAGCCGGCCGCGTGCGGTGACCAGACGACAGGCGTCCGGCAGGGACAGCACTCCGGCGACGTGCGCCACCGCGATCTCACCGATCGAGTGGCCGGCGAGGAAGTCGGGGGTCACGCCCCAGTCGTCCAGCAGGCGGTGGAGCGCGACTTCGATGGCGAACAGGGCAGGCTGTGCGAACTCCGTCTGGTTCAACCGGTCCGGGTCCTCCGCGATGATCCGCGGCAGGTCCGGGTCGAGGTGCGCGAAGCACTCCTTCAGCGCATCGGCGAACACCGGGTACGCCTCGGCCAGTGCGACGCCCATGCCGATCCGCTGACTTCCCTGTCCGGAGAACAGGAACGCGGTGCTACCGGTGGTGGTGTGACCGCGCACCACGCCGTCGGCCGGCCGGCCGGAGCCGAGCGCGGT
The DNA here is from genome assembly GCF_040682435.1 of Lentzea sp. NPDC051208. Lineage (NCBI taxonomy): Bacteria > Bacillati > Actinomycetota > Actinomycetes > Pseudonocardiales > Pseudonocardiaceae > Lentzea > Lentzea sp. NPDC051208. The sequence continues at coordinate 193,474 of NZ_JBFBAW010000015.1, read as the reverse complement.
CAGCGCCGGCAGGAGCTCGGTCGTGCCCTCGCCCAGAACGACAGCGCGTTCCCGCAGGGCCGTCCTGTTGTGTGCGAGCGCCGCGCCGATGACAGCGGGGGAGAGGTCGGTCCGGCGGCTCGCGAACTCGTGCAGCTGTGTCGCCTGGGCCCGCAGCGCGGCCGGGGTCGCGGCAGACACCGGCCAGGCGGTGATCGCCGGAGCGTCCACAACGGACACCGCGGGTGCGGTGTCTGCTTCTTCGATGATGACGTGGGCGTTGGTGCCGCTGATGCCGAACGCCGAAACAGCCGCACGGCGCGGCGATGCGCCAGCGGGCCACGGCTTCGCCTCGTCGAGGAGTCGCAGGGCACCGGAGGACCAGTCGACGTGTCCCGTCGATTCCGATGCGTGCAGCGTCTGGGGAAGCACGCCGTTCCGCATGGCCAGCACCATCTTGATCATGCCCGCGACACCGGCCGCCGCCTGGGCGTGGCCGATGTTCGACTTCAGCGACCCCAGCCACACCGGGTTCTCGGCCGACCGGGCACCGCCGTAGGTCTCCAGCAACGCCTGCGCCTCGATGGGGTCGCCCAGCACCGTGCCGGTGCCGTGGGCCTCCACCGCGTCGACGTCGCTCGCGGAGAGCCCGGCAGCGGACAGCGCCTCTCGGACGACCTCGACCTGTGCGCGGCCGTTGGGCGCGGTCAGACCGTTGCTGGCGCCGTCGGAGTTGATGGCGCTGCCGCGGAGCACGGCGAGCACCGGGTGCCCGTTGCGTCGCGCCTCAGAGAGCCGCTCCAACAGCATCAGGCCGGCACCTTCACCCCACGCGGTGCCGTCGGCGTTCGCGGAGAACGGCTTGCAACGGCCGTCCGGGGCGAGTCCACCCTGCTTCTCGAACTCCACGAACATGCCAGGGGTGGCCATGACCGTCGCGCCACCGGCGAGGGCGAGTGTGCACTCGCCGGCCTGGATCGACCGCGCGGCCGTGTGCACGGCCACCAGCGAGGAGGAGCACGCGGTGTCCAGGGTGATGGCAGGACCTCGCAGCCCGAAGGTGTAGGAGATGCGGCCCGAGGCCACGCTCGCGGCGCCACCGGTCAGCAGGTGACCGGCCAGCTCCTCGGACGGGGCGTGCATGCGCGGCCCGTAGTCCTGCGCCATCATCCCGGCGAAGACGCCGGTCCGGCTGCCGCGCAACGACGACGCGTCGAGGCCGGCCCGTTCGAAGACCTCCCAGGCCAGTTCCAGCAGCAGTCGCTGCTGGGGATCCATCGCGGCGGCCTCACGGGGCGAGATGCCGAACAGCTCGGCGTCGAAGTCGCCCGCACCGTGCAGGAAACCGCCGCGGGCCGTGGCGATCCGCACCGGGTGGTCCAGGTTCCAGCCGCGGTCGTCCGGGAGTTCGCTCGTCAGGTCGGCTCCCTCGAGCAGCAGCTGCCACAGCTGCTCCGGGGAGTCGGCACCGGGCAGCCGGCAGGCCATCGCGACGATGGCGACCGGGTCGTCGTCCTGGGCCTTCTCGGTGACGGGTGCCGTGGTGGCGGGAGCGCTGTCGCCGCTCAGCCGGACGCGCAGAGCGTCGGCCAGCTGGGAGGGACTCGGGTGGTCGTAGACCGCTCCGGAAGGCAGCTTCGCGCCGGTGGCGTCGTTGAGCCGGCCGCGGAGTTCGACGGCCATGCGCGAGTCCAGACCCATTTCCTTGAAGGTCAGGTCCGGGTCGACGGCGGCAGCGTCCGCATGCCCGAGAACGATCGCGGTGTGCGCCCGGACGAGCCTGAGCAGCTGTCGTCCGTTCGTCGAGGGCTTCTCGGGAACGACCTCGTCGTGCTCCACCATGACCGTTGCGGGGGCTGACGGTGCCGGGCGGGCACCGGAGTTCTGGAGCCAGAACGAACGTCGCTGGAACGGGTAGGTGGGCAACCGCAGTCTGGCCCCCGAGGGGAGTGCCTGCTGCCAGTCGACCGCGATTCCGTTGGTGTGCAACGAAGCTGCGGAGCTGAGCACGCGTACCCAGCCCCCGTCGTCGCGGCGGAGGGTCTCGGCGACGACCGGCTCGGCGCCGACCGCCTCCGCGGTCTCCGCCACCGCACCGGTGAGGACCGGGTGCGGGCTGATCTCGACGAAGACCGAGTGGCCTTCGTCGAGCAAGGTCGCGACGGTGGGAGCCAGCAGAACGGGCCGGCGCAGGTTGTCGTACCAGTAGCCGGCATCCAGCGAACGCGAGACCAGCTCCCCGGTGACGGTGGAGTAGAACGCGATCTCCGGTTCGCGCGCAGTGATGTCACTCAGGTCGTGCAGCAGCTGCTCCCGCACCGCTTCCACTGCGGCGCAGTGAGATGCGTAGTCGACGTCGATCCGGCGCGCCCGGCCGCCTTCGTGACGGCACGCCGCCACGAAGGCCTCGACGTCCTCGATGGGGCCGCACACGACGGTGGAGGTCGGGCTGTTGAGCGCGGCGACCTCGAGCCGTTCGGTGAGTCGTGAGCGGACCTCAGCCTCGGGCAGCGCCACCACGGCCATCGTGCCGGTACCGGCCAGCACCGTGAGAGCGCGGGACCGCAGAGCGACGATCTTCGCCGCGTCCTCGAGGGTCAGAGCACCCGCCACGCAGGCAGCGGCGATCTCGCCCTGGGAGTGGCCCACGACCGCGTCGGGACACACGCCGAGGGACTGCCACAGTGCGGCGAGCGACACCATGACCGCGAAGAGCGCCGGTTGGACCACGTCGACGCGGTCGAGTCCTTCTCCGTCCCGCAGGACGTCGTGCAGCGACCAGTCCGTGAACGGCGCCAGCGCCCCCGCGCACTCGTCGATCCTGGCGCGGAACACGGGCGAGGACTCCAGGAGTGCGGCCGCCATGCCGGCCCACTGGGACCCCTGGCCGGGGAAGACGAAGACCGTCCTGCCGGGCGTGCGGGCCTGTCCCTCGACCGTCCGCCCGTCGGGCAGCCCGTCCGCGACCGCGTGCAGCGACCGCAGCAGGTCCTCACGGGTGGCGGCGATCGTGACGGCGCGGTTCCGGAAGGACGTGCGGGTGGTGGCGGCGGCGCGGGCGATGTCGGCGAGGCCGACGTCCGGTGTGGCGTCGAGGAAGGAGGCGAGCTGGGAGGCCTGGACGCGCAGGGCCTGCTCCGTCCGGCCCGACAGCAGGACCGGGACGGCGTCGACCTGCTCGTCGGACTGTCCGGGCGGAGCGGGCGTGGGGGCCGAGGCGAGAACGACGTGGCAGTTCGTCCCGCCCATGCCGAACGAGCTGACGCCAGCGAGGCGTGCGCCGGCTTCCGGCCAGAGTTCCGTGGTGGTGACCATGCGCAGGCCGAGTTCGGTGAGCGGGATGGCCGGGTTGGGGCGGTCGTGGTTGAGGCTGGGCGGGATCACCCCGTGCTCCAGGCTCAGCGCGGTCTTGATGAGACCGAGGATGCCGCCGGCGCCTTCGAGGTGACCGATGTTGGTCTTGACGGAGCCGACGAGCAGAGGTCCGGCCCCGGCGCGGACCGCGCCCAGCGCCGTCGCCTCCAGCGGGTCACCGACCGGGGTGCCCGAGCCGTGCAGTTCGACGTACTGGAGGTCGGTGGGCGCCACGCCGGCGTCGGCACAGGCCGCGCGCACGACCTCGGCCTGGGCTTCGGCACTGGGCACCGTGAGCCCGACGGTGGAGCCGTCGTTGTTGACCGCGCCGCCCAGGAGCACGCAGTGCACCAGGTCGCCGTCCGCGAGCGCACGCTCCAGCGGCTTCAGCACCACCACACCAGCGCCCTCACCACGCACGAAGCCGTTGGCGCGTTCATCGAAGGTGAAGCACCGTCCGTCGTCGGACAGCCCGCCGAACCGCGACGCGGTGACAGCACCGGCGCGCAGCAGGTTCAGGTTCACCCCCGCGACGATGGCGAGTTCGGACTCCCCGGCGCGCACGCTGGTGGCGGCCAGGTGCACCGCGACCAGGGAGGAGGACTGGGCGGTGTCGACCGTCATGCTGGGACCGCGCAGGCCCAGCGTGTAGGAGACGCGGTTGGCGATGACGGCGCGCTGGGTTCCGGTCATGGTGGTGCCGGAAATGGTGCTCTCGTCCGTGTGGCTGAGGATCGCGTAGTCGTCGCGCAGCGCGCCGACGAACACACCGACGTTCCTGCCGCTCAGCGTCGCGGGCACGATGCCCGCGTCCTCCAGCGCCGTCCAGGAGAGCTCGAGGACGAGGCGCTGCTGGGGATCCATCGCGGCGGCCTCACGCGGTGAGATTCCGAAGAACTCGGCGTCGAAATCCGCGACGTCGTCCACGAAGCCGCCGAGCCGCGCGTCCTGCGGCGCGGTTCCGGTGTCCCAGCGATCTGACGGCACGGCGGAGATGGCGTCCTCACCGGACCGGAGCAGCCGCCAGAAGTCCTGGAGATCGCGAGCGCCGGGTGCTCGGCACGCCATCCCCACAACGGCGATGGCTGCGCGCGGGTAGAGCTGACCGGCGTTCATCAATTGACCCCCGTGGATCTGTCGTCAGCGGTGTGAATCGATGAAAGACCACAGTGCGCCGCAATGGCGAACGACTGTTCCGGTTTTCGGAACTTCGTCACTCGGCTGCTGAATTGGATTCCGCTGTGTCGGGCGTCTCACCGCAGGTGTACCGGAAAACGGAACGCTCGCTTCGGGCGGAGAGCGTGGAGCTTCTAACTTCCTTGAGGCACACCCCCTGCCGAGTCACTGCGGAATGTGATGCCGCTCAAATCGATCGGAAGCGCCCTCGCGAGCGCAGCCGCAGTGACGCCGGGACCGCGGACCTCGTCCTCTCGGACCCGTTCGGGTTTCACGAAGCGCAGTTCGAGCAGAAGAAGGTGACATCCGATGACCGACGAGAACAAGCTCCGCGACTACCTCAAGCGAGCGACGACCAACCTCCGGCAGGCGCGCGAACAGCTCAAGGCCGCCGAGGATCGCAACCACGAGCCCATCGCGATCATCGGCATGGCCTGCCGCTACCCCGGTGACGTCGCGAGCCCGGAGGCCCTGTGGGACCTCGTGCGCGAGGGCCGTGACGCGATCAGCGAGTTCCCCTCCGACCGCGGGTGGGACGTCGGCTACGACCCGGACGGCCAGACGCCCGGCACGACCAGCACCCGCAGTGGTGGCTTCCTGGCCGACGCGGCCGGCTTCGACGCCGACTTCTTCGGCATCAGCCCCCGCGAGGCCCTCGGGATGGACCCCCAGCAGAGGCTGCTGGTCGAGGTCGCCTGGGAGGCGCTCGAACGGTCGGGCCTCGTTCCCCAGAGGCTGCGCGGCAGCGAGACCGGCGTGTTCGTGGGCGTGGTGCACAACGACTACGAGTCGCTGCTGCGAGGGGTGCGGGAGACCGAGGGGTATCTGCTCACCGGCAACGCCACCAGTGTCGCGTCCGGTCGCATCGCCTACACGCTCGGCCTGCGCGGTCCGGCCCTCACGATCGACACCGCCTGTTCCTCGTCCCTGGTCGCCATCCACGAAGCCGCGAACTCCCTGCGCTCCGGCGAATGCGGGCTCGCACTGGCCGGTGGCGCCACGGTGATCTCCACGCCGGGCACCTTCGTCGAGTTCAGCCGGCAGCGCGGCCTCGCGGCCGACGGCCGGTGCAAGTCCTTCGCCGCAGCCGCCGACGGCACCGGGTGGAGCGAGGGCGTCGGAGTCGTGGTGCTGGAGCGGCTCAGCGACGCCATCGCCAACGGCCACTTCGTGCACGCGGTCGTCCGCGGTTCCGCGATCAACTCCGACGGCGCCAGCAACGGACTCACCGCGCCCAGCGGTCCCGCCCAGGAAGCGGTGATCCGCCAGGCGTGCGCGAACGCCAGGCTGACCACGGCGGACGTGGACGTGGTGGAAGCGCACGGCACGGGCACCACGCTCGGTGACCCGATCGAGGCGCGCGCCCTCGCAGCCACCTACGGCAAGCGCCGCGAGCACCCGCTGTGGCTGGGCTCGCTCAAGTCCAACATCGGCCACTCGCAGGCCGCCGCGGGCGTCGGTGGCGTCATCAAGATGGTGCAGGCACTGCGCAACAGCGAGCTTCCCCGCACGCTGCACGTCGACCGGCCGACGCCGGACGTCGACTGGTCAGGGGTCTCGTTGCTGACCGGCAACGTGTCCTGGCCCCGGACGGACCGGCCCCGGCGCGCAGGCGTGTCGTCCTTCGGCATCAGCGGCACCAACGCCCACCTGATCCTCGAAGAGGCGCCCGAGCAGACGCCGTCCACCACGGAGACGACGCTTCCCGCCGTGCCGTTCGTCCTGTCGGCCAAGACCGACGAAGCGCTCCGGGCGCAGGCGGACGAGCTGCGCGCGTTCCTGACCGGCCACCCCGAGACCGGGCTCACCGACATCGCCGCCGCGCTGGCCACCACGCGAACGCACTTCGCCCGCCGGGCAGGCTTCGCGGCCGCCACCAGCGAGGAGGCCGTGGACAAACTGGCACGCCTCGTGCCGGCCGGCCGTGACGGCAAGCTCGCGTTCCTGTTCTCCGGACAGGGCTCTCAGCGCCTGGGCATGGGCGCCGGCCTCTACGAGAGGTTCCCCGTCTTCGCCAAGGCGCTCGACGAGGTCTGCGGACAGCTCGACGTCGACGTCAAGGCCGTGATGTTCGGCGACGACGCCGAAATGCTGAACCGGACCGGCTTCACCCAGCCCGCGCTCTTCGCGTTCGAGACCGCCCTCCACCGGCTGCTCGAAGACTTCGGCGTGGTCCCCGACCACGTCATGGGCCACTCGATCGGCGAGATCACCGCTGCCCACGTGGCTGGCGTGCTGTCGCTGACCGACGCCTGCAAGCTCGTATCCGCTCGTGCGCGGCTCATGCAGTCCCTGCCCACCGGCGGTGCGATGCTCGCCGTGCAGGCCGGCGAGGACGACATCGACCTGACCGGTCTGGAGGACCAGGTCTCGATCGCCGCGATCAACGGTGAGCGCTCGATCGTGCTCTCCGGTGCCGAGGACGCGGTGGCACGCCTGGAGGAGAAGTACCGCGCCGACGGCCGCCGGATGACCCGGCTGAAGGTCAGTCACGCCTTCCACTCGCCGCTGATGGAGCCCGTGCTCGACGAGTTCGCGAACGTCCTGCGCACCATCGAGCACTCCGCCCCGGTCATCCCGCTGGTCTCCAACGTCACCGGCCGTCCCGTCACGGCCGCGGACCTGGCGGACCCGCGCTACTGGGTCGGCCACGCCCGCGGCGCCGTGCGGTTCTACGACAGCGTCCGGCAGCTCGCCGACGACGGTGTCACGACCTTCGTGGAGATCGGTCCGAGCGCTGTGCTGATGCCGCTTGCCGCAGCCGCCACGGACGGCACCGTCATCGCCACCGGCATGCCGGGGCACACCGAGGACGTCAGCGTGATCGCGGCGCTGGCCCAGATCCACGCGAACGGCCACGACGTGGCGTGGGACCGGCTCTTCCCGGCGCGTTCCGCAGCGCCGCAGGGCCTTCCCGTCTACCAGTTCCAGCACCAGCGCTTCTGGTCCGCCGCGCAGGCACCCGCCGGTGCGGCCACCACCTTCGGCCAGGACGCGTCCGACCACCCGCTGGTGCGCAGCATCGTCGAGCTGCCGGACGGCACGACCGTGTTCACCGGTGTGCTGGCCATCGACATCCCGAACTGGTTGCCGGACCACTGCGTGCACGGCAAGCCGATCCTGCCCGGCACCACGTTCGTCGACATGACCCTGTGGGCCGCGCGTCAGCTCGGGTACAACCGCATCGACGAGATCAACCACCACGTGTTCGTCTCCGGCGAACCGGGCCGCGTCCGCCAGCTGCGGCTGGTGGTCGAGCCCGCCGACGAGGCCGGTCTGCGCGCCTTCACCGTCCACTCCCGGTTCACCGACGAAGCGCACGGTGAGTGGATCCACCACGCCACGGGTGCTCTCGCAGCCGACGGCGCATCCCCGAGGCCGATCGACGTCAAGTGGCCGCCGGCCGCCGCCGAGGTCATCCCGATCGAAGGGTTCTACGAGCGGCTGGCCGAGGCTGGTCTCGGCTACGGGCCGTACTTCACCGGCATCAGGGCCGGCTGGCAGGGCGACGGCGTCCGGTACGCCGAGGTCTCCCTGCATGAAGGCGCGGACCTGAGCACCTACGGCATCCACCCCGCGTTGCTCGACGCCACGCTGCAGCTCGCCGCGGTCGGCTCCGAGCCGGGCTCCGAGCACCAGGTGCGCGTTCCGTTCGCCTGGTCCGGCGTCACGCTGCACAGCACCGGCGTCAAGTCGGTGCGCGTGCGACTGACCCAGCAGGGCACGGACACGATGGCCATCGACATCACCGATCCCGAGGGCAACCCGGTCGCGACGGTCGACTCGATCACCCTGCGCCCGGTGTCGTCGGAGCAGCTGCGGGCGTCCACCTCCACCCGAGGCGGTCTGCTGCACCAGCTCGACTGGCAGCCCGTGCCGACCGGCGCCGCCGGTGACGTCCCGCCGGTGGTGCGGATCAGCACGACGGGCACCGATCCCGTCGCCGAGGCACACGAGGTGCTGCACCACGCACTGCGCACCGTGCAGGAGACAGACGGCTCAATCGTCCTGCACACCACCGACGCGGTGTTCACCGAGCAGGTGGACGTCGCCGCGGCTTCGGTGTGGGGACTGATCAGGTCCGCCCAGTCTGAGCACCCCGGCCGCTTCGTGCTGGTCGACGGTGCCGACGACGAGGCGTTCCAGCGGGTGCTTCCCGCCGCGGTCGCCACCGGCGAGCCGCAGCTGGCGGTGCGCGACGGACGAGTTCACGTGCCCCGGCTGACCAACGCCCACCCCGGTACCGGCCGGACGGTCCTCGACCCCGAGGGCACCGTCCTCATCACCGGTGGCTCCGGCGGCCTCGGGCGTCTGCTGGCCCGCCACCTCGTGGTGCGGCACGACGCCCGGCACCTGCTCCTGCTGAGCAGGCGCGGCGAGGCCGCGGACGGTGCGGCCGAGCTGAAGGCCCAGCTCGCCGAACTCGGTGCCACCGCGACCTTCGCGGCCTGCGACGCCGCCGACCGTGACGCGCTGGCGGGTGTGCTGGCCGCGATCCCGGCGGAACACCCGCTCACCGCGGTAGTGCACGCGGCGGGCGTCGTCGACGACGGTGTCGTCAGCGACCTGACGCCCGAGCGCGTCGACGCCGTGCTGCGTCCCAAGGTCGACGCCGCCTGGTATCTGCACGAGCTGACCAAGGACAGCGACCTGCGCTCGTTCGTGCTGTTCTCCTCGGCGTCCGGCCTGCTCGGCCTGCCGGGACAGGCGGCGTACGCGGCGGCGAACACGTTCCTCGACGCGCTGGCACACCTGCGTCACGGGGCAGGACTGCCCGCGACGTCGCTGGCCTGGGGACCGTGGGCCGGCACGGAGCAGGACGGCGGCATGGCCGCCCGGCTGAGCGACGTCGACCGGAACCGGTTGCTGCGCCTCGGTGTCGTGCCGATCAGCGGCGAGGAAGGGCTGGGGCTGTTCGACGACGCCGTCGCCTCGGACGCCGCGGTCCTGGTGCCGGCCCGGTTCTCGGTGCCGCAGGACGGAACGGCGGCCCCGGTGCTGCGCGGCTTCGTCCGCACCAGACCGGCGAAGGCGGCCAAGCCGGTGGCGGCTGACCGCGCCGATCTGGCCGCGACCCTGGCAGCGGCTCCCGCCGAGGACCGCGTCGACATCGTGCTGGCGGTGGTTCGCGAGCACGTCAGTGCCGTGCTCGGCCACACGACGCCGGGCTCGGTGGAACCGCAGCGCGGCTTCATGGAGATCGGGTTCGACTCGCTCACCGCGCTGGAACTGCGCAACCGCCTCAACTCCGCGACGAAGCTGAAGCTGCCCGCCACGGCCCTCTTCGACTACTCGTCGCCGAAGGCGCTGGCGGAGCACCTGGTCGGCACGCTGTGCGCCGACCTCACCGAACCGGTCGTGGAAGAAGCGGCCGCGGCGCGCTCCCTGGCCGACGACCTCGAGTCGTCCACCGACGACGAACTGCTGGCATTCCTCGACCGCGAATTCGGAGTTTCCTGATGAGCAACGACGACAAGCTCCGGTCCGCGGTCAAGAAGCTGGCCGTCGACCTGTTCGAGACGAGGGAGGAACTCCGCGCGGTCAAGAACCGTGCGGAGGAACCGATCGCCATCGTCGGCATGGCGTGCCGCTACGCCGGTGGCGTCCGGTCTCCCGAGGACCTCTGGCGGGCCCTCATGGACGAGCGCGACGCCACCAGCGAGTTCCCCGAGGACCGCGGCTGGGACCTCGAGTCGCTGTACGACCCGGATCCCTCGAAGTCCGGTCACAGCTACACCCGGCGAGGTGGCTTCCTCGACGGCGTCGCCGACTTCGACGCACCGTTCTTCGGCATCGCGCCGAAGGAGGCGCTGGCGATGGATCCCCAGCAGCGGCTGCTGCTGGAGACCTCCTGGGAGGCGCTGGAGCACGGCGGCCTGGACCCGCGTGCGTTGCGCGGCAGTGAGGTCGGCGTGTTCGTGGGCGAGATGTACCACGACTACGGGCCGCCGTCGCACCTCGCGCCGTCCAACGTCGAAGGTCAGCTCACGATCGGCATCGCGGGCAGCGTCGCCTCCGGGCGCATCTCCTACCTGCTCGGCTTCGAGGGGCCGACGTTCACCGTCGACACCGCGTGCTCGTCCTCGCTCGTGACGCTGCACCTGGCCGCCAAGGCGTTGCGGTCGGGCGAGTGCTCGATGGCGCTCGCCGGTGGCGTGACCGTGATGGCCACGCCGGGCTCGTTCACCGAGTTCAGCCGGCAGCGCGCGCTGTCGCCGGATGGCCGCTGCAAGCCGTTCTCGGCTGACGCGGACGGTGTGGCGTGGGGCGAAGGTGCGGGAATGCTCCTGCTCGAACGACTCTCCGACGCGCAGGCGAACGGGCACCCGGTGCTCGCGGTGGTCCGCGGTTCCGCGATGAACTCCGACGGCGCCAGCAGCGGGCTCACCGCACCGAGCGGTCCCGCCCAGCAGCGGGTCATCCGGTCGGCCCTGGCGTCCGCCGGGCTGACCAGCGACCAGATCGACGCGGTGGAGGCGCACGGCACCGGCACGCCGCTGGGCGACTCCATCGAGGTCCAGGCGCTCGACGCGGTGTACGGAGGCGACCGGGACAGGCCGATGTGGCTCGGGTCGCTGAAGTCCAACTTCGGCCACACCCAGGCCGCGGCCGGGGTGGCAGGCGTGATCAAGACGGTGCAGGCCATGCGCCACGGCGTGCTGCCCCGCACCCTGCACATCAGCAAGCCCACCCCGCTCATCGACTGGTCCACCAGTCCGGTGCGCCTGGTCACCGAGGCGACCGCGTGGCCGCGCGGCGACGAACCCCGCCGCGCCGGTGTGTCGGCGTTCGCGATCAGCGGCGCCAACGCACACGTCGTGTTGGAGGAGGCACCGGCTGCCGATCCGGTGCCGCCGTTCGAGCGCGTGTCGACACCCTGGGTCCTGTCCGCGGAAACCGCTGAGGCACTGCGACTTCAGGCCGCGCGTCTGCGCGAACACCTGATGCGCCATCCCGAGCTGCACCCAGGCGATGTGGCCGTGTCGCTGGCGAGGCGAACGCGGTTCAAGCACCGTGCGCTCGTGCGGGGCGGGCAGCTCGCCGGCCTGGACGCCGTCGCTGCGGGGGAGGAGAAGGCCGGGGTCACCACTGGCGCCGCCGGATCCGCTCCGCTGCAGTTGATCTTCTCCGGCGCGGCGCCTTCCGCGATCGGACGCGACCTCTACGACGCGCATCCTGTGTTCGCGCAGGCGTTCGACGAGGTCTGCCAGGCGTTCGGTCAGCCGCGGGAGGAGCTCCAGCGGGCGACCGGACCCGCCGCGCTGTTCGCGTTGCAGGTGGCGCAGTTCCGGCTGGTCCGCTCCTGGGGAGTGAAGCCGGACGTGGTGCACGGCGAAGGCGCCGGCGAGCTCGTCGCCGCGCACGTGGCCGGTCTCCTGTCCCTGCCGGACGCGGTGCGGCACGTCACCGCGTTGAGCAAGGGCGAAAGCTTGTCCTACGAACGGCCTCAGTTCCCACTGGCGCGCGATGTCACCAGCGCGGCGGGGTGGACGGCCGCAGCCGAGGACGCGGCCGCCACCCGGTTGGAGCTCGGAGCGGCCTGCCCCGACCGCGAAAGCCTGTTGTCGGCAGTGGGGGCGCTCGTCGTCGCGGGTGCTGAGGTCGATCTGGTCGCCGCATTCGCCGGCTCGGGAACCACGGTTCCGTTGCCCACCTACGCCTTCCAGCGGCGCCGCTACTGGATCGACAGCGGCGCAGCCACCAACGCCGCGTCGCAGACCTCGGTCGTCGACCTCGCGACCGGTGGCAGCGTGCACACCAGCCACGTGTCGCCAGGACGCCAGAGCTGGCTCGCCGACCACGAGGTGGGCGGTGAGGTCGTGGTGCCCGGCACCGCGTTGCTGGACATGGTCCTGCGGACGGGAGCCGAGCGGATCGAGGAGATCGTCTTCGCCGCTCCTGTCGTCGCACCGGCAGAGGTGCAGCTGCACGTGTCCACAGTGGATGATCGGGGTGAGAGCTCTGTCGTGGTGTCCGCGCGGGCTTCCGGCAAGTCGCCGTGGACCGAGCACGCCCGCGCCAGGGTGACGACGCCGGCGGAGGCTCCCGCCGCGCTGGCGGAATGGCCCCCCGCCGGTGCCGAGCAGGTCGAGATCGCGGAGCTGCACGACCGGCTGGCCGATCGCGGCCTGGTCTACGGTCCTGCCTTCCGCGGCCTCGAAGGGTTGTGGCACAAGGACGACGAGCTGTTCGTCGACGTGCGCCTGCCCGTCGCCGCGGGGGAGCACGTGCTGCACCCGGCGCTGCTCGACGCGGCGCTGCACCCACTTGCCGTCGGCTACCTGCTGGCGGACACCGCGGGCACGCGGCTGCCGTTCGCGTGGAAGGGTGCGCAGGTGCACACCCCCGGCGCCACGGCGCTTCGCGTGCGGATGACGAAGACCGGTGCCGATTCGGTGTCGGTGTCCGCCTGGGACACCAGGGGCAAGCCCGTGTTCACGGCGGACGAGTTGGTCGCGCGGCCGGTCAGCCTCGCCGCGAACGACGTGCTGCACCAGGTCGAGTGGGTACCGGCGACCCCGGTCCCCGCGGCCTCCTTCGTGCGACTGGACGACGTCGTGTCATCCGCCGCGGAGGGCAGTTCCGTGCCCGGCCGAGTGCGTTCGGCGCTGGAAGAGATCAGTGCTTTCACACGGCGGTGGCTGAACGAGAACGACGACCCGCTGGTCCTGGTGAGCAGCGAGGTCGAGAGCGACCCGGTGCGCAGCGCGGTCTGGGGCCTGTTGCGGTCCGTGCAGACCGAGCACCCCGGCCGGATCCAGTTGGTCGACACCGACGGGGACGTCGTGCTCGCCGACGACCGCCAGGTCGTGGTGAGGAACGGCCGGCCGTTCGTCCCGCAGCTCCGCAAGGCGGCGGCCAGTCCGGTGCCGGCGTGGCGGGGTGGCACCCTGCTGGTCACCGGTGCCGGTGGCGTCGTCGGCTCCACGCTGGCTCGGCACGCTGTCCGGAACCACGGGGTCGACCGGCTCGTGCTGGTCAGCCGTCGCGGTGCGGAGTCACCCGAGATGCGGGCGATCGCCGCGGAACTGCGCGATCTGGGCGCCTCCGTGGCCGTCGAGGCCTGTGACGCCGGTGATCGCGACCAGGTCGCCGTGCTGCTCAAGTGCATCTCGGACCTGCGCGGTGTCGTGCACGCGGCCGGAACGACGTCCGACGCGGTGTTCGAGCGTCTCACCGCGGAGGACTTCGAACGGGTGCTGTCCTCGAAGGTGGACGCGGTGTCGGCCCTCGACGAGTTGACCCGCGACCACGACCTGGACTGGTTCGTCGTCTGCTCCTCCGCAGCGGGCTGGTGGGGGACCGCCGGCCAGGCGAACTACGCCGCGGCCAACGCGTGCGTGGACGCCCTCGTCCGCCGCAGGCGCACGGCCGGACTGCCGGGCATCTCGCTCGCGTGGGGGCTGTGGGCAGAGCAGGGGGCGCTCGGTGCTCATCTGAACGACGTGGATCTGCGACGTCTCGCCCGCGGCGGTGTGCTCCCGTTGGCGACCGAGGACGCTCTGTCGGCCTTCGACAACGCGCTGGGGTCCGCTGAGGCGGTTCTCCTGCCGGTGCGGCTGGCTCCGGCCGGTGCGTCCGCGCGGCCCGCCAGCGAGTCCACTTCGGCCCGTGCCCGCGTCACCACGAGCGAGCCCAGGTTGAGCGGTCTCGGCGACGGCGACCTCATCGCGGCGATCACGGACATGGTCGCCGATGCGCTCGGCCACCGCGTCGAGGACGTGTCGCCGGACGTCGCCTTGCTCCAGATGGGGTTGAACTCGCTCACCGCGCTGGAACTGAGGAACGAGCTGGAGCGGGCCTCCGGCATCTCGATCCCGTTGGCGACTCTCTTCGACCACCCGACGCCGCAGAGCCTGGCCAAGTACCTGCGCACCCGGTGCGAGGCGACTTCGACCGTCACCGCCTCCACGCCGGCTCCGACGTCGATGGCGGGCAAAACCGTCCTGATCACCGGTGCGACCGGTGGCCTGGGCCGGTTGTTCGCCGAGACGGTGGCGTCCGCCGGCGCGAACCTCGTGCTGACCGGGCGGAACGGCGCGGCACTGGCCGAGGTCGTGGAGTCCGCGCGGCTGCTGGGTGCCGAGGTCGTCCACGACACCGCGGACATCATGGACGAGGCCGGTGTGGCCTCCGTGGTGCGCCGGGCCGTCGAGACGTTCGGCTCGGTGGACGTGCTGGTCAACAACGCCGGTGTCGCAGGCCCGGTGGGGCCGTTGTGGGAGACCGACGAGGACGAGTGGTGGCGCGCCATGGAGGTCAACCTGCGCGGCACCCTGAAGGTCTGCCGTTCCGTGCTGCCCGGCATGGTCGAGCGGGGTGCGGGCCGCATCGTCAACATCGTCAGCTCCGCGGGCAGGCACCGCTGGCCCAGCGCGTCGTCCTACTCGGTGTCGAAGGCCGCCGTGATCAAGGTGGCGGACAACCTGGGCCCGGAGCTGCTCGGCACCGGCGTCTCGGTGTTCAGCTACCACCCCGGCCTGGTCGACCTGGGCATCACGAAGCAGGCCATGGACCTCGGGCCCACCGGTGACAGGTGGGGCGACCAGATGCGCGACTGGCTGAGCGAGCAGCGCGACCAGGGGCGGTTCGCCTCACCAGAGCGTGCTGCGGAGATGCTGGTGTTGCTGGCTTCCGGAACGGCGGATGCGTTGTCAGGCCGCTACCTGACGCCTGAGGACGACATCGAGTCCATGCTGCGGCAGCAGGGTGGGACCTCATGACCCGGCCGGTGTTCCTCTTCCCCGGCCACGGCGGCTACCTGCCGGGCGGACTGTGCGAGTTCACGGACGACTTCGCGGGGCTCCCGTCGGTGCTGGAGCGGATCGACGCCGCCTCCAGCGCCACGGGCGGGCCCGGTATCGCCGACCTGCTCACCGACCGCGCGGCGCCGACGCTGCGAAGCCTCGTCGACGACGATCCGGGCAGGCTCCACCTGGCGATGTTCGCGACCGAGATGTGCGTGCACGACATCTACACCCGCTGCTGGGGTCTGTCGCCGGCGTTGCTGATGGGCCACGGTTCCGGCGAGTTCGCCGCTCTCGTCGCAGCCGGATGCCTGTCGCTGGAGGACGGCGTCCGCCTGGTCGTCGCGCGGGACGAGGCGTTGCTGAAGTCCGGTGCGCCCAAAGGCGGCATGGTCGAGCTGCGCACCGGGCGACAGCGTGCCGGCCTCCTGCTCGAGGGGCTGGCCGGCCACGGCGGCGTGCTCGCGGTCGACAACGGCGCGGACCAGGTCGTCGTGTCAGGTCCGTTCGAGACGTTGCGGCGTTTGGAAGATCTCGCCGCCGCGACGAACGTCGAAGCGACCGGGCTGCACGTGCCCTACCCGTTCCACAACGCGATGCTGGACGAGGCCGCCTCGCTGTTCGCCGCGGTGGTCGACACGGTCACCTGTCACGCGCCGCGAACCCCCGTCCACTCACCGGTGCTGGGACGGCGGGTCGAACGGCCGGCGGACGTCCGCGCGGTCCTCGCCCGGCACCTGGTGAGTCCGGTCGGATTCCTCGATGCCCTGCGGACGTTGTCAGCACAGGGACACCACGTCTATGTGGAGTGCGGGGCGAAGGCCGTGCTGACGAACCTGGTGCGTTCCGCTCAGGCCGAAGAACCACGTGTCCTGACCGGTGTGGCCTGACGCGCGGTGCTCAGCTCGCTCCTCGATCACTCGTCATGCCGGTGAGTCGCGTGGTGGCCAAGGCGGCCGCCATGGTGGCGACCCTGCGCAGCGCGATGGTCGTACGCGGGAGGTCGAGCTGTCCGGGGCAGGCGACGCCGATCGCCACGTAGGGCATCTGGCCGCCGATGCGCACCGGCACGGCCATCGCGGAACCACCGTGCGCCGCGTCCTTGGTCACGATCGCCATGTCTCGCTCGCGCACGGTGCGCAGGTCGAGCATCAGCTGCTCCGGGCGGGCGCTTGCCGTCGCCGCGAACTCGCCGATGCGCTCGGGGAGGTCGGGCCTGAACGCGAGCAGGGCCCGTCCAGTGGCCGTGCTCGCCGCCGGGTGCAGCAGCGGCTGGCGTTGCACGTACTCGGTCAGGTCATGGCGGTAGAGCAGCTCGACGTAGCGAACCTGGGTCCCGCTGAGGACACCCAGGGCGACGACGCCGCGGGTGCGGTCCTGCAACTCGATCAGGAGGGGTTTGAAGAGGCGGCGCAGTCGTTCGGCCCTCGCCTGCTCGCTGCGCTGGGTGATGTCGAAGAGGTGGTCACCGAGCACGAAGCCGCCCTCGGAGGGGGTCACGAGGTTCAGGTCGGCCAGCACACCGAGCACGCGGTGGACAGACGACTTGGGCTGTCCACAACGCCGGGCGAGGTCGGACAGCGAAATCGCACGATCGGCGCCGGCGAGCTCCTCGATCAACGCGAGAGCCTTGCGCAGAGGACCACCTGGTGCGTTCCGGGCCTCTGACAGCGGATCCACGAACACGGCTCCATTCGATTGGGCACTGCGGGAATGCTCCGTTCGGCACACCGCCGTCGTCCGGCCTGAAACGGCCGTTCGCCGGCCCGCCGGAGAGGTGCGGATGCAGCGAGCGGATCAGTTCGCCCGTGCCAGATCAGCGAGTACGGATGCGCTCGAACGAGAGCAGCGCAGCAGGGCGGAACGCATGGTGCGGACGGTGCGCTTGAGGGCGGCAACGGTGAAGTCCACGTTGAGCGTCTTCGCCGGTCCCCAGACACCGATCGCCATGCGGGGGAGGCGGTGGTCGGCGGCCAGGGAAGCAGCGATGCAGATCACGCCGTCGTACAGCTCGCCGTTCGCGACCACTACGGCGTCCGGGTTGCGGGATCGCAGGGCGCGGCCTATCGCGGTGCAGTGCACGGGAAGCATCGTGGGCACACGTTGCCCGAGGTGCAGGTGTCGCATGTCGTACTGCACGTCGATCTGCCGGACGTGCGGTCCTGACAGGATTCCAGTGCTGACGACACCGCCCGTCATCTCCCTCAGATCGAGGATGTGCGGAGTCAGCGTGGTCTTCAGCGCGCGGTCGACCCGTGCCCGCGCGCTGTCGTCGATCAGGTCGAACAGGCCGTCGCCGAGCTCGTACCCGCCCGACGTGCGCCGGACGAGGCCCGACTCGGTCAACGCGTCCATCATCCGGTGCAGGGAGGACTTCGGCAGACCGGACGCGCGCGCCAGTTCTGCGAGAGTCCTTCTCCCCGACCCGGACAACAGCTCGATGAGCTCAAAAGCCTTCTTGACCGGGCGACCGTGCACGGCCTCCGCACTGGACAAAGGTTCTCCTCCTGCGGCACGTGGCTTGTCGGCATGCTGAGCGGCCGGTGGCAAGAACCACTGTGCGCCAGAACGAGGCACCGGGCACTGCGGAGAACCGCAGTGTGCGGTGTGCTCTGCCCGACAGGGTCACGTCCGCGAGACGAAACCCGCGAGTGCGGAGGACAGCTGGGTTCGGCGGCGCACCCCGAGCTTGCGGTAGATGTTCGTGAGGTGGAACTCGATCGTGCGGCGGGAGACGTTCAACTTGTGCGCGATCTCGTCGTTCGAGTTCCCTTCGATTACCAGGCCGGCCACGCGGTACTCGTGTGGTGTCAGAGAGAGCGCGTCGGTCCGGGATCGGACGGCACGACCTTCGTCGGCTCCGAGGACTGCGGGACTTGGGCTACCTGCGGGATGCCGGTCGCCATGGCCGCGAGTCGTTCTCCCGGCTCCACGACGACCCCGCACTGCTCGCCGAGCATTCTCGCCTCTGCGAGGTGTCGCTGTGCGGCGTCGCGCTGTCCCTTCTCCCATCGTGTGATCGCGAGTTCCAGCAGCACTTGTGCGTGCAGCATCCGCGCTGGCGACTTCCTCAGCAGTGAATCGGCCTCGGTCAGCCACGGAGCGGCGGCCGTACCACCGGTCACGATGCCCACGGTCAGCAGCGCGCGGCCGATGACGGTCGGCGCGCCCCACTCGCGTGCCAGTTCGAGATCCTGCAGTGCCAGATCGAGCGCGGGCTGACGTTGTCCGAGCCGGAGCCTGGCCAGCGCCGCGTGAGAGCGCCAGGGACGCACAGCCGGACTGCCCATGCCCCACACTTCTTCCCGGTGAGCAGCTGGGGACCATCGCGGATGTCCTGCGGCGCGGACTCCGCGGCGGTGCCGGGCCTCGCCGCGGTGAACGACACCGCAACGACGAGGCTGCAGGAGCCTGACCGGTGTTCTCCGATGCGTCACGCCGGGTTCCGGAAGAACGTCGGCTCTCCGAGCCGGGGAATTGCGCCTGTGGACGCACATGTCGGGCTCGTGGGCCGCGCTGTGGCAAGTTCCGGGCACTGCGGGAGAACCGCAGTGCCCGGTGTGCCCGCTTCCTGGAGACGTCACCTCCGCGGGATGAAGCCCGCCAGTGCGGAGGACAGCTGGGTTCGCCGACGTACGCCCAGCTTGCGGTAGATGTTCGTGAGGTGGAACTCGACGGTGCGCCGCGAGACGTTCAGCTTGTGCCCGACCTCGTCGTTCGAGTTCCCTTCGAGCACCAAAGTGGCGACGCGGCACTCGTGCGGTGTCAGCGCGAGCGCGCCGAGTCGAGGGGCAGGTGGCACGACGTGCGTCGGTTCGACTGGGTGCGGGACCGGTGTGCGTGGTCTGCCGTCAGAGGTCGAGCCGGCGAGCCGCTTTCCCGGTTCCACGATGACGCCGCACTGCTGGCCCAGTGCCTTCGCTTCCGCGAGGTGTTGCCGGGCGGCTTCGCGTTGGCCTTTCTCCCACCGCGTGGCAGCGAGTTCCAGCAGTACCTGTGCGCGCAGCATCCGCGCGGACGACCGGCGCAGCACCGAGTCGGCCTCGTTCAGCCACGGGGCAGCGGCGGCGCCGCCGGTCACGATGCCCACGGTCAGCAGCGCACGACCGATCACGGTCGGCGCACCCCACTCCCGCGCCAGCTTCAGCTCCTGCAGCGCCAGGTCGAGAGCGGGCTTTGGCTGTCCGAGCCGGAAGTGTGCCAGCGCCGCGAAGGACCGCCAGGGGCGCACCGCCGGACTGCCCCGGCCCCAGGCCAGGAACCGCTCACCGCACTCGAGCTGGTCGGCGAGCGCTCCCTCGCAGTCACCGAGCTCCATGCGCAAAGCGCCCCTGGCGTGCAACAGAGCGGTGTGGTGCCAACTCAGTGGCAGTTCTCTGGACCTGCCGAACGGCTGAAGCGCCTTCTCCGTCGCGTCGAGGTGGCCGAGCGCCAGCTGAGCGCGAACCCAGGCGTCGACGGCGTAGACGTGTCCCAAGTGGTCAGCGGGGAGCTTCGCGGTTCGCGCCGCGGACAACGCGAGTTCCGCGTCCGCAGCCGCCTCTGTGAAGGACCCTCGGTGGTGGTGCGCCCGCGATCGGAGCGAGTGACCGAGCAGGACGATCAACGTCAGCCCTTGCCGATGAGCTTCGAGCAGGATCTCGTCGCAGTGGCGCACCGCGAGCTCCGCCTCATCGGCGCGAAGGAGGGCGTTGAGCACTCCGAACATCCGTTGCGGGTGCTGCAATATGGCGGTCGTACCGCCGGACAGCGCCGCGAGCGCGGCCTTGCGGCACTGCGCCAGGTCGACGCCCCGGTTGCTGGTGTCTTCGGCGATCAGCCCCGCCAGCCTTCGGCCGTGCTCGTCACCGCGGCGCCACTCCTGCTCGTCGAACCGGCGCAAGTCCACCTGCACGGCCCTCGGGTCACGGGACGGCACGGTGATCCGTTCCAGCAGGCGCACCACGTCGACAGCTGCGGGGATCTTCGGTCCGATCTCGGTAATGGTCCGGTGCAGCACCTCGCTCGCACTGTCGTACGCACCGTCGAAGTAGAGGATCTCCGCGAGCTGGCAAGCGGCCGCGAGGATCTCCTCCGGATCGTCCAGCCCGATCATCCCCTCCTCGAGGTGCACCACGGCCATCCGCGGGTCGAAGTAGGTCTCGGCCAGGCCGAGCCGCAGCAGCAGGTCCTTCCTCTGCGTGACGGAGAGCTCCTCGTCAAGAGCCCTGGCGAGGAGCTGTGCACCGAAGCGGGCATCGCCCTCGGCGATCACGGTGTCGGCGGCGGTGCGCAGGGCCTGCACCGCCCAAGCCCCCAACCGGGAGGGCGTTCGCAGGACATGGCGTGCCACGAGAAGAGCGGGTGCCCGCGTGTGGTGCAGGAACCGCGCGGCCTCGGCGTGCAGCTCCTCGCGCTCCCGGTATCCGATCGCGCTCTCGATCGTGTTCTTGATCACCCGGTGCGCGAACGTCAGTTCGCCCTCCGGTGTGAGCACCCCCATCCCTTCCAACTGCTGCACTCGATCGGCGGCCTCGCCGTTGCTGATGTCCATGACGGCGGTCAGGAGGGTCAGGTCGGCCGGCTCCACGACCGCGATCGCCTTGGCGAGCTCGACGAGTTCGGGTGACTGGCGGTTGAGCCGTGCGAGCAGCGACTGGCCGAGTTTCTCGCATTCGGGGCGGAGCAGGTCGTTCGCGACGTTCTCGTCCGGCGGTATCGATCGCTCCCGCATCACCCCCAGGATGTGACGCGTCACCGTGGGGCAGCCGCCGGTGGCGTCGAGGAAGGCCTGGGCGAACTTCTCATCCGGCGTTCGCCCGAGCATTCGCTCGGTGAGCAACACGACGTTCTGCGCGGTGAAGAACGCGAGCTTCATGCGCTCGGCGTAGATCTCCAGCTCCGCGATCAGCAGGGAATCGGTCGGCCGGATCCCGGGTGTGCGGGTCATCAGCATCACGATCGGGAGCTTGACGACGCGGTGGACGAGGTAGTTCAGCCAGCGCAACGACGGCACGTCCGTCCATTGCACGTCGTCGATGACCAGACAGAGCGGTGCGCACTGTGCGAACTCGGCCGTGAGACGGTAAAGATCCCGAATCGCCCGGTGGACCTGGAGCTCGTCGAAGTCGTCCACCTCGGCGGTGAGGTGCCCCGCGATGAGGTCGTACTCGTGCGGTGTGGCTTTGCCGTTCCGGCAGTGGGGCAGCTCGTCGCGCAGGTGGTCGAAGAGCTGCTGGACGACGGCGAAGGGCATTTCCCGCTCCATCAGCGAGGCTTTCGCACGGCAGACCACGAAGCCGCGCTCGTGGGCGAGCTCGCACGCCACGTCCAAGAGGGCGGTCTTGCCGATACCGGGTGTGCCCTCCACCAGGAGCGTGGAGGGTGTCGCGCCCTTCGCCGATTCGAGAGCATCGATGATGCGTTCCAACTCCGCACCGCGGCCCACGAGGGTGGCACTGCTGCCCGGATGTTGGTAGGCGTCCGCGACCATTATCGCTCCGTAGTTGTCAACTAAGCCATTCGGGTGGTTGTTGTCTCAATTCGGTTCATATCGGCTTCCTATTGATTCCACGTTATGGGTACCCATCCGGTCAAGTTCTCGACCCCTCGCCCTCAAAAACACTTGTCGTCGTTGAATCTGCAGGTGAGGAGGGTGGGGTGTCCGTTCGGGCCGTCGACAACGTCGCGCCTGAGTGCAAGTCACGCAGAGATTTGTCACACGCGGCCGCGAGGTGCCCCCGACTGGGCAAAAATCGGGCACGGAGTCGCACGGGTCCATACGACTGGGTCGCACGCACGCACGATTAGCGCGGGCACGCACCGTAAACATTGTTTCCTAAAGTGTGTCTTGGGTGTGGCCGCTGCTCGTTAATCGGTGTGGATGTGACAGCGGAAGGCGCTTCAGCAGCCTGATCGGCTGGTCGGTCGCGGCATGAAGTGGTCGGCGGGTGTGACCACCAGTGGAGCGGGTCTGCGCTGTGGACAACCGTAGTGTCTTGATCGGCGATCGGCGATCTGCATCACTCTTTCGTGGTGGGTGGGCTGCCCGTTCACCTCCGGGTGGCGGTGTCGCTGTGTCGTTGTCGCTGGTAAGCGCCCGCAGCCTCTTGCTGGCCGCCGCGCCGTCCCGGTTCCGGTGACTGGCCTGCGGACTTCCGCAGTTCAGTCGGCGCGAAACTGTTTAGCCTCGTTCACGTCCCAGTCGGAAGGTGGTCGCACCTTCCGAGGAATTGCCGGCGGATGACTCGTGGGTGTCGTCCAGCGGGTGCGGTAGAAGGCTGCGGGCCGGTCCGTCCTCGCCATTCTGTTGCGCCAGGCGAAATGTGGTTGGCGGTGGTGGAGAGTGTCGGTGACGTGCGAGTGCTGATGCGGCCCAGGATCGACCTGGCCGGTGTGGACGAGTTCGCCACCTCGGCTCGAGGAGCTTCTTCGGTGCGACGAACATCGAGTTCGAATCGGCTTCACCGGTAGTGCACACCGAATTCACCGGCGCGGTGAAAGGGCGGCGTGCGGACGTCCGAGACGACGGGAACAGATTGGCAACAATGGACGGGATCACTGATTTTCGCCAGGTGCGTTCGGTCGTCAGGACCTTCGTCGGTGTTCTCGCCACGCGACGCCGGCCGCTCGTGAAGAGAGGGCTCGGCGCCGACAGCGCGAATGAGTTCGATCCGCCAGCCGGAACGCGTGATCGTGGCGGCACGCGCACCACTGACATTCTGTCGACCAAGCGATGTTCCGGCTTCGCCCGGAGCCGGCCCTGACCATCTCCGGTGCTCCGAAACCCGTTCCTCCGCTCCACCGTAAGGATCATCATCGTGTCTTGTTCGTCATCCGAGCCGGTCTTCCTGTTCCCAGGGCAGGGTGGGTACCTGCCCGGCTGCCTTTCGCGTGTGTGCGCCGGCCGTCCCCTGCCGGCTGTTGTCGGTCAGGTGGACGCGATCTCGCTCCGGCACGGCGGCCCCACGATCTCGGCGCTGCTGGAGAGCGCGGACGCGCCGACCTTGGACACGCTGCTGGCCAGTGACGTCCCTGCGTTGAGCCTGACCATCTTCGCCACCGAGCTGGCGGTTCTGGACCTGGCCCGTGAGCTCGCCGGAGTCACACCGAGCCTCGTGATCGGCCACAGCTTCGGCGAGTTCGCGGCGTTGACCGCCGCGGGAGCGCTCGACCTGGCGGACGGGGTCCGGCTCGTGATCGCGCGTGACCGCGCGCTGCGCGCTTCGCGCGACACCGAGGGGGGAATGGTCGCGCTTCACGTCGGACGGCAGCGGGCGAGGGCCGTCGTCGGCTCCCTTGCTGACCGCGGCCTGACGGTCGCGGCCCACAACGGGTACGACCAGGTCGTGGTCTCGGGCCCGCACGAGTCGCTGGACCGGTTGACGGCGCTGGCCGGCCTGCTCGGGATCGAGGCGACGCGCCTGCGTGTCCCGTATCCGTTCCACAATCGGCTGTTGGGGGAGGCGAACCGGTTGTTCGAGGCGGAGGTGGCCGAGGTCCGGGTACGGGCTCCGCGGGTGCCGATGTACTCGCCGGTGCTGGGCCGTTACGTCGAGACCGAGCAGGACAGCCGCGAGATCTTGACCAGTCACCTCGAACGAGAGGTCGGCTTCTTGCCGGCCCTGGTGTCGGTGCGGGGTGACGGGTTCACTCACTTCCTCGAGTGCGGTGCCCGCGCCGCCCTGACCGACCTCGTGAACGCGTGCCTGCCCGGGGCGCGGACCGCGGCGCCGTTGCGGCAGCGCCGGACCCTCGACGAACTGCGCAGCGCATTTGCCACGTCCTCCAGCGCGGAGGCCGGGTCGGACGCGTCGCCGGTCGCGAGCGCCGGGGCGAACGGATCGCCGGTCGCGAGCGCCGGAACGGACGCGTCGCCGGTCGAGCATGCCCGATCGGGCATGCAGCAGGTGGAGCAGACCGTGGTGCCCGTTGTTCCCGTCCCCACGACGGCACCCGACCCGGCTGAACCTTCACCGCCCGCGGCCGCGGACGTTCCGGGACTGGTGGACGAGCTGCGCACCCTTTACGCCTCCGCTGTCGGCTATCCCGAGGAAGTGTTCGAAGCCGACATCGAACTCGAGGCGGACCTGGGCATCGACTCCATCCGGCAGACCGAGCTGCTCCAGCGGGCCCGCCAGAAGTACGACCTCCCCGAGGCCGACCACATCCGGATCACCGACTACACCACCCTGGAGTCGATCGCCAGCCTGCTCACCGAGCTCGGAGCTGGGCGGGTGAAGGTGTGAACAGTCCACGTGCCGGTGCTTTCACCGACCGGATCTGCCTGGTGACCGGAGGCTCGAAGGGGCAGGGCCGGGCCATTGCGCGAGAGCTGGCGCGAGGTGGCGGCCATGTGATCGTGAACTGGTTCCACGACATCGACGCCGCTCGGCAGACCGTGGCGGACATCCTCGCGGAGGGCGGTTCCGCGGAGCACCTGCGGGCGAGCGTGGCCAAGCAGGACGCGGTCGAGGAGATGTTCGCCGACGTCGCGCGTCGGCACGGCCGGCTCGACGTGCTGGTCAACAACGCCGCGCGCGGAGTGTTCGAGCCCGGTCACGTGCTCACCGATCGCGACTGGGAAAGGGCGATCGACACGAACGTGCACGGCCCGCGCCGTTGTTGCCGTGCCGCCTTCCCTCTCATGAAGGAACGCGGCGGCGCGATCGTGAACCTGGGTTCGATCGGCACCAGTGTCGTCATCGACAACTACAGCTGCGTGGCGGTGTGCAAGGGAGCGCTCGAGCAGCTGACGAAGTACCTCGCCGTGGAGTTCGGGCCGCACGGCATCCGGGTGAACATGGCTTCCGCCGGAATGCTGGTCAGCAAGACGGTGGAGTTGTTCCCCCGCAGCGAAGAGGTCCTGGAGGCGACGGTCGCGGGCACCCCGCTCGGTCGGCTGGGCACGGTCGAGGAACACGCGAAGCTGGTGGCCTTCCTCGCCTCGCCGGACGCGTCGTGGATCACGGGGGAGAACGTCGTCAACGACGGCGGGATCCGGTTGGGCGGCGCGCTGATCCGCGCCGGGGGCACGTGGGGCGACGCCGTCCGGCCGTCCGCGGATGTCGTCGAGCCCAGCGCTTCTGGTGTGCCGGTCCACGGAGCGCCCGCCCACACCGCTGATCCTGCGCCCGCCCGCACCGCTGATCGTGCGGCCGAACGCACCCCTGACAGCGCGGATGACGACGGTGCCATCGCCGTCGTCGGGATGGGGCTGGTCGTTCCCGGCGCGGAGTCGCCCGAGCAGTTCTGGGAACTGCTGCGCGCCGGTGAGCCCGCGTTCAGCGAACCGGGGGACCGCTACCCGCTGGACACCTTCTGGGCCGCCGATCCGGGCGACCGCGACCGCACGTATGCGCGCACCGCGGGATTCGTCCGGATGGGACGGCACGAGGACGTCGCTCCCGACGCCAGCCTCTCGTCGTCCTGGCTGCGCCACGCCCTGGAGCAGGCGTTGCCGGACGGGCCGTCGTCCCGCTCCTCGCTGTTCATCGGCGCCTGCTCCGACGGCGATCAGCACTTCGAGCAGGCGATGGTGGTCGAGGGGTACGCCCGCATGCTGGCCGAGGCTTGGCCTACGCCCGCGGGCCCGGACGCGGAACGGCTGCGCTCCCTGCTGCGGGAGCGCTACCGGCTGGCCGCGGGCAGCCCCGAGAACCACCTGCCGGACGGGGTCGTCCACAACGCGGTGCGCGGCCTGCTGCCGGACACCACGCCCGTGACGATCGTGGACACCGCGTGCTCCTCGTCGCTCTACGCCATCGACCTGGGCGTGGCCGCTCTCCAGGAAGGCAGCACCGACCTGGCGCTGTGCGGGGGCTACTTCATGGTCACCCCGCGGTTCAACGTGCTGTTCAGCAAGCTCGGCGGACTCAGCCACCGGGGAGCGGTCAACGCGTTCGACGGTTCCGCGGACGGCACGCTGTTCTCCGACGGTGCGGCAGTGGTGGCGCTTCGACGGCTGGGTGACGCTCGGCGCGCCGGCCAGCGCGTGCTCGGGGTGCTGGCCGGGTTCGGAGCCGCGGCCGACGGCCGGGGCAAAGCCATCGCCGCCCCCAACCGCCGCGGGCAGGAACTGGCGATCGCACGCGCCGGGAACGAGCAGGAGCGCGCGCCGATCTGGGTGGTCGGGCACGGTACCGGCACCAGGGCCGGCGACGAGGTCGAGCTCGCCGCGCTGAACCAGTCGGCGGCCGGCCGGGAGGTGCTGTGCACCAGCAACAAGTCGCTGATCGGGCACACGGGGTGGGCCGCGGGCGCGGTGTCGGTGATCCACGCGCTGCTCGCCCTGCGCCACGGTGTGATCCCCGCGCAGCGGCCACAACCCGGCGCGGCGGCGACCGCGAAGCACGTCACCGTCCCCACGCAGGACACGCCGCTGCCCGCCGGACCGCGCCTGGTCGGTGTCTCCGGGTTCGGGTTCGGCGGGACCAACGGGCACCTGCTGCTGCGTGACGAGCCCGGTCCGGGTGAGCCCGTGCCCGCCTCGCGACCGGCGGCGAAGGACGAGCGCATCGTCCTGGTCGCGTGGAGCGCCCACCTGCCGGGCGCACCGACCTCGGCCGACGTCGCGGCGCGCCTGAGCGAGGGGCGTGCACCCGCTGACGACGCCGGCTTCCCGATGCCCTACCCGGCGCCGGAGTGGAAGGTGAGCAGGCTGCCCGCCGCGGTGTCGGACGCCATCGACCGCACCCAGCTGATGGCGCTGGACGTGGCCGAGCGCTTCCTGGCCGAACACGGGCAACTGTGGGAGGGCCGCGAGGAGACCACCGGCGTCATCGCCGCGCACTACGGACCGACCCTGTCCTGGTACCAGTCGGCGCTGCGCTGCTACGCCGACGACCTGCTCGCCGTGGCGCCGGGTGAGCTCGACGCGGGCGAGTTTACGCAGGCCGCGCAAGCCGTCGGTCGCGCGGTGAGGGCAGGAACCCCCGAGTCCACCCCGGACACCCAGCCCGGTCTGATGGGCAACGTCATCGCTTCGCGCATCGCCAACCGCTACAACCTCAACGGTGCGGTGCAGCTCGCCGACGCCGGGCCGGACGCCACCGCGCACGCGGTCCAGACGGCGGTGCGGCACCTCCGCGGAGGAGCGCTGGACCTGGCGCTCGTGCTCAGCCTGAACGGCAACAGCACCGACGAACTGCGCACCCTGCTCGGTCGCGGTCCTCTCGGCGAGGGTGCCTTCCTGTTCGCCCTGGCGCGGGAGAGCACCGCGGCGGCCGCCGGGTGGCCCGTGCTCTGCCAGGTCTCGGTCGCCACCGGCGACGCCGGAGCCCGAGCCCCACGGCCGCTGGACTACCTCGGCGCCAACGGCGCGTGCGACCTCATCGGCGAGCTCGCCCGGCTGGGGGAGAAGCCCCAGGTGATCGCTGCCGGCACTTCGGCGCCCGGGATCGTGCTGACACCACACCGGCCCACCCGGTCGGCGCCGCGCAACGAGCGCTACGTCTGCACCTATGTCGAGGAACCCGCTGCCAACGCCGAGTGGACCACCGCTCCCGGGCCGGACTGGCTCGTCGTCGTGCAGCCCGGATGTGAGGAGTCGGTGCCCGCACAGGTGCGCGAGTCCGGTGCCCACGTCCACGTGCTGGACGAGACCGCACCGGTCGAAGCACAGTTCCCCGACGCCGCGACGGGCGCGGGACGGTTCAGCCACGTCCGCCTCTTCGCCTCCACCGGTGGGTCGGCGCCCGGCGAGGCCGTTCCGGAGGGGACCCTCCGCGCGCACGAAGCGCTGTTCCTCGCGGCGAAGTCCTGCCGCGACCGCATCGACGCCGGTGGCTCGCTCGGCGTGCACCTCGTCGACGAGCTGCGCAGCGGTGTCCCGCACTCCTCCGCCGGCCTGTTCACCGGCATCGTCAGCAGCCTCGCCTGGGACCTCCGCGGGGCGCGGCTGGCCGTGGTGATCAGCTCGGAGACCGCTGACTGGGACACCCTGAACCGGGAACTGGCCGGCTACCGCGGCTACCCGGCGGTGATCCACCACGACGGTGTGCGGCTGCGCACCAAGCTGGTGCCCGCTCCGCTCGACCTGACCTCGAACGTGTCGCCGCTGCGGCCGGGTTCGGTGGTCGTGGTCACCGGCGGTGCGCGGGGGATCACGGCGGCCTGCGCCAAGGAACTCGCCTCCCGGACGCCGTTGCGGTTGTGGCTGCTGGGCTCGTCACGGCTGCAGGACGTGCCGGAGGACCTGCTGTACGCGGGCGACGAGCAGCTCCCGGGCCTGCGGGCGGAGTTCCTCAAGTCCGAGCGCGCCCGCACCCCCGGTGCCTCGGTGCGAGAGGTCATGGCCCGGTTCGACCGCCTGCTCAACGCCCGTGAATCGCAGCGGAACCTGCGGGAACTGCGCGCGCTCTGCGGCGAGGACGCGGTCGACTACCTGACCTGCGACCTCACCGACGCCGAGGCGGTCCGCTCGGCCGTCGAGACGATCCGGCAGGTCACCCCGGAGGTCGACCTGCTCGTGCACGGGGCCGGCCTGCACAACGGCGGCGACATCTCCCGGCTGACGGTCGACGGGCTGCGGCACATCCGCGGGGTCAAGGTCGACGGGTACCGCAACCTCAAGGCCGCGTTCGGCACCGCCCAGCCCGCCCGGTGGTGCAACTTCGGCTCGGTGGCCGGCCTCGTGGGCCTGCCCGGCGAGACCGACTACGCGCCCGGCAACGACTTCCTCCACGGCGCGGCCCGCCAGGCGGCGCTGGTCCGCGGCGCGGACGAGCGCACGCTGATCTGGCCCATCTGGGCGGAGATCGGCATGGGCGGGTCGGAACTGATGCAGGGCAACAACGAACGAGCGGGGATTATGGCTCCGCTCGCCCCGGCCGAGGGCGTGCGGCACCTGGCCGCCGAGCTGAGCACGCCGGCGGTGGCCCAGCCGCTGGTGGCGTTCCTCAACGCGAAGGAACGCGCGACGTTCGGCGAGCAGTTCCCCGGCTTCGTGCACCCGGTGCCGGAACGCACCCGGTGGATGCTCGGCACCCCGCACCGCATCACGCGCGGCACCACCCAGTGGCTGCTGGACCTCGGCGAACGCACCGCGGGTTTCCTGGTCGACCACACGGTGAACGGCAAACCGACCATGCACGGCACCGGTCTGGCCACCATCGCGGCGGAAGCGGCGACCGCGGTGGTGCCCGGCCTGCCCGTCCGCACCCTGGAGAACCTGCGGTTCTCGGCGTTCGTCGCGCCGAAGGCCGGGCCGGGCAACCCCTACCGGGTGACGGCGCGGCCGGACGGCCCTGACCGCGTGCACGTCCGGATCACCAGCGACGTGGTGGACCGGCGTGGCCGGGTGCTGCGCGCGGACCGCCAGCACTTCGCGTGCGACGTGGTGCTGGGTGCCCTCCCGGTTCCCCCGCTCGCCAGGAACGTCGTCACCGACCGGCCGTCGGAGGACCCCTACTACCGCGATGACAGCGCCGTCGTCCTGCGCGGGGTCTACCAGGCGAGCACCGACGGCAGGGAAGGTCCGGACGGCACCAGTTCCCGCTGGGTGCTGGTCCCGCCCGCGACCGAAGCCGACCACGCGCTCCTGGAGAACCCGCCGGTTCCCACGGTGATGCTGGACGCACTGGCCCGGACCCGGTTGCTGCGCACCGACGGCAACGGCGTCCACCTGGTCGCGGTACCCCGCTTCATCGACCGCGTCGAGTTCTTCACGACGGGCAGTGACGCGGCGGTGAGCAAGTCCAACCCGGACGGCATCCTGCTCATCCACGTCGACGACGCGAACGTCGAGGAGGCGGTGAGCGCGGACGGCCGGGTCCTCATCCGCATCTCCGGTTGCGAGACGTTCGACGTCGGCGACACCAGCTGAGCGTGACGGTCCCGATCGCCGTGGTCGGGGCCGCGTTCGTCCTCATGGCCCGGCCGCATCCGCGCTGCGGCCGGGCTCCCGGATCCGGCTGGGAGATTCCGTGACAAGTGGGCGGCCCGACCGAAAACTGTGAGGTAGCAATGACGCGTTTGAACGTTGGCAACCCCGACAACGACGTCGCGGTCGTGGGTTTGGGCATGAGGTTGGCTGGTGGCATCTGCGAACCGGCGGACTTCTGGGCCGGCTTGATCGCGGCACGCAGTGAGGTCGGGAACCTTCCCGACGATCGGTGGTCGTCGTACCCGGCACACGGTCCCGCGGCCGTCGCCGCGGTGAACCGAGCAATCAGCCGCGCCGCCTACCTGGAGAACGCCGCGGACTTCGACGCCGAGTTCTTCGGCATCACACCCAAAGAAGCGGTTCTGATGGACCCGCAGCAGCGTCTTGTGCTGGAAGTCGTGTGGGAAGCACTCGAACACGCCGGAATTCCGCCTTTGTCGCTCGCCGGCAGCAACGCTGCCGTGCTGATCGGCGTGGGCGGTGGTGAGTACGGGCAGATGCTGCTGAGCGATCCCGAGCGGATCGGCCCGTGGAGCAGCATCGGCGGGGCTTACTGCGCCGTCGCGAACCGGGTCTCGTACTTCCTCGACCTGCACGGGCCCAGCCTGGCGCTGGACTCCGCGTGTTCGTCCTCGCTCGCGGCGATCCACTTCGGACGGCAGGCACTGCTCTCCGGCGAGTGCGACGTCGTGATCGCGGGCGGGGTGAACCTGATCGCCGCACCCGCGCAAACTCTGTCGCTGGGAGCGTCGGGAGCGTTGTCGGCCGACGGGAGGAGCAAGCCGTTCTCCGCTTCGGCCGACGGTTACGGGCGAGGTGAGGGTGCGGGCGTGGTGGTGCTCAAGAGGCTGGACCACGCCCGGCGCGACGGCGACAACGTTCTGGCTGTCGTTCGCGCGAGTGCGGTCCGGCAGGACGGTCGCACCAACGGGATCATGGCGCCCAACGGCATCGCGCAGCAGGAGATGCTCCGCTCCGTCTACGCCCAGGCCGGCATCGATCCGTCCTCTGTGGACTACCTGGAAGCGCACGGCACCGGTACGCCCCTCGGTGATCCGACGGAGGCGGCCGCGGCCGCAGCGGTCTTCGGAGCCGGCAGGGCGCCGGACTCGCCTCTGCTCGTCGGGTCGGTGAAGGGCAACGTGGGGCACCTCGAGGCGGGTGCCGGAGTGGTCGGCATCATCAAGACGGTGCTGGCCATGCGTGCCGGTGTCCTGCCGCCCACGGTCGGAGCGCGCGACGGCATCAACGCGGAGGTCGAGGCAGAGCAGTCGATCAGGGTGGTGGCCGAGCCGACGGCCTGGCCCGAGGTCGCCGGCAAACCGAAGCTGGCCGGCGTGTCGAGCTTCGGGTACGGGGGCACCATCGCGCACGTCTGCCTGGCGGAAGGTGACCCGCTGCAACCGGAAGTCGAGCGGGGCGTTACCGACGACCCGTCCCTGCTCGTGCTGTCCGCTGCCACCCAGGAGGCGCTCGCTCCGACGGTGAGCAGGCTCGCGGACGCGCTGGAGGCGGGTGATCAGGACGTCAGTGCGGTGGCGGCCACGCTGGCGTTGCACAGGTCGCACCTGCCGTGGCGGACCGCCGTGGTCGCCGCCGATCGCGGTGAGGCGGTCAATCGCCTCCGTGCGTGGTCCGCGACCGGAAAGGTGCCGGGAGTCGTGCACGGCCGGGCGACCGACCAGGCTGCGGGGCCGGTGTTCGTCTTCTCCGGGCACGGTTCGCAGTGGGCGGGCATGGGACGTGAGCTGCTCCGCTCGAGCAAGCCGTTCGCGGCCCTGTGCGAGCGGCTCGACCCGATCTTCCGCGAAGAGGCCGGGTACTCGCTGATCAACGAACTCGAAGAGGGGGACTGCACCCGGACCGACCGTGTTCAGGCGACGTTGTTCGCCATGCACCTGGGTCTAGCCGAGGTGTGGCGGTCCTGGGGCGTCGAGCCGGTGGCGGCACTCGGTCACTCGATGGGCGAGATCGCCGCGGCGGTGACCGCGGGTGTGTGGAGCGCGGAAGACGGCGCCCGGTTCGCCTGCCGGCGCGCGAACCTGATCAAGACCGTCGCGGGCCGCGGTGCCATGGTCCTGCTCGACGTGCCGTTCGACGAGCTGGAGGAACGGCTCGCAGGCAAGACCGGCCTGACAGCGGCGATCGAACCGGCCCGCGGGTGGTCCGTGCTGGCCGGCGACGTGGCCGCGGTGCAGGAGTACACGACCGTGCTGGCCGCCGAGGGCCGCGTGGTTCGCCGGGTGGCCTCCGACGTCGCCTTCCACAGCTCCCACATGGACGAACTCCTCGACGACCTCGGCGCCGCTGTGCACGGGCTGTCGATCAGCTCACCGTCTTTGAGGCTGTACGGCACGATTCTGGACGACCCGCGTTCCGACGCACTGCGGGATGCCGGCTACTGGCAGCAGAACCTCAGGCGCCCGGTGCGGTTCGCGGCAGGTGTGGAAGCCGCGGTCCAAGATGGACACCACCACTTCCTGGAGATCTCGCCGCACCCCGTTGTCGTGCACAACATCGCCCAGATCGCGGAATCGCTGTCCGTGCCGGCGGTCACCACGGCGCACTCGTTGCGTCGTGAGCAGCCGGTGCTCGCGGAGATGACCGAACAGCTGGGCAGGCTGCACTGTGCCGGAGTCCGGGTCGACTGGCGGGCCCACTGGCCCCGCTCGGTAGCGGTCGCGTTGCCGCGCACGGCGTGGCAGCACAACCGGTACTGGCTTCCCGAGGCACCGGCGGACCGGGGCGCAGGAGGCCACGACCCGGGGGCCTTCACCTTGCTCGGTTCCCGGCTGACGGCGGCCACCACGCCGCCCTCGGCGGTGTGGCAGACGAACCTCTCGCCTGAGAACAGGCCGTACGACGCTCCGCACACCGTGCACGGCGTGGACATCGTTCCTGCCTCCGTGCTGTTCGGCACGCTCGCCGACGCGATGACGGGCGAAGCAGACAGGCCGCGTCATCTCCGCGACGTCGTCCTGCGCACACCTCTGCCGGCCGAGCAGAACCGCGCCGTTCAGGTCGTGTGCCAGGACGGCAGGGCGGTGCTCTCCTCCCGCCTGGAGGAGGCGTCCGAGGAGACGACCTGGACCACGCACACCTCCGCTCGCGACGGTGGAGTCGGCACGCTGCGCGCCGACTCGGTCGAGGTGGCCGAAGACTCGGTACTCCCGATGCTTCCCATTGGAGCTGATGGGGTGCTCGAGCTGCTGCGGCCCCTCGGGGTGTCCGGTCTGGCCTTCGACTGGCAGGTGGATCACCTCCGGCACGACGACGACGTGGTGCACGCGACCGTGTCGACGCCTGGCCGCGCACCCCACTGGGCGGTGGTCCTCGATGCCGCCACCACCTTGTCCTCGCTACCGCTCGCCCGGCAGGGCATCCACCGCATGCCCGCTTCCGTCGAGTCGGTCGAGTGGACCGGTCCTGCCCCGTCCTCGGCCCACCTGGTCGCACGCCTGCGCAGCGGCACCGCCGACACCATCGACCTGGACCTGCGAGGGGCCGACGGGCAGTCGGCTGCCAGAGTCACCGGACTCCGGTTCGGCGTGCTCGACGCGGACCAGACGTTGCTCGCCGACCCGAGGATCTTCCTGCACGGGCTGTCCTGGCAGCCACTCGAAGTCCGGGCCGTCGAGACACCTGCGGCCACGGTCACGCTGGTCTCGACCGAACCCTCGGTGACCGCGGAACGGCTCGCGGAGCACCTCGTGCGGGCCGGCCTGAAGTGCACCCTCGTCAAAGCCGCACAGGACATCTCGCTGCCCGCGGGCGACGAACCACATCACGTGGTGTACCTGGCCCCGTTCTCCGGACCGGGACACGAGTACGACGCGACCGTCCACCACCTGGCCGACCTCGCCCGCGTGACCCAGGCCGTGGTCGAGGCTGACCGGCTGGGGACCAGGTTGTGGGTCCTCACCCGGGAAGCGTTGGCCTGCAACATTTCTTCAGGTCTCACGCATCGACCGCTGTGGGGAGCTGCACGGGTGATCGCCTCCGAACACCCGGAGCTGCGCGGTGGCGTGCTGGAACTGGAGGGACGTGACGACGACGCCGCGTTCGAGCTGGTGGCGCGAGTCCTCAACGAATCCCCTGCGGAGGACTGGCTGGTGATCCAGAACGGTGAGCTGCTCGCCGGTCGCATCGTGCCCCGCCCGGACCGGGGTCACACCCCGCCGGTGCCCCTGCGGCCTGACGCCACCTACGTGGTGACCGGTGGTCTCGGAGCACTCGGCCTGGAGGCGGCGCGTCACCTCTCTTCCCGGGGTGCCCGCCGGCTGGTCCTGACCAGCAGGCGGGGACTGCCTCCACGGTCCACATGGGACGAAGGGCACGACGAGGCGACCCGGCACGCGATCGGCGTGGTCGAGGAGCTCGAGAGCCAGGGGGTGAACGTTCTCCCGCTCGCCCTCGACGTGACCGACGCCGACGCCGCCCGAGCGATGCTGACACCCGACTTCCTGCGCATGCCGCCCATCCGGGGCGTGGTCCACACGGCCGGAGCGGTGCACGGCCGCCTGGTGGACGACCTGGACGAGGAGTCGATCCGGGAGACGTTGCACGCCAAGGTGCTCGGGGCGTTGGTTCTGCACGAGCTGTTCCCGCCGGGCAGCATCGACGAGATGGTGCTGTTCTCCTCCACCGCACCGCTGGTCGTGCTGCCCGGCTGCACGGCCTACGCCGCGGCCAACTCGTTCCTGGACGGCCTGGCCGCACACCGGCGGCACCGCGGCGGGAACACCACCTCGATCGCCTGGACGGTGTGGCGCGACACCGGCATGGGCAAGCTCACCGCCGACGGACTGCAAAGCATGGAGGCCCAAGGCTTCGGTGACATCACCCCGTCCGAGGCGCTGCGCGTGTGGAACTGCCTGCACACCACCGATGACGGGTACGCACTGGTGGTCAGGCCGACCACGCCGCCGCAGGGAGGACGTCGCGCGCTGTTCGAACACGTTCGTGATCCCCAGAACGGCGAGCCGGGCGGGGGAACGACGACGGAGTCGGTCACCCTCCTGCGCGACCTGCCCGCGGACGAGGTGTTCGACGCGGCGATGGCCGTGATCCAGAGCGTGGTGGCGGCTGAAACCGGTGTGCCGGAGCACCGGATCGAACCCGAACGACCGTTCTCGGACATCGGCCTGGACTCGGTCATGGGCATCGCCATCCGGGGAAAGCTGCAGCAAGGCACCGGAATCGAGCTATCCGCCGGCATCCTCTGGACCCACCCCACGCCGGCGGCTCTGACGCGCTACCTCGTCACGATGGCGGCGCGTTAGTTTCCCGGTACTCGCACCACGAGCGCTGAAATCCGCGGAACCTGCTCGTCGTCCAGTTCAGGCGGCGCTCGTGCTGGAGTGGTGCACCGACGTGGCGGTGGCCGAGATGTGGACCGCCCCGGGGGATCCTGCTGGATCCCTCGGGGCAGGAGGATGTCCGAGACTTGCCGCCGTGCCGGACTCAGGACGGCGTCTTGGGCGCCGCTTCCGTGCGCGACCGGTAGACGCCAGCGGCGAAGCGTGGGGTGTGGTGCTCGGTGAGCTGGACCTGTTCCGCGGAACTCAGCTCGAGGTCGAAGGCGGCGATCGCGTCGGTGAGGTGGTGTGGGTTGGTCACTCCCAGGATCGGCGCGGTGATGCCGGGCTGTCCCGCCACCCACGCCAGAGCCACCTGGGAGCCGGTCGCCGGTCGGCCTCGTCCCCTCCGGGTGCGCTCGCAGTGTGGCGCCGACGGCTGCGGCCTCGGGGTGGCCGTACGCGTTGAGCATTTGGGGGACCAGGAAGGCCGGTTCGGCACCCGGCAGGTCGGCCAGCGCCGCGGTGAGCAGCACCCCGATCTGGTGAAACCGCCGCAGTGACGCCACGGCGAGCCCGGCCGCGACCAGCGCGCCGGCGGCGTCCGTCCTCGTGTCACCGGCCAGTGCGCGGCCGTTGCCGTGCAGGTCTAGAGCGCGTCGAGCGCTGACGGTGAGATGCCGGAGACGCCGCGCCAGCGACCAGGTGCGCACGAGCATCGTCGCGCGCACGACCTCGGGCGGCAGCTCACGCCCCTGCCCGGCGGTGAGGTGCTGCAGGGCGTTGTCGCTCTGCTCCTCGCTGCCGTCGAAGGTGACCAGCGGGCCCAACCCCGTCGTCGCGCCGTAGACCTGCTTACCCCCGGCAGCGTGGCCTGCACGAACTGGACCCGCGGCTCACGCGCTGGTCGAAGTCGTCGTCCCGGGCGATGGCTGGGGTGTGGACGGACCCGCGTCGCCCTGTGCGCCAGGAATTCAAGCAGCGAACGGGTGCGGTGCCCGCGTCGTTCCACTCACCGGGACGGCCCCGCGCTTGAAGGCGTTCCAGCTCTCGGGACACCTGTGGCGTCTGAGTTCCCGCCTGCCGCACACGCCAGCGGGCAACCACAAGTCCACAAGTGACAGAGGCCTCGACCGAGCGGTCGGCGGCAGGGGACCGAGCACGTCCAGCACCAGGTAGCTGCCCGCCACGCCGGACCGGCGTGCGGTCGACCGCGCCGGGATCGCGGAGATCAACCGACCTGTGGACACGGCCTAGCGCTGCGCACATCTGCAGTCACGCCAAAAACCACCGTTCCCAGGCTCGTCCCGCTGGCCCTGACAGTCGCTTGTGGACAGCGAGTTCGCGTTGAAAGCTTGCGGTCGTGGGGTGGACGCCGTTCGTCCGTGCCTTGAGCCGATCGGGTGGCGGTCGGCGTCATCGTTCCGACAGGGGGAACGCTCGGTTGTGCGACGGTTTCACCGCTACATACTTGCGGCGAAAACTGTTACGCGGACAGGTCGAGGTTGCGTTCCAAGGGAAAGGACGCCGGCCGGACGGCTGTCCGTCGGCTCGCTGCCGGCAGTCCGAACTCCGGTGAACAGCGCGGCCACTTCGGACGGACCGCTGACCTGGCTGATGACGAGCTTCACATCCACTTCGGCCGAATTAGGGGCGATGACACGATGAGCCCGATCGATTCCACGACCACCACCCTCGATCTTTCGGCTCCCGTGGAGTTGACCCACTTGGAGGTCGCAGCCCGGCCGATCCGGATCTCGTTGTCCGCAAGCGTCGTCGCGGACATCGAGCGCGGACGGGGCTTCGTCGAGGCGACGCTGGCACGGAGTGAACGCCCGGTGTACGGCGCCACCACGGGGTTCGGCCCCCTAGTCGTCTTCGACGGCCGGGAAAGCAGCACCGCGCAGTGCGACAACGTGCTGCAGCACCTCACCGTCGGTCAGGGGCCCGACCTGCCGATCCCCGTCGCCCGCGCGTCGGTGCTCGTGCGCGCGCGGTCCCTGGCCCGGGGCTTGTCCGGCGCGTCTCTGTCCACAGTGGACGCGCTGGGCCGGATGCTCGCCACCGGCTTCGCTCCCGCCATCCCGACCTGGGGCTCGGTCGGAGCCAGCGGGGACCTGGTTCCCCTGGCGCACGCCGTCCAGAGCCTGCGCGGACACGGGTACGCCTACTTCGACGGCGACCGGATGCCCGCCACCGACGCCCTGCGCGCGGCGGGCCTGACCCCGCTCGAGCTGGACGGCCGGGACGCGCTGGCGCTGGTCAACGGTACGTCGGTGACGACGGCGGCCGCCGGTCTCGCCGTGCTTTCGGCACAACGCTCCCTGAAAGTCGCGGTCGCGCTGACGGCGGCACTGGCCGACCTTCTCGGTGCGGCGCCCGCGTTCCTGGCGCCGTCCCTGCTCGAGGCGTTCGGTCACCCCGAGGCCGAAGCGGCCGGCCGTGAGCTGTCGTGGTGGCTCGAAGGAACCACGCCGGTGGCGGGGCGGCCACTGCAGGAGCCCTACAGCATCCGGTGCACGCCGCAGCTGCTCGGCGCCGCCCGGTCGGCGGCCGGGTGGTCGGCCCGGACCGTCGCCGGCGACCTTCGCGGGGTCAGCGACAACCCCCTGTTCTTCCCGGACGAAGACCTCGTCGCGCACGGCGGGAACTTCTTCGGCCAGCCCGCCGCCTTTGCCGCCGACCTGCTGTCCTCGGCGATGACCCAGGTCGGCAACCTCGCCGAGCGGCAGGTCGACCTGCTGGTGGACCCCGGCCGCAACGGCGGGCGGCCCCCGATGCTCGCGGCCGAGCCGGGCAAGCAGCACGCGATCCAGGGCTTGCAGGTGCTGGCGACGTCGGTCGTCGTGGCGATGCGCCGGGCGTGCATGCCCGCGGCGATGCAGAGCATACCCACCAACCTGCACAACCAGGACGTCGTCCCGTTCGGCACTCAAGCCGCGCTGACCGCCTACGAGCAGGCTCGTCTCCTGCGGCTGCTGCACGGCTGCCTTGGCGTCGCGGTGCGCCAGGCCGCCCACATCGGCGATCGCGAACCAACCGCGCCGCACTGCGCGTCCCTGGTCGCGGCGCTGGCCGAGCGGGTTGCGCCGATCACCCACGACCGCCCGCTCGACGAGGACATCCGCGTGGCTGCCGATGTGCTGGACGAGTACGTCGCGGAGGTGGTGTCGTGAGCGTCTCGCCGCTGCCCCGACTCACCGTTCCGTTGCCGCAAAACCCGTTCGACCCATGTGCGTGGCACGCCGGTGACATCGACGAACCCGTCGGCCCGCCGCCGCTCGACAGCGAGACCGAGATCGCCTGGTACCGCTGGTTGCTGGGGCACCACGGCGCCTTCTGCGTGTGGCGGCTGCTTTCGGCCGCGCTCGGCCGCGGCGACCTCGACGAGGCCGCGGTCCTGCACGACACCTACTCGGCGTTGCTGCTCTACTCGGGTAGCTGCAGCCCCGAGGTCTACCGCTCGGTCATCCGGCCCCGAATGGCGGCGCGGCACCCGGCGATGAGCGGGACGTGGGCGCGCGACCACCGCCACGCCGCCGCGCTGCTCGCCGAAGCGCGGCCGGCCCCCAGGTCGGCGCTGAAGGCGGCGGTGAAGTTCAACCGCCTCGTGCACATGACGGTGGCCGCCCGGCTCGTGCCGGTCGGCGGGTCGCTCCTGCGCGACGCCGGGCGGGACGTCCAACTGGCGCCCACCGAGGACGAGCAGGCGCTGCTCGACGACTTCTTCCTCGTCGACCGGGCCCCGGTCTGCGCGCACGTCTTCGCCGCGGCCCTTCGGGCGCGGGTGGCGGTGCTGCTGGCGGACCTCGCGGCGCGGCCGGTGCGCGCGACCTACGACCGCGACGCGGTGAACCACTTCCAGACCGACCTGTCGATGCACATCGCCCGCCTCGTCCCGATCGCCGAGGCGGCTCTCGCGGACGGAGCCAACGCATGACGACAACAGCGGAACAGCCCGACAAGGCGGTGCTGCTCACCCCGCAGGTTCTCGACTACGTCCGGAGTCAGCTCCCACCGTTCACCGAGGTCCAGCGAGAACTGATCGACGCCACGATCGCCCTCGGCCAGGTGGCCGAAATGCAGGTGCCTCCGGAACAGGGTGCGCTGCTCACGTTGCTGGCCCGGCTGACCGGCGCCCGCGTCGCGGTCGAAGTGGGAACGTTCACCGGGTACTCGACGCTGGCGCTGGCCGAGGGCGTGGGTCCGGCCGGTCGGGTGATCACCTGTGACGTGACCGATCGCTGGGCCGGTATCGCCACCGCCGCCTGGACTCGCGCCGGTGTTGCCGAGCGGGTGGAACCACTGCTCGGGCCCGCCGCCGAAACCCTTCGCGGCCTTCCCGAGGAGCCGTTCATCGACCTGGCCTTCCTCGACGCCGACAAGGTCGGCTACCTCACCTACTGGGAAGAACTCGTGCCCCGGCTGCGCCCCAACGGCTTGATCGTGGCCGACAACGTGCTCTACGCCGGCGAGGCGGCCTCACCCGACGCGGAAGGCAACGCCCGAGCCATCCGCGAGTTCAACGAACACGTGCGCAACGACGACCGCGTCGAGTCGGTGTTGCTGACGGTCGCGGACGGGCTCAGCCTGGCCCGCAAGAAAGGCCTGGGGGAGCGGTGAGGGCTGCGCAGCTGATCGACCCGTCGCCGCTGTTCGAGCGCACCGTGCTGCTCGGCGACGTCGGTGCGGGCTTCGCGGCGATGGCCGGTCGGGAAGCCGTCGAAGTGCCGGTGTGCCCGTGACAGTGGCCTGGGAGGTACCCGCCGACGCGCACCTCGGTGACTACGTCCTGCGGCCGGGCGCCGCGGACGATGACCGGGTCGCGGTGGTGGACCGCTCGCGGGGCGGGCGTGTCGAATGGACGTACGGACGGCTGCGCGCGGCCGTCGCCGGGCTCGCGGCCTGGTTGCGCCGGTCGGGGGTCGGCGATGACGACACCGTGGTGGTGCTGGCCGAGAACAGCGCCGAGTTCGTGGTCGCGTACCACGGAATCCTCGCGGCCGGTGCGGTGGTGCTCGCGCTCGACCCGCGCGACACCGCCGAGCGGTGGCGCACCGCGATCGACGGAGTCGGTGGGAAGGCTCTGATCGCGGAAACGACCCTCGGACCGCCGGAGGTTGCGCTGCCGACCGTCTGCGTCGGCCCCCGTACACCGAGCGGCACGTCGTGGGACGAGGCGGTCGCCACTCCACCGCGGCCGCTGTCTCCGCGCGGGGGTGACCGGACGGCGGTGCTGATGAGCTCCAGCGGCACGCAGGGCGCGCCGAAGCTCGTGCCGGTGTCGCACCGCAACCTGACCGCCAACCTCGGGCAGATCGCCCACCTGCACCGGGTGCGTGGCGACGACGTCGTCCTGTCGGTGCCGCCGCTGCGGCACATCTACGGAATGCAGATGGCGATGAACCCGGCGCTGCGGGCGGGCGCCACCCTGGTCATCGGCGCGACCCCGTTCTCGGCCGCGGACTTCACCCGCGACGTCACCGAGTACGGCGTGTCACTGGCGTACCTGGTGCCGAGCGTGGTGACCGAGCTCGGCGCGGCCGGGGAGCCGCTGCCGTCGCTGCGGCTGGTCGTCTCCGGTGGTGCGCCGCTGCCCTCGGTGGACGCCGACCGCTGCGCCGCGGTCCTCGGTGTCCCGGTGGTGCAAGGCTTCGGGATGACCGAGGCGGGGTGCGTGAGCTTCAGCCCGGACGGCGTCGAGGTCCCGCCCGGCTCCACCGGCGTGCTCGTCCCGGGCACGGAGGTGCGGTTCACCGGCGGCGACGAGGCGGAGTCGGGCGAGTTGTGGCTGCGCGGACCGCAGATCGCCCGCGCGTCGGCGGACGCGGACGGCTGGCTGCGCACCGGCGACCTGGTGAGCCGGGACGCGCACGGCTTCCTGCGGATCACCGGCCGGGCGAAGACGCTGATCAAGTACAAGGGACACCAGGTTTCGCCGGTCGAGCTGGAGGAGGTGATCACCGGCCACCCCGCGGTGGCCGAGGCCTGCGTCGCGGGCGTGCCCGACCCGGTCGCCGGGGAAATCCCGAAGGCTTATGTCGTGCTGGCCGAGCCGGTCCCCCTCGCGGAGATCACCGCCTACGTCGCTGACCGCGTCGCACCGCACAAACGGGTGCGGGCCATCGAGCGGGTGCGGGCGATCCCGCGCTCCTCGACCGGCAAGCGGGTACGGCCCCCGGCGCTGCGGGTACTGGTCACCGGCGGCGGCCGCGGGCTGGGACGGTCGTTCGCGGAGGCGCTGGCCGCCGCCGGGCTGTCCGTCGCCGTCGCCGGCCGCGACCGGAACGCCCTGGTGGAGACCGTCGACGGAATCCGGCGAGCCGGTGGAACCGCGACCTGGGTGCGCCTCGACGTGACGGACGACGATTCGGTGACTCGCGGAGTCGACCAGGTCGTGGCCGAGTTGGGTGGCCTCGACGTGCTGGTGAACAACGCGGGTGTTCCCGGTCCGATAGGTCCATTGTGGACTGTGAACGAGGCGGAGTGGCGGCGGGCCTTCGAAGTCGGGCTCTTCGGATCGGTGCGGGTGACGCGGGCGGTGCTGCCCGCACTCACCGGGCGCGTGGTGAACGTGGTGAGCCGGGCGGGCACGGTCGGCTGGCCGCACGCCAGCGCCTACGCGGCCACCAAGGCGGGGTTGATCTCGGTGACCGCGAGTCTGGCCGGCGAACTGGCCGGCTCCGCGCGGGTGGCGGTGGCGTTCGACCCGGGCCTGGTCGACACCGGGATGACCCGGTCCCACCTGGACCGCGGCCGGACGGGCAACCGCTGGGAAGACGACATCCTGGCGTGGACGGTGAAGGCCCGGCAGTCCGGACGTCTCACGGCCGCCGAGGACTCGGCGGCCGCGCTGGTCAGCATCGTCACGGGCGCAGCGGACCACTCGACCGGCCGGTGCGTCCGGACGGAGGACGTGCTGCCGCGAGTCCGGCTTTCCGCGTCCGTCCGACCGGATTCGATCAGATCGGGCCAACGAGAGGTGTCCTCATGAAGGCCGCAATCTTGCACGGAAAGCACGAGTTGACCGTGGAAACGGTTCCCGACGCGGTGCTGCAAGCGCCCGGTGACGCGATCGTCCGCGTTGTCGTCGCCGGGATCTGCGGCACGGATCTGCACGGCTACAACGGACTTCCCGGTCCGGTCACCGGCCCTCGCTGCGGTCACGAATTCGTCGGCGTGGTCGAAGACATCGGCAACGAGGTCTCCACGCTCCGCCGCGGGACGATGGTCGTCGCGCCGTTCAACTTCGCCGACGGAACCTGCTCCGCGTGTCAGGCCGGTGTGCACAATGCCTGCGCCGCGGGCGGTATGTTCGGTGTGGACGGTGACGGCGCACAGGCTGAAGCGGTCCGCGTACCCTTCGCCGACGCCAACCTGGTGGCGGTGCCGGTGGACCAGAACGACGAGCGGCTGTCCTCGCTCCTCGCCCTCACCGACACGATGGCGACCGGCTTCCACGCCGTCCGGACGGGCGGGGTCGAGCCGGGCTCGTCGGTCGCCGTCCTCGGTGACGGGCCGATCGGAATCTGCACCGTGCTCGCGGCCCGGGAAGCGGGCGCCGGACGGATCATCCTCGTGGGCAGGCACGAAACGCGGTTGAGCAAAGGCCGTGACTTCGGTGCGACCGACACCTTCCGTGCCCGAGGACCCGAAGGCGTCGCCGAGTCCATCGATTTCGTTCACGCCGCCACGCAGGGGCTCGGCGCCGACGTGGTGGTGGAGTGCGGTGGCGGTCCCCAGACGCAGAACACGGCTTTCGCGCTGTGCCGGGCCGGCGGCACCGTTTGCGTCATGGGCAGCCCGCCGCTCGGCGACGTGACCCCGGTCTTCCTCCGCGGCATCACCCTCACCGGCGGGCTCACGCCGGTCCGCGCCTACCTTCCCGAACTCGTCGAACGGGTACTGGCCGGCACGCTCGATCCCGGTTCGATCTTCGACA
This sequence comes from Lentzea sp. NPDC051208, assembly GCF_040682435.1. Lineage (NCBI taxonomy): Bacteria > Bacillati > Actinomycetota > Actinomycetes > Pseudonocardiales > Pseudonocardiaceae > Lentzea > Lentzea sp. NPDC051208. Next base: position 150,115 of record NZ_JBFBAW010000015.1, on the reverse strand, counting down.
GGACGGTGACCCTGGACGGCATCGTGTCCGGCTACGAGGAGATGGCCGCGCGCACGGCCACCAAGGTGCTCGTGCGGCTGTAGGGCGTGTCCCGCAAGCCGCGCCCGCGACAGTCGAATGGACCTGCGGGATAGGGCCTAGCACGCCGAGAGCTGCCGTCTGTCAAGCACAGCCACATTTTCGACAATCGCAGAAATCGAGGAGTCAGATGCCAAAAAGGACTTACCGATCCCGAACCCGCTCACGTGTGGTCGTGCCGATCATCCTCTCCGTCACGGTGATCGCCGCCGTCAGCCCGGCCGTCACCGCCGCACCGGCCCACCAGCAGGGCGCGTTCGAGTCGATCGCCTCCCCGAAGGAAAGGGTGAACAGGGCGATCGTCCTCGGCTTCTACACCGCGCTGAACCGCGGGGACCTCGGACACCTCGACAAGGTGGTGCGCCCCGACCTCATCCAGCACTACCCCGCGATCGCCGACGGCCGGGCCGCGTTCCGCGCGTACCACGCGGGCCTGCGCAACCAGAATCCGGACCTCCGCTACACCGTGAAGCGGACCATCGCCCAGAACGACCTGGTCGTGACACACAGCCACTTCGTCGGAAAGGCCGGCGACGCGGGTGTCGCCAAGATCAACCTCTTCCGCCTCGACAAGGGCAAGATCGCCGAGCACTGGGAAGTCAACGAGGCCGTCCGGCCACCGGGCACGGGCAACGACATGTTCTCCACGCTCAGCTCGCCCAGGATCTCCAAGTCGCTGCCGTTCGCCACGGACGCCGAAAGCGAACACGTCGCCCGAGCCGCCTTCGCCGAGATCGTCAACCAGCCCGATGACGAGCTCCGCCTCCAGGCGCTGGACCGCTACATCGGGGACAACCCCTACTACCAGCACTTCCCGAACGTCCCGAACGGGTCCGGAGCGCTGCAGCAGTTCATCCACGACGCGTTCGCCGCGCGGCCGGACTACCGCGCGAACGTGAAGACCGTCGTCGCCGAGGGCGACCTGGTCGCGGTCTTCGTCCACCTGGAGAACCTCTTCGACATGGACAACGGCGTCGGCGCCGACCTGTACCGCGTCCGAGACGGAAAACTGCTGGAACACTGGGTGGTCATCGAGCCCACTCCGCCGACTTCGGCCAACCCGAACACGATGTACTGATCCGGAGGACGCGGGCGGGAAGGTGGCTCTGTGCAAGAAAAGCTCGCAGTCCGGCCCGCGTCCCCGTCGTCGCAGGGCGGTTCCTGGCCCACGACCCCACTGGTCCTGCTCGCGATCGCCCTCGCGGCGGTCATGGCATGGCAGATCCGGGACTGGTCGTCCTATTTGGACGTGAGACCGCGGTCGCTGTCTCTCCTTCCGGCCGATGCCGGACACCACGCCGGAGCGGATGGGACGCTCACCCCGCCCCCTGCGATCGTGGCGTGCGCCGTCCCCAACTTCGCCGGCATCACAATGCTCGCCGCGCACGCGACCATGGCGAGCGTGCTGCTCGCCATGGTCGCTACCCGGCGGTGGGCGACGGCGGGGCGCATCACCGCTGTGCTGGTCTTCGCGGCGACGTCGGCCGTCCTCAGCGCCTCGGTGACGATCCCCCTGGCGGCGCTCACCGTCGGCAACGCGATTTCGCGGGGTAACACGATGTCCGCGGCGATCACCGTGTTGCAGTACTCGTTCGTACTCTCCCTGCTGGCCGCGGTCGTCCTGCACCTGCGGCTCGCCTCCCGATTCCCCGAAGGTGATCGACGTGCTGAACAGAAGAGATGCGATCAAACTCGGTTCCGTCGTCGGCGCGGCCCTGATCTTTCCGACGAAACAGTTGGCGTCCGCGTTCTCTGACGACCCGCCGGAGGTGCAGCCGTTCTCGCTGCCGTTGTCGATCCCCCCGGTGCTGAAGCCCACGCGAAGCACGGCGGACACCGATTTCTACGACATGCGGATCGCGGAGACCGAACTGGAGGTCCTCCCCGGCATCCGGACCAGGACACTGACCTTCAACGGGGGTTTTCCCGGCCCCACTATCCGCGCCCAGCGTGGTCGCGCCGTGGTGATCAGGCAGTTCAACGGCTTGCCCGGCCCTGCCACGGTGCACCTGCACGGCGCTGACGTCCCGGCGTCGAGTGACGGGCATCCGATGGACCCGATCGCACCCGGCCAGTCCAGGGTGTACCGGTATCCGAACGACCAGCGGGCCGCCACGCTCTGGTACCACGACCACACGCATCATCTCGAAGGCGAACGGGTCTACCGCGGCCTTTCCGGCGCGTATCTGCTGTCGGATCCCGTGGACGCGGTACTTCCGTTGCCCAGTGGCGAATACGACGTCCCCCTGATGCTCAGGGACGCGAAGTTCGACAGCAAGGGCCAGCTCGTCTTCGTACCTGACGACTTCATGAACCGGCCGACGGTTCTCGTCAACGGGCGGCCACAGCCCTACTTCGAGGTCAAGCGGAAGCTGTACCGCCTCAGGTTGATCAACGGCTCGAACCTGGAGATGTTCAAGTTCCGGCTCTCCACCGGAGCGCCTTTCCTGCAGATCGCGTCCGACGGCGGCTTCCTGCGCGTGCCCGCCGTACGGCAGGAGATCGACGTCTGGCCGGCGGAGCGTGCCGAGGTCCTGGTGGACTTCCGGTCGGTTCCGCCGGGCACCGCCATCGCGCTGCAGAACGTGGCGGCCCTCTCCGAGAACAAGCGGGACATCCTGCAGTTCCGGGTCGGCGGCAAGGGTTCGTGGTCCAAGCCGGAGATCGCCATCCCCAGCTGGTCCCGTACACGGATTCCGCTGGTGCGGGGAGAGATTCCGGGATGGCCGGCGAACAACCCGCTGCGAGGACGGGCCACGAAGACCCGGCGATTCGTCCTGCGGCTCGATCTCGCGAAGGGCCAGTTCGTCATCAACGACAAGGGATTCGACCCGGATCGCGTGGACGCGACGATCGAGCACGGCTCGACCGAGATCTGGGAGATCGTGAACGACGACGCCGCTCTCGGCATCCAGCACTCGGTGCACCTGCATCTCGTGCAGTTCAGAGTCCTCGACCGGAACGGCAAGCCCGAGCCCGCCTACGACTCGTACCCGAAGGACACCGTCCGCCTGTTCCCCGGAGACGTCGTCCGCATCCAGGCCACGTTCGACTCCCACCTCGGTCGTTATCCGTTCCACTGCCATTTCCTCGACCACGCGACCCACTCGATGATGGGCCAGTTCGAAGTCGTGCCACGCCGATGAGGAGGCCGGGCGCGGGGCTGACACGTTGGTGACGGTGTGTGGCCGTGATCATGGGTGAGGCCTCCGGGTGCGGTGGTGACTGCGAAGTCGGTCACCACCGCACCCGGAGGCCTCGTTGGAACACACCAACGCCCGCCTGACCGTCCACGAACGCCTGGTCCTGGTGTCACGGATCGCCGCTGCCAGACCGGGTGCGCACTGGGCCGGCGAACTCGGTGTCTCACGGCAGGGCGCGCATCGCTGGGTGCGCCGACTCCGTGAGGAGGGCCCAGCGGGCTTGGCCGATCGATCGAGCCGGCCGCACCGCATGCCGTTCCACACATCCGCCGAACTGGACGAACGGGTCGTGGCGGCGCGAACACAGCCGCGCTGTGGCCCTGCCCGCACCGGCGTACCCGCCCGCACGGTCTCACCGGTACCGGCACGGCACGCCGCGGTCAACGACCACTCCGGGCTGGCCTAGGCCCGAGATCCTCGCCGACGAACGTGGCCGCACCTGCGCGGGTTTCCCGCTCCGCACAGCCGCCTGGTTCGCCGAGCAGGGCGTTCCGCGCGTTCACCTGTCCTGACCGAGAACTACCCGATCTCCTGTGCTTCGCCGCTGCCGGTGCGGTGGTCGGCGCCCGCCACAAGACCACCAAGCCACATCCGCCCTCTGACAGAACGGCGAAGTGGAGCGCTTGAACAGCGAGGGGTCTACCGCGAGATCTGCTTCGACAACGGCACCCGCACCGCTGCAGTGGCTTGATCACTACAACGCGGAACGCGGTCACACCGCACTCGACAGCCACCCACCGATCAGCCGTGCTCAGTCACCAGTGGTCCCGGGCACGCACGAAATGAGCGAGAAAGCTCAGTTCAACTCGTCCGGATTGTTGCGCCCAAGGGACTCGTGCGCGGAGACGAACTCGCTCGCGCATTGGGCGACCGCGCAACCGACTTCGCCGGACAGCAACACCGCAGCGATGATCTCGGCGAGTTTGACCACCTTGCCGGTGCCGACGCAGCCGACCATGCCCAGCGTCGCCTGAAAGGCCGGCAGACCCGTTCCGCCACCGACCGTTCCCACGATGAGCGTGGGCAGCGTCAGGGAGATCTCCAAGTCGCCACTGCTTGTCACGCGGGAGTCCACGATTCCTTTCGCGCACTCACCCAGGTAGGCCATGTCCTGCCCGAACGCCTGGAACAGGCTTGCCATGCCGTTGACGACGTGGATGTTGAGCGACGAGCTGCCGTGCAGTGCCAGCGTGCTCCGGTAAGCCTGGATGTATCGATCCAGTCGCAGCACATCCGTTCGCCCCTGAGACGCCACGACGTCTGCCGAGAGAACTGCCCGGGCCGTCACCGCCTTGCCTTTCAGGCGTGCCGGAATGGGTTTCTTGTCCTCCGGGTACGGCAGGAACTCTTCCAGTTCGATGCCGCTGTGTTGAACGATGTGCTCCGACACCGCGGCTATCCCTTTGCTTGCCATGTTGCTGCCCATTGCGTCACCGGTGGTGAATTCGACTGAAACCAGCACGGTGCAGCCGACGTGTTCGTAGCTGAACCGCTGCGCACGCAGATGACCGCTGGTGCTCTCCGCCAGGGCGAGGAGCACCTGCTCCCGGGCTCGACACCACGTCACCAGGTCTTGCGCTTCGCGGAGGGTCTCCACTCGGTAGTGGATGCCCCGCAGGAAGCGGTCGGCCGTCACGACGACTTCGCAGCCACCCGACGCTTTGAGCATTTTCGCGCCGCGGCTGTAAGAGGCCACCAAGGTGCCCTCGAGCGTTGCCATGGGAACCACGAACTCGCCCACGGCGTGTTGTCCGTTGACCAGGACGGGGCCGCAAAGCCCGAGAGGTACGGGTACGGCACCGACGAAGTTCTCGACATTGCCCACCACGTCGCTTCCTGTGAGCGTCGTCTCCAATGCCGCGATCAGCTCTTTGTCGTCAGAAAGCAATTCCGCTAGCAAGTCCCGCCGCTGACGCTCGCTGGTGCGCGAAATGTGCATCTTCACATGCCGTTCTGCCGAGAGTTGGGAGAGGTGCTTCATCTGAGTTGCGGGAAGGTCGCTGTGCTCGGCGAACTCGGCCGCCGAGCACGCTGAGTCATCGAGCGGCCAGATCGTCCGGCCCGTCGGGTGCCTCGGTCCGGTTCCCGGTCGTGCGGACGGTTGGGGTGCTTCACCTCGGCTTTGTGTTCCTCGAGGCAGTTTTCACCTGTCGCGCCAGTTCTGCGAGGAGTTTCCCGAGTCCGCACTTCAGGAGTGAAGAAGGTCGCCGATCGCGCGGGTTCCTTGCGACGCCGGTGTGTCACCAGTCGTTTCGACGATGCCGGTGATGATGCGAAGCGCGTCGTACTCCGCGTACTCGGCTTGCAGCCGTCGCGCGGCGGCGCGGTAGGCGTCATCGCGCAGCACCTCGCGTACCGCGCCACCGATGTCAGAGGCGCGCGGCCTGCCCGTCGCGAGGTTGATGGCCGCGCCGGTCCACGCGGCGTGCGCGGTGGAATCCTTCTTCTCTTCAGTCTCGCCCGCCAGAACGAGTGGCACACCACGGCTGAGAGCCATCTGCATCCCGCCGAATCCGCCGTTGCTGACGAACACGTCGACATGCGGGAGCAGCTGCGTGTACGGGATGTACTCGGCGGCGCGCACGTTGTCCGGGAGATCACCGAGGTCGCTCACCGGACGGCCGCCGGTGGTGGCGATCACGAGACAGTCCTGGCCGGCCAGAGCCTCGATCGTGGGCAGCATCAGCTCCGAGTAGTCGTCATTGCTGACCGTGCCCTGCGAAACGAGAACCACCTTTTCGGCGTTGAGCACGTCATCCCACCAATGCGGCAGTGGCACGTCCTGGTGGTCCTCCTCCCAAGGCACGCCCACGAACCGAACCGAATCCGGAAGGTCGCTGCGCGGGTACTCCATGGAGGGGATGGACAGGTGCAGGCATTCGTCGGCTACCACGACCTGGGCGTCGAAGTAGGAGGGCAGTGTGCCGGTGCCACCGCAGTCGCGGACCAGTTGCTCGGCGAGGCGTTGCGCGGAGGAGAACGCCGCGCGCACCTCCGCGTTGAGCCGAGCGTTGCGCTCCCGTCCGCTTGGTGATGCGTCGGGCAGCAGACCCATGCCGAAAGGCGCCGTGTCCACGCTGTACAGCGGAAGTACCGTGACACCGAGACCGATCACCTGCGCGGGCCGGATGCCCGGCGCGCCCAGCTGGATGGGCCACAGCCCGTTGAAGTACATCTCGTGCAGCACGACCGTGGGCGTGTCCGGTTGTTGCGCCAGGACTTCCTGGATGGCCTCGTGCTGCTCCCGCATGGGCTTGGCCAGTACCTCGGTGAGGTAGACGGCGATCTGATCGACCCCGGGTGCGGCCGAGGTGAGCTGCGGGAAGGACTGGTACACGTTCGGGCCGTCGTAGTCGGCGTGCCCCTTGAGCGGATGGAAGGTGGCACCCGTGCTGAGGACCGCGTCGCGCAGATTGGTACCGGTGACGAAGGTGACGTCATACCCCTTGGCCACCAGGTGCGCAGCGATGGGGCGCAGCGGGTTCACGTGCCCCGGAAAGGGAATCGCTGCCATGACCACGCGCGTCATACCTTGACCTCCAGAGGTGCATTGTGAAGAGAAGATCGATCGTCAATATCGTCAGCAAGGCCAGAAGCGAGATTCGGCGTTGGAGAAGTCTGTCATCGCCGATGGCTACGGCTATTCAACGGGGCCGATGGCGATCGGTCCATTAGACGTTCCACTTGTCGGAATGATCTACCGCGTCCTTTCGAACTCCAACGCCCGACCCGGTCAGGCCTCAGCGCTCATTGCGTTGCGACAGCGAGAAACGCGAGTTCGGGCCTCAGAGGGGGAGCAGCACCAGCCGTTCCGAGCGTCATCAGTGAATCCAGGAACGCGACCGGGCGCACGAGGTGACATGCCGGCACTTCGCGTACATCCGCCGGCCGCACGACCCGTCGGCCCAGCACAGGGGGGTGCGCAGGGCGACCATGCCGCCGTTCGGCGGACCTGCTCCGCGCAGTGCCTCATCGCGCTCGATGATCAGCCCAGACCCCGTCTTCGAGCGAAGGACACCTGGAGGCCGCGAGAGCGGCGAACTCGTCTTCGACCAGGCGTCGGAGCGTCGGAGCTGTGCGGTCGGTGAGCGACTCGGCCAACTCGGGTCCGACTACGGCCGCGGACGCTGCGTTGATCTGCTCCAGTGCGCAGGCAGTCCCGCGAAGTCGTCCGCGAACTCGTGCAGGCCACCCGGAAGACAACCGCCGTGGCCGGCGAAGAGGAATACCGGGTTGGCGCTTTGCTGGTTCACAGAACTCCTTCGAGAGTGTGCTGTGTTCGAAATATCGCTGTCGCGTCGGTGGTGAACAAGGCGTCATTCCGCCCTGTGGAACAGCGTGGTCGTCGGCCCCGCAGGTCAGTGCACGTCGGTGATCAGCCGGTGGCGAGTGCGTCTTTGTTCTCTTTTGGCGAGCGGGCCGCTGCCCAGCTCGTGTCAGGGCGTGCACGACGCAGGGGAACGTCGACGACGGCCACCGTGTCAGCACTGCAGGGAGATCCCAGTCCGATCTGTGGTGCTTGCCGCCGGTGGGGCCGGGCCCGATGGAAGACCGCGGTGCGGGCGGTGATGAAGGCCAGAGCGCTGCCGGAGGTGCGAGGCGCCTGATATCGGGACTGGCTGACGGATCACCCGCTGATTCAATTGAGTGTGAAGATCGTCGGTGCGGTGACCCGGTCAGGCTGCAGTGAGTTCTTCTCCGTGCCGACCGGCGCTCTGCGTCAGCGCGATGGAAAATCACGGCTGAAATCCCTGGTGACGCAAGCCCTTGTCAAGTTCGCGCTCCGCTCGATCGCCGCAAAGCGTTGCGAAAATTGAGGCGAGTGAGAATGTGGAATTCATTCCCAGAAATCGTTGCTGCGCCGCAGATTGAGTTTTGATCCTCGCTGTCCTGCACGCCGGTGAGGTCACCCATTCGGGTGACGCCGCTCCTGGGTCTATCGCGGTGATTGCGGAAAACCGCACTGTGGAGCGCGGTCCGGTGATTGCGGAGTTCCGCAGGTTCGTCGTGGCCAGATTCCATACCGTCGTGACTGCTCCTCCGCAGGTCGCGTCGAGGAGGTGGTGAGGGGTGGTGGCGGTGTTGTCGACCAGCACGTCCTGCACGGGTTCGCAGCCCGGAGGCGATACCCGCCAGCCGGATGGAGACACCGTGGCGGGCAAGGCCGCTGCGGCGAAGGTGCTCGCCGTTCTGGAGGCCTTCAGTCTCTGTCAGGGCGAGGTCGGCGTTGCCGAGCTGGCGCGGAAGGCGGGTCTGCCGAAGTCGACCACACATCGGATGCTGGGCTTTCTGTGTGATGAGGGTTTCGTCAAGACCGCTGCCGGGCGCTACGAGTTGACGGTCAAGGTTGCGGGGTTGTCGGCGTCCGGCGCGGACGTCGAGGCCGGGCTCTACGACCGCGTCCTCCCTTATCTGACCGACCTTCACGAAACGGTCAAGCACCCGGTTCTGCTGGTCGTCCGTGCGGGAGGCGCCGCGCGTGTCGTCAAGCGGGTGTGCGGCAGCCGGACTGCGGGGTTCGCGACTCACCTCGGCGACACGCTGCCTCTGCACTGCACGGCTGCGGGCAAGCTGCTCCTGGCGCACGCGTGGACCCAGGCAGAACAAGATCTTGAGCTTCACCGCTACACGGAGCTCACCATCACGGACAGGGGCCGGCTCCAGCGGGAACTGGTATCGGCGCAGGCGAGCGGCGTTGCGGCGGACATCGACGAATGGCGGCTCGGGGTGACGAGCCTGGCTGTCGCACTGCGCGATTCCGGAACTGCGCCGCCGGTCGTGATCACAGTGGTCGGTCCCTCCGTCAGGTTCGACGTGCGAGCGGTGGCTCCACAACTCCGGCGGCTCGCGCACCATGCCGCACTAGGTGTGCGGGATTCACGACTTCGATCTGTCGCGACGTGACGGTACTGGTATTCAGGTGTGGAATTCGTCTTTCGAACCACCTGTGCGATCAGTCAGAACCGTCAAGAAACCTTGATCCCTTGAGCGGCCATCCGAATCCCTCGGCGTGCCCGGCGCTCACTCTGCCAGAAATTCCGGGCCGCTGTGCGTGATGCCAGACTCGGCGCAACACATCGAGAACAGGTTGGTCGCTCAGGGCCGGAGACATGTGTCAGGTGACGGGGCGGGGTAGCTGCCCTGGCTCGGACATGGGGAGACAGGTCTTCTTGCCGCTCCGGCCCCGTCAGTACGTTGGTGTGCGGGATCAGCGACGCCGTGCGGCTTGTGACGATGCATGCTTTCACCCGCATTCGCATGCGGCGGAGATTCCGCGCAAGCAGCTGGGTGAATTCCAGGAAGCGAGTTCCGCACGCTGGAACGACTCGTTGGCGCTCATTGCCGCCCAAACTAGTGTGAGGCACCTGAGTGCGGGCCAAAACGCTGGCCGAGGCATCCTTCTAAGTTTCGGAAATGGCATGTGGGTGAACGCGAGAAGCTTGATGGAGTTGCTCGTGGAACCGAGGCCGTGTGGCGCTGTCGAGAAGGCGTAGTTCGCCTGCTCAGCTCATCGCGTCAATGGTAGTGATCAGTCCGGCCGAGCCCTGGATTGCGCATGACCGTTCCGGCGGACGAAAGTCTGTTGGGGCTCGTAGATGCTCTTGCTGCCTGAGCAGGAAAGGTTCTGTAAAATGTCGAACCCCGGTTCTCCGCCTTGGGAGTGGTCGGAAGCGCACTGGCGATCCATGGTGGACGAGACGAACGCGGGAACCCGGCTGGCCCCGGAGAATTGGCCGCAGAACGCGAGAGTGGCCGTCGCGATCTCGGTCGACGTCGACAACGAGACGCTTCCCCTTTCCCGTGGTGAGACGGGACCCGGCTTTCTGTCGCAAGGCCAGTACGGTGCGCGTGTCGGCCTGCCTCGAGTTCTCGAGACACTCCGCCGGCATTCCGTACCCGCGACGTTCTTCTACCCGGTCGTCTCCACCGCGCTCGATCCCGCCGGGCTCGCCGCGGTACGAGCTGACGGGCATGAGATCGGGCTGCACGGCTGGATCCACGAGAAATGCGGCGAGCTGACCGCGGACCAGGAACGGGAGCTGGCTCTGCGCAGCGCGGACGGGCTCGAGGCGGCTACCGGTGTCAGGCCGGTGGGTCTGCGCACGCCGTACTGGGACTTCACCGTGCACACGCTGCCGATCATCAGGGAACTCGGACTCGAATACGACTCCTCCCTGATGGCCGACGACCAGCCCTACGAGCTCCTGCACCGGGGTGAGGCGACCGGGGTGACCGAGATCCCGGTGTCCTGGATCAGGGACGACGCCCCCTACTTTCCTGATGACGCCCTGGGAAAGCAGGTCTTGGCACCGCGTGAAGTGGTGCGGATATGGCAGGACGAGTTCGACGCCGCCTACGCCGAAGGCGGCTTGTTCACCTTGGCGCTCCATCCGCACATCATCGGGCACCGTTCACGTATCAGGGTGCTCGACGAGCTCCTGGCGCACATCGCTGCCCGAACCGGAGTCTGGTGGGCCACCCACGCCGAGGTCGCGCAACACGCGGCGGCAGACCGTTCCCCTTCAGCAAAGTGATGACTCCCCGAGCCTTCGTCGCGAACCGAGAGGACCGAGCACCGTGCCGATGATCAACACGGTTCACGAGGACCAGGCCGAATCCCTGGTCGACGTCTACACCCGAGCCTTCTACGACGACCCCGTCTTTTCCTGGATCTTCCCCGACCCGGAACGCCGCACGGACGCCAATCGGGAGTTCTTCACCGTCATCGTGGAATCGACGTTCGCTGGTGGCGGCCTCGCGCTCGAGATGGAGGACTTCAGCGCCGTCTCGCTGTTCTACCCGCCGGGCGTGCTGCCCACCGAGGAGGACCACGCCGACGTCGTCAGGCAGCTGACGGAACGGCTGGGTGACCAGGCTGAGCGGGCAGTGGCTTTCGTGAACCTGCTCAACGACAACCATCCACGAGATGTACCGCCGCACCTCTACGGCACTTTCCTCTCGACAGTCCCGGGGTGGCAGGGCAAAGGGCTCGGGACCAGGCTCAAGAAGGCTCAGTTCGCCCTCGCTGACGGTGCGGACGCGGGCGTGTACGGCGAAGCCAGTTGCCTGCGCAACCTGGCTTTGTACGAGCGGCTCGGGCAGGTGCGGCTGGGCGAGCCGATCAGCTTGCGAGGCGGTCCGTCGCTGTACCCGATCTGGCGGCCGCAGGCGAGCAAGCGCGCCGCGGAGTCCTGAGGGCGACGAGTGCACGGACTGGCCGGCGGCGGAACTCCAGGAGGTCCTATGAGCCGGTGGGGAATCACCATTCCTTTGCCCGGGGTGCCTCTCGCGCTCCACCGGAAGATCGTCGAGGAGCTACCGGACCTCGGGTACACCGACATCTGGACATCCGAGAAGGCGGGCACCGACGCCTTCGCCCCTCTGGCGCTGGCCTCTCAGTGGACGGAGCAGCTGCGGCTGGGCACCGCGGTGGCATCCGTGTACACCCGTGGTCCGGCGCTCCTGGCGATGAACGCGGCGACCCTTGCGGGACTGGCCCCCGGCCGGTTCGTGTTGGGGATCGGCGCGTCGTCGCGGGTGATCGTGCAGCGGTGGAACGCCGCCGAGTACACCACCCCGCTCCGCAGGGTCCGGGACACGCTGCTGTTCCTGCGGTCCGCGTTGGGCGGTGAGAAGGTGACCGAGACGTACGAGACGTTCTCCGTCAGTGGTTTCCGCTTGGAGAACGCGGTCGATCCGCCGCCCCGCATCGCGCTCGCCGCGTTGAGGCCGGAAATGCTGCGACTGGCCGCGAAGGAGGCCGATGGTGTGATCACCAACTGGCTCGCTCCCGGTGACGTGCGTCAAATACGTGACGAAGTCGGCCAGAGCGTCGAGCTGGCCGCCCGGATCCTCGTCTGTCCCACCGCGGACAGGGCGCTGGCGCATCGGCTCGGCCGGCGACTCGTCGCGGAGTACCTGACTGTGCCCGCCTACGCCGCGTTCCAAGACTGGCTTGGCCGCGGCGAGGCGCTCAAGCCGATGCACGACGCCTGGAACCGTGGTGACCGGCGCGAGGCGCTGGAGATGATTCCCGACGAGGTGGTGGACGACCTGATCGTGCACGGCGCGCCTGAAGCCTGCCGCGATCGGATTCAGTCCTATGTAGACAACGGCCTGTCGACACCGATCATCGCGTTGGTCCCGACCGGCGACGACCCTGTCGGCCACGTCAGGAGCCTGGGACCGCCTGGCATCGCAGCGGCAATGAGGTGTGAGGTTCCCCCGGTAGCTCGGAGACATCCGAGCACGGTCCGATAGGACCTGAAGGAAGTCGTCCGTGGTGGCACCGAAGAAGTACGCCGACGAGCTGAGTGCTCGTGCGGCCCGGCTGCATCGGGAGTCGGATCCGAAGCCGGTGATCCGTCGGCGGGCGGAGCAGCTCGGGGTGCATCACGAAGCACTGCGCAACTGGATCCGGCGGAACGAGGCATGCCGTGGCGAGCGCGACGACAGACCCACCACCAGCGAGCCGGAGGAACTGCGTCGGTTGCGGCGGGAGAACGCGGAACTCAAGCACGTCAACGAGATGCCCAAGGCCGCGAGCGCATTTTCGCCTCGGACATCGACCCGGCCCGGCGATGGTCGTGAAGCTCGTCACGCAGCTTCGCGATCGCTTCGGGGTCGAGCCCAACCTCTCGGGCCTCGGCATCGCTCCTCCACCTACCGCGGCTGGGTCCAACGCCAGGCAGACCGCTCGCCGCGGCAGCGTCAGGACGAAGAGCTGGTCGCCGAGGTCGTAGACATCCACACCATCTCCGGTGGCACATGCGGCAGCCCGCGGGTGCACGTCACGCCGCGCCGCCGGGAAATCCAGATGTTCCGCAAGCGGGTCGAGCGGCTGATGCGCACCCGCGGACTGCAGGGGCGTTCATGCGCAAGAACTGGCCACTCCCTCGACCTGCCCTCGGCAGGCAGGCCGATCCTTGTGCTGGGGGTGTCGTCCTTCCGCGCTGACAGTTCGGATTAATGGGTCAGTGATGTCGACAGTCCTGACCACAACACGCACCAGCGATGTACGCGGGGGACGTGTCCGTTGAACGAGAGCAGGTCGGAGAACCTCGCTGGACAAGGCGCGGTGTACGACTGCGCCTTGGTGATGGGTGTGAACGAGCAACGCGTTCCTGGCGGGGGTAGCGCGTCCTTCGTGCTGGCACCAATGGCGCCGCGACGGCCGGGTGCGTGACGATCCCGGCAGGCACGCTGGTGCCGATGCCGCGGTGCGTTCGTCCGGGCACGGTGATCTCGTTGTCGCCACGATGACACCGGGCCTTCCTTTGGTGAGCTTCAGCCAGGAAGGTTGACGCCATCGTCCACGAGCGAGCGCTTTTCGCGCTGGTCGTGCTGGCGCGGCGCAAGGAGCGCAACCCCACTGAACGGCGCAAAAGCCGTTGTCGATCGTGCTGACCGTCAGGCACCGTCACGGCAGCCCGCAGTTCATCCCGGTCCTGCAGGGCATCCAGGTGCCGCGGCTGACCGGTGGTCGGGTCCGCACCCGCCCGGATCGTGTACTGGCGGACAAGGCTCACATCGCGAAAGCCAACCGGGGAATACCTGCGCCGCCACGGGATCAAGGCGACCATCCCGACCAAGGCCCACCAGGACGCCCACCGCAAGACCAAGGGGTCGAAGGCGGCCGGCCACCCGCCTTCGACCCGAGACCTGCAAACAGCGTCACGCAGTGGAGTGCGGCATCAACCGGCTCAAACGCCACCGTGCGGTCGCCACGCGCTGCGACAAACGCGCCGTCCGCCACCAGACCACCGCTCACCTCGCCACCCTGATGCAGGACGGCAGGACAAGAGATCGGCGCAACTCCCGATCACGGAAGTGCATTTGCAGATCGATGTGCTGCCCGGCGTGGAGAGCGCCGGGGATTCGAAGATCGTGCGTTAGGAGGTCGTGTTGATCCGCGACGACGGGCGGATGGTGAAACCGTTCTTCCTCGCCAACGCCACGGCCTCGCGGAACCGCCTGACGCACATGTCGGGTTTGTGGGCCGCGCTGTGGCACTTCTCGGGCACTGCGGGAGAAGCACACTGCGCGATGTGCCTGCCTCCGGAAAAACCGGATGAGCGATGTGGTGTTTTCTCCTGCTGGCGGAGCTCGCAGAACTCCAACTGGAAGCTGTAGGTCGATCCGAGATTTTGCGTGCCCCTAGGTCGGTAGCGGACTCCCTTCTGGCATCACGTGAACGTCGATTGGCGAGCCCGATCATCGCGGGAGCTCAAACGACGAGGTCGCGTGAAGGCCCTCCGTGACCCGGCGTGATCGAATTCCACCCCACGACCATCTGGTGGAACTCTGCGTCCGCCTGCGCACGTGGCAGGCCTCCGGTCCCGTCTGAAGGCGACTGCTTGTCCGAATCGCCTCTTCTGACAGATAACCGTGTGCCGGGTCTGGACGAGGACGCGGTTTCGGCGGAACTGCCAATCGCGCTCACCGCCGGTCGGAACGATGTCTTGAATCGCACTGCCGCGTTCCGGTCCTCGGGACGGTTCGTTGACCGGAGCATGATCCACTTCCAGTGTGGATCACGTGGGGAAGTGTCTGCGACTCATCGAGAGTTAAGGAAGCAAGCGATGTCGTTCGACTTGGAATTTTCCGCCACTGCGGTCGAAGAGTGGCTCAAGGAACGTCTTTCGGAGCTCACAGGCACTCCTGCTCGCTTTGTCGACGTGGACGAACGGTTCAATCGATACCTGCTCGATTCGGTGCGCATGGTCCGCCTTTTGGCGGATCTCGGGGCGGAACTGGGCAGGCAGCTTCGACCCACGATGATGTGGGAAAACCCCACCATCAGATCACTTGCCCAGGCGGTGAGCGGCGCGGTGCTGCCTGAGGAGCCGCGCCCGGCTCCGGCTCCGGCCACGCACGGCACCGGCCCCGACGACCCCATCGCCGTTGTCGGCATGTCCTGCCGGTTCCCAGGGGCCGGTGACCTCGACGCCTACTGGTCGCTGCTGTCGAACGGGGTGGACGCCATCACCAGCGCGCCGCCGCGGCGTTGGCACGCCGACACAGCTCAGGTCGAGACCTCTGCGGTGGACGGCCGTGCCGACAGCTGGCGTGGTGGTTTTCTGGACCAGGTCGATGGTTTCGATCCGCAGTTTTTCGGCATCTCACCGCGTGAGGCGGCCGAGATGGACCCGCAGCAGCGGCTGGCGATGGAACTGTCGTGGGAGGCGCTCGACGACGCGGGTATCGCGCCCCACAGCCTCCGCGACACCCGGACCGGCGTTTTCTTCGGAGCCATGTGGCACGACTACGCCCAGTTGGCCGCGGGTGACATCGCTGGGATCACGCAGCACACCGCGACGGGTCAGGACCTCAGCATCATCCCCGCCAGGGTCTCCTACTTCCTCGGGCTGCGCGGACCCGCCATCACCCTGAACACCGCTTGTTCGTCCGCGTTGGTCGCCATCCACCAGGCACGGCAGAGCCTCCTGCTCGGCGAGTCGTCTCTCGCACTGGCCGGCGGGGTCAACCTGATCCTCGCGCTGGACAGCATGGTGGCGATGGAGCGGTTCGGCGCGATGGCGCCGGATGGGCGGTGCAAGGCGTTCGACAGCAGGGCGAACGGGTACGTGCGGGGTGAGGGCGGTGGCGTGGTGGTGCTCAAACCGTTGTCCCGCGCACTGGCCGACGGCAATCCCGTCTACTGCGTCATCCGGGGTAGTGCGATCAACAACGACGGCTTCAGCAACGGCATGACCGCACCCAGCCCGGCCGCGCAGGTGGATGTCCTGCGCGACGCCTACGCCAACGCCGGGATCGACCCCGCGGACGTCGACTACGTCGAGGCGCACGGCACCGGGACGATGCTCGGCGACCCGATCGAGGCGGGAGCGCTGGGTACGGTGCTCGGGGCAGGGCGCCCGGCCGACCGTCCACTGGTGCTCGGCTCGGCGAAGACCAACATCGGTCACCTCGAAGCGGCTGCGGGGATGGCGGGCTTCATCAAAACCGTCCTGTCACTGTGCAACCGTTCCATCCCGGCGAGCCTGCACTTCGAGACCCCGAACCCGCACATCGACTTCGGCAGCCTGCGGTTGCGGGTCGCTTCGGAACGCACGCCGTGGCCACGGCGGAACCGTCCCGGGCTCGCCGGGGTGAGCGCCTTCGGTTTCGGCGGTACCAACTGCCACGTCGTCCTTCAGGAAGCAGGCACGGGCGGGCCGCACCTGGTGCCACTCTCGGCCGGTGACGAGGACGGGCTTCGCGCTGCGGCGACAGAGCTGCTCGCGGCGTGCGGGCGATCCGGTGCGACGATGCCGGCGCTCCGCTCCGATGCCGTGGCCCGGGGAGTCGCGGAGAGGCGGCGGCTGGCGATCACCGCGGAGGACCACGCCGATCTGGCGAGGCGGCTCACCGCGCACCTCGACGGCCATCCCCTGCCCGGCACGGTTGCCGGCCTGGTGGAAGCGGATCGCGGCAGGCCGGTGTTCATGTTCGCCGGTCAGGGATCGCAGTGGCTCGGCATGGGTAGGGACCTGCTGCCTGAGCCGGCCTTCCTGGCCTCGTTGCGGCGCTGCGACCGCGCGATGCGCTCCTATCTCGACGTGTCGGTTTTGGACGTGCTGCTCGCAGACGATCCAGCCTGGCTGGAGGATCTGCGGCTGGTGCAGCCGGCGATCTTCGCCGTGCAGGTCGCCCTCGCCGGTCTGTGGCGCTCCTGGGGAGTGCATCCCGGTGCCGTCGTGGGGCAGAGCCTGGGCGAAATCGCGGCAGCCCACGTGGCGGGGTGCCTGAGCCTGGAGGACGCGGTGCGGATCGTCTGCGTCCGCAGCACGATCGTGCACAGCGCCGCTTCCGGGTCGGGCACGATGGCCGTGATCGAGCTGCCGGCCGAGCAGGCTCGCCGGTTGATCGAGAATCACGCGGACGAGATCTCGATCGCCGTCAGCAGCGGTCCCGAAGCAACGGTGATCTCCGGAGCGGCTGACGCGATGCAGGACCTCTCGTCCGAACTCGCGCGGTCAGGGATCACCCTGCGGCCGATCCAGGTGGACTACGCGTCGCACTCACCACAGATGGATCCTCTGCTGCCCGAGCTGCGATCGGCGCTGAGCGGCGTGCGTCCACATCTCGGTGTCATTCCCTTCTACTCCACGGTTGCCGGCCAGCTGCTGGCCGGCAACGAACTGGACGCCGACTACTGGTGTGACAACCTGCGCGAGCCGGTCCTCTTCGCGGAGGTGGTGCGGCTGCTCGTCGCCGACGGGCACCGCGAATTCATCGACGTGAACCCGCATCCGCTCCTCGTGCACAACGTGACGCAGTGCCTGGCGGAGGCCGGTCGTGAAGGTCACGTGCTGCCGTCCGCCCGGCGCGCTGAGCCGAGCCGCCCGGTGCTGCTCGACTCCCTGGGCCGCCTCTACTGCCAGGGGCAGGACGTGAATTGGTCACGTGTGCACTCTCGGGCCGGTCGAGAGCCTGGGGAACACCAGCACGCACTGGATGGACAAGAGCAGGAGCCAGTGGTCCTGCCCCTGTCCGCGCACACTCCGGTCGCACTCACCGAGGGAGCCGCCGAACTCGCCGAGGTCGTGCGGACCGCCGCGGACCTCGGGGACATCGGCTACACGGCAGCCCGTCGCTCTTCGCACGCGCGACGACTGGCCGTCGTGGGTGCTTCGCGGACCGAACTGGCCGATGCACTCGAAGGAGCCGCAGCACGGCCGTTGGCTCCGACGTGGAAAAAACCGTCCGTCGTGTTCGTCTTCCCCGGGCACGGCGCCGCGTGGTCGGGGATGGGCCTGGAGCTCGCCGCGACGGAGCCGGTGTTCAGGGACGCACTCGAGGACTGCGATGCGGCCATCCGACGGATCAGCGGGTTCTCCGTCCTCGAGTTCTTGCGGCGGGAGAGCGGAAAAGCGGACATCGCGCTGATCGAGGAGGTACAGCCCGCCCTGTTCGCGATGGAGGTCGCGCTGACAGCCCTGTGGAGGTCCTGGGGCGTCGAACCGGACGCGGTCGTGGGTCAGAGCATGGGTGAGATCGCGGCGGCACATGCTGCCGGCGCACTGTCCCTCGATGACGCCGCACTGGTGATCTGCCGCCGGAGCGCGCTCCTCGCGTCGATCCGCGGGCAGGGCGGGATGGCGCTGGTCGAGCTCGGCCTCCAGGAGGCGCGGAAGCTCGTCAGCCGATGGGACGGCCGGATCGAGATCGCAGCGAGCAACAGTCCGTCCTCGACGCTGCTGGCAGGCGATCCCGAGGCGGTCGAAGAGGTGCTGAGCGAGCTCGAGCGCACGAAGGTGTTCGCACGGCGCATGGTCGTCGACGTGGCCGGGCACAGCAGCCAGGTGGAGCCGCTGCTCGGCGAACTCCGCGCCGGACTGCGCGGAGTCTGGCCCTCCGCGTCCTCGGTGCCGTTCTGCTCCAGCGTCACCGGCACGATGCGCGCGGGCGAGGAGCTGGGGACGTCGTACTGGTTGCGGAACCTGCGTGAACCGGTGATGTTCGGGCCGGCCGTCGCTCTGCTCGCCGAGCAAGGAAACCAGGTGTTCCTGGAGATCAGCCCGCACGCCGTGCTCGGCCCGGCGATCGACGCGACGCTGCACTCGGTCGGTGCGACGGCCACCACGATCGCCAGGGCGCACAAGAAGCGGGGTGAGCGGACGGGCCTGCTGGAGGCCGTTGCGGCGCTGTACACGTCGGGGTGGGAGATCGACTGGGATCGTGTGCAGCCCGCCGGTGGCCGTACGGTCCCGCTGCCCACCTATCCCTGGCAGCGTGAACGGTACTGGCTCGACCGTGCCCCTGGCGCTCGACGGAAGATCGCGAGCGCAGTCGACGAGGGCTCGTACTCCGAGCCGGAAGAAGTCGTCCACCAGGAGGCTGCGGGTAGCGCCGACGACGGTGCGGCGTTCGAGGACCGGCTGGCCAACCGGGTGGCGTGGGTGCTGCGCCTGCGGCAGGACGAGATCCAGCGGGACGTCCAGCTCAGCAAGCTGGGCATGACTTCCTTGATGGCGATGGAACTTCACAACCTGGTGCTGCGTGATCTGACCGTGGCGCTCCCGGTCTCCCGAGTGTTGCGGGCGCACGGAATCTCCGCGCTCGCGGCTGAGGCACAGGCGTTGATGGGCACCGGCCAGACAGCGCCCGGCGCCGCGACGGTCGTGGGATCGATGGACTTGATGGAGCTGTGAACGCGATGACCTCACTGGTGGAACTCCTGAGGCGGGGCGTGCAGCTGACGCCGGCCGGAGACCGGCTGCGACTGCGGGCGGCTCCGGGAACCCTCGATCCCGCCGAGCGGGATGCGGTGAAAGAGCGCAAGTCCGAGCTCCTGGACCTGCTCGGCGGGCGCTCGGCCTGTCGACTGACCGGTGTGCAGGATCGCATCTGGTTCCTCAACAGGCTCGACCCGACGGGAGTGGCGTACACGTTCACCGTCACCTACCGGATCGAGGGTCCGGTCGACGCGTCGGGGCTCGCCACCGCACTGGAGACCGTCTGGCACCGCCACCCCGGTCTGCGGGCGACCTTCGAGGAGATCGGGGGAGTACCGGTCCAGTTCATCGAGCCGGAGTCGAAACCCGTGCTGAGGAGTGCCGATCTCCTCGGCGCCACTCGCGAGGAGGTCGACCGGGAATTGCGGGCCGCCCTGATCGCGCCGTTCGACCTCGCTCGTGGCCCGTTGATGCGTTCGATGCTCGTGCGGACCGGGGCACAGGAACACGTGTGGGGGCTGACCCTGCACCACCTGATCGCCGACGGGTGGACCACCGGGCTCGTCGTGCGGGAGATCGCTCAGATCCTCAATGGCGAGAACGATCCCGCCGCGGTCGTGGGCTTGGACTACACCGACTACGCCGAGTGGGAACGCACACATGCCGCCAGCCCCGCTTCCGCCAGGAACTTGGACCACTGGGTGGGTGCGTTGTCGGGGAACACCCCGCTGGAACTGCCGCTGGACCACCCACGCCCGCCCCAGCGCGGCCACGTCGGCGCGCGGGTCGACTTCGTCCTGCGACCAGAGCTGACCGCCCGGCTGACGGAGTTCGGCAAAGAGGAAGCGGCGACCCGGTTCGCCACGCTGCTCGCCGTCTACCTCGTGCTGCTGTGGCACTCCACCGAGCGCGAGGACATCTCGATCGGCACGCCGTACGCCAACCGGCTGGACCCGGAATTCGAGCGGACCGCCGGATGCTTCGTCAGCACCCTGGTGTTGCGTGTCGGCCTGTCACCCGAGCTGAGTTTCCGCGAGCTGGTGCGCAGGACCGCCGCCGTGTGCGCTGATGCCTGGGACCACCAGAACTACTCGTACGAGAAGCTGGTGAGCGAGGTGGCTGGAAGCCGGGACCTCAGCCGCAGCCCGCTGTTCCAGGCGTTCTTCGCCTTCCAGGACGCGTTCCACCCGCTGAGGCTGCCCGATGCCACGGCTGAGCTGCGCCCGTTCGACACCGGCAGCGTCCAGTTCGACCTCGAACTGCACTTCCACCCCGGTGTCGACGAACGGGGATTGCTGGGGAGCTTCTACTACGACACGGCACTGTTCGAGCAATCGACGATCGAGGCCATGGCTCGTCGTTGGCAGCATCTTGCCGCGTCGCTGATCGGCTCCCCAGACCTTCCGATCGGCGATGTCTCCCTGATGTCCGAGCTGGAGCGCCGAAACCTCCGCATGCGCAACAGCACCGCGTCGGACCACGTACGGGACACGACGGTCGACCGGCTCGTGGCGGCATGGGCCGAGTCCGGCCCCGAGCGCATCGCCGTCATCTGCGACGGCCGTGAGCTCAGCTACGCGGAGCTCAACCGCGCGGTATCGGCATTGGCGTGTCGAATCGATGCCGCGGGAGGCCGTGACCGGCGAGTCGGGATCTTCTTGGAACGCGGCCCCGAAATGGTGGTGGCAGTGCTGGCGGCGGTGCGCGCGGGCGCGGTCTTCGTTCCGCTGGCCACCGACCTGCCCGACGAGCGGATGGCCTGGATCGTCGAGGACACCGGGATGTCCCTGGCGATCACACGATCGGACGTCGCCGCCTGCCTGCCCGAACATGTCCAACCGCTGCCGGCCGACGGGTCACCGGGCGCGACGCCGGACAGGCCACTTGAGCCGCCCGCCTCCAGCAGTCCCGCCTACGTGCTGCACACGTCCGGGTCGACGGGCCGGCCCAAGGGTGTCGAGGTGAGGCACGACAACCTGCTGAACCTGCTGCACGCGATGGCGGTGAAGCCGGGGATCCGGCAGGACGACGTGTTCCTCGCGGTGACCAGCCTGTCGTTCGACATCTCGCTGCTGGAGCTCCTGCTCCCGCTGGTCACCGGTGCGACGGTCGTCGTCGCCACCCTGGAGGAGGCGACGGATCCGGCTCGCCTGGCCGATCTGCTGGACACCAGTGGTGCCACGATCATGCAGGCGACCCCTTCCACGTGGCGGATGCTGTTCGACTCCGGCTGGGAGGGGCTCTCCCGGCTCACCGCGCTGTGCGGCGGGGAAGCCATGAGCCGCGACCTTGCCGACCAGCTTCTGGGCGGGTGCAAGGAGGTGTGGAACCTCTACGGGCCAACCGAGACGACGATCTGGTCCGCCCGCTGGAAGGTCGACGCGACTGATCCGGTCCGCATCGGCGAGCCGATCGAGAACACCCGGTTCTACGTCGTCAACGGACGCGGCCTGCTCGTGCCACCCGGAGTGCCGGGCGAGCTGTGCATCGCGGGTGAGGGCGTCGCGAACGGCTACCTGAACCGGCCGGAGGAGACCGAGCGGCGATTCGCGGACCTGGCAGAGGTGGCCGATGCGCCTGAGCGCGTCTACCGCACCGGTGACCTGGTCCGCGAGCTGGCAGACGGCACCCTGACCTTCTTGGGCAGGACCGACCAGCAACTCAAGGTGCGTGGTCACCGCGTCGAGGCCGCCGAGGTCGAACACGCGCTGCGCCGGCACCCCGCAGTCGTCGACGCCGCAGTCATCCTTGCAGCGGACGGCGTGCTCGTAGCCCACGTGGCCGCGCATGACGGCGACACCGTGTCCGCGGGTCAGCTACGTGACCTGCTCGCTCCCGTCCTTCCCGCTTACATGGTGCCGCAGCGCTTCGTCATGCACACGATCCTCCCGATGACTCCTAACGGCAAGATCGACCGCAAGGCGCTTTCCTTGCTCGTCCCCGAGTCGGCTCCGGCCGACACCCCGTACGAACCGCCGGTCGGCGAGACCGAGACGTTCGTCGCGAAGATCTACGGCGACCTCCTCGGCCGGACCGGCGTCGGCAGGCACGACAGCTTCTTCGACCTGGGCGGGCACTCCTTGCTGGCCACCAGGGCGCTGTTCCAGGTCGAGGAGCGCTTCGGCGTGCGGGTGGAGCTGCAGAACCTCTTCGTGAACCCCACGGTGACGGCACTCGCCGCGCGGATCGACGACGACCTGACTCGCGGCGTGCAGGACGACCTCGCCATCAGCGCGGCACTTGACCAGCTCGAGTCGATGTCCGACGAGGAAGTCGCCCGCCTGCTCGACGGCCTCAACTGACGAACCAGCGAACCAGGAGACAGTGATGAACACGACCGACCGGCTCCACCAGCTGTCCGACACCAAGCGGCTGGCGCTGTTGCGGCTGCTGGAGAACAAGAACATCGGGAACGACCGGCTGCTCAACCTGGAGGGGTCGAACGTCAAGGTGCTGCGGGAGGGTGGCCCGATCCTGTTCATCTACCCGGCCACGGACGGCAGCGTGAGTTACATGAACAACTACCTGCCGCACATCCCCGAGGCCTGGGGCGTGTACGCGTTGCAGACTCCCGGCATGGAAGGTGAGCAGGCGCCTTACCGCACGGTCGCGGAGTTGGCCGCGCACGGCATCCGCCAGATGCGCCGCGTCCAGCCGGAGGGCCCTTACTACGTCGCGGGGAACTGCATGGGCGGACTGCCGGCGTACGAGACGGCCCGCCAGCTCCACGAGCAGGGAGAGCGGACTGGCCTCGTCCTGCACCTGATGCCGAACTTCAACCGCCCCTGGAAGGAGTTGCCGGTCGACGACGCCTCGTTGCAGCAGCGGGCGATCATGGACTACGTCTACATCATCGAACGCCTGCTGGCGGTGCGGATCGACCTGCCGTGGGACGAGTTGAACGACCTCGACGAAGACGCACAGGTCGAGTTCGTCGTGCGTTACGTCGACGAGCACGACCTGCTGTCCGGGATGGACCTCGATGTCTTTCGCAACCGGATGGCCATTTACAAGGCGAACCTCTCGGCGATGCTCACCTACGACCCCCCGAGCGGTTTTGACGGCAGCATCACGATCCTCGCCGTCGGCGAGGCCAGCCGGCAGGAGACCGCGATCCACGCGATGTCGCCTTACGCCGCACCTCTGCGGTCGATCCACCGCGACCAGATCAACACCATCTTCGTGGACGCCGACGGCGGCGCGCTGTTCGACGGGGCCGAGCCGGACATCGGCAAGATCGGCCGCGAGCTGCGCGAAATCGTCTCCGCGGCGGGCGAAGGCATCCGGGCGTGACCACCGGGGGACAGGACCGATATCCACACCTGTTCTCTCCGCTGAAGGTGGGCAACGCACGGTTGAAGAACCGGATCGTGTTCCCGGCGATCATGAACAACTACGCGCGTCAGGGGCTGGTGACTGATCGCACGGTCACCTTCTACGCCGAGCGCGCGGCCGGTGGTTCGGCGATGGTGGTCTCCGAGGGGCTGTTCGTCCACCCGAGCTCAGTGCCCCCGCAGACGGGTCTCGCGGCGTACGAACCCGCCAACCTCACGGGGTTCGGGCGCATCGCAGCCGCGGTCGAGGAGCACGACTGCCGGATGGTCGGTCAGCTCCTGCACTCGGGCAGGCAGCAGGTGCGAGGTCCTGTGGCGGACAGTTCGATCGGGGTGTCGCCCCTGCCGGACCCCTACAGCTGGACGGTTCCGCACGTGATGTCCACGCCGGAGGTCCGGATGCTCGTCGAGGCGTTCGTGGCTTCTGCCGCTGTCCTGCAGCGTGCGGGATTCTCCGGCGTCGAGGTGCACGCGGCGCACGGTCACCTGATCACGCAGTTCCTGTCGCCGTGGTCGAACACCAGACAGGACGAGTACGGCGGCGACCTGGACGGGCGGACCAGGTTCCTGCGCGAGGTCCTGGCCGGCATCCGGTCCGTGTGCGGGACGGACTTCCTGCTGGGCTTGAAGATGCCGGGTGACGAGTTGGTCGAGGGAGGCATCACCGCGGAGGAGTCGGCCCGCATCGCGAATCGGGTGAGCCAGGAGACACCGCCGGACTACCTCGCGTTCGGCCAGGGCAACTCTTCGCTCAGCTTCGGCGACCACGTGCCCGACATGCACTACCCGCCTGGTCCGTATCTCGGGATCCAGCGGGATCTCAGGGCAGCGGTGAGCCTCCCGGTCCTGGCGTTCGGCCGCGTCACCTCTGCCGCCGAAGCCGAGGCCGTGGTCCGGGGCGGGATCGGCGACCTGGTCGGCCTGGGACGCCTGCTGGTGGCCGATCCCGGGTTCCCGGCCAAGGTGCGGGCGGGCCGCGAGCGAGAGGTGCGGCCGTGCATCTACTGCAACGTCTGCTGGGCAGAGGTCACCAGTGGCCGCACGATCGCTTGTGTGGTCAACCCGGACCTCGGAACCGATGGTGAAGCCGCCCGCCTGGTCCGCAAGTCGACGAGGAAACGCGCGGTCACCGTGGTCGGCGCCGGTGTGGCAGGCCTCCAGGCCGCCGCGGCGGCGTCCGAACAGGGGCACCAGGTGACCTTGCTGGCCGGACCACACCTCGGCGGTAAGGCGAGGGTGGAGTCGCTGTTGCCGGGACGGGCTGACATCGCCGCCGCTCTGAAGCACCAGCGGTGGTCGGTGGAGCGCAACGGCGTGCGCGTCGAGCAAGGTGCGCACGTGACGGAGGAGATGGTACTCGCGACTGGTCCCGACGTCGTCGTCCTCGCCACCGGAGCGCACATGATGCGACCGCCCACCCTTGGCGCCCACAGCGAGGAGGGCGTCAGCGTGCGGGACTACCTGGTCCGCGATGACATCGGAGCTGACGGCGGCACAGCGGTGCTGTTCGATTTCGACCACTCGGCCGGGACTTACGCGGTGGCCGACCTCTTGGCGCGGCGTTACCGCGACGTGGTGCTCATGACGCCCAGGACGTCCCTGGGCGACGCGGTGCCGTACGTGAGCCGCCTGGGCGTCTACCGGCGACTGCACGAGGCGGGCGTGCGCATCGAGTTGTCGACCGAACCGTTGCTGTACAAGGACCATGTGCTGCGCTGTGCGAACGTCTTCACCGGCCAGCTCACCGAGATCGATGATGTGGCCCTGTTCACCTGGTCGACTCCCCGCCAGCCGGTCGACGAGCTGTCGCGTCCGTTGTCGGCGAGGGGAGTACCCGTCCACCTCATCGGGGACGCGTATGCGCCGGGGACCATGCTCACGTCGATTCGGGAGGCCGAAATGCTCGGTGAGCGACTGTGAGGACGGGCCCCGTCAACACCCTGGTCCGGCCGGCCATCAGCCGCCATGTGGCTGCGTGACCGACAATTGCGGTTGGGCGAACCATCAGGCTGTCCGGCACTTCAGCGGAGAAGCTGATTTCTGATCAGAGTTCGTGTCGGAAGCCGCCGAAGAAGCAGGTTGTTCCTCTGGGCTTCCGGTTCACTTCGTCGAATTTCGTGGAGATGAGATGCTGGACAGCAGCAGGGGCCGTTGCCCTGTGCAAGGGCGATTCGATCCGCTGGCTCCCGAGTACATCGCAGACCCGTACCCGGCCCTCGCCACCCTGCGCGAGGAAGGCCCGGTCTTCTACGAGCCGCAACTCGACATGTGGCCGGTGACCAGGCACGAGGACGTCAAACGGATCCTCACAGATCATGAGAGCTTCTCTGGTGCGATCACCCAGGTTCCCTTCTACCCGCTCGCGAAGGAAGCGAAGGAGATCCTCGACGCCGGGTTCCACGCCACCCCGACCGTCTCGAACTGTGACCCGCCCAAGCACACCAGGGTCCGTGCGTTCAACGTCAAGGCGTTCTCCGCCCGGAGGGTTGCAGGACTCGAACCGATCATCCGCGGCTACACCACCGAACTGCTCGACGGTGCCGTCTCGAGATCACGGTTCGACCTGGTGCACGAGTTGACGGCACCGCTGCCCGCCAAGATCGTGTTCAGCTTGATCGGCTTCCCCGAGTCGGATTCGGAAGCGCTCAAGGCCCTCGCCCTCAACCGCATGGCCTTCACCTGGGGACGGTCCACGGCGGACGAGCAGGTCAGGATCGCGGGAAGAATGGTCGAATACTGGCGGTACTGCACGGACTTCGTTGCTGCGCGCAAGGAAGATCTGCAGGACGACTTCACCAGTGATCTGCTCCGCTCGCACCTCGCGGATCCCACCGCTTTGTCGGTCGAGGAGATCGTCAACGTCATCCACGCGGTGAGCTTCGCCGGCCACGAGACCACGACCAACGCGTCATCGAGCACGGTGCAGCGGCTGCTCACGCACCGAGAACAGTGGGAGGCGATCTGCGCCGACCCCTTGCTGATCCCGAACGCGGTCGAGGAGGGTCTGCGCTTCGACCCGAGCCTGCACACCTGGCGCAAGATCACCACCAGGCAGGTCAACATCGGCGGGGTCGACGTCCCGGCGGGCGCCAAGCTCCTCCTCCTCATCGGTTCCGCGAATCACGACCCGGTGCGGTTTCCCGACCCGGACCAGTTCGACGTCCACCGGTCCAACTCCCAGCAGCACCTCACTTTCGGCAGGGGAATCCACGCTTGCTTCGGTGCTCCGCTGGCTCGGCTGGAGATGCGGGTCATGCTGGAGGAGCTGACGGCACGCCTGCCACATCTCCGGCTGGCGGACGACGAAGCCGTGCGATATCACGAGAACGCGTGCTTCCGCGGCCCCGTGCGGCTGTGGGTGGACAACCCGGCCCCCGGTCTGAGCCAGCACGGCGCACGCGACCAACCGGACCGTTCTGCCCAGTAGGCTGGCCGGAGCGGAGCGCGCGGGAGCTACGGCGGTCATAGCGGTCGTGACCACGGTCGTGCAGGAGGCGGTCCCGCACGGGGGGCCGCCTGCGCATCGCAGAAGCAGGGTTCGGGCAGTCACATCGAATGTCCGAAGGAGACGGACAGGGCGACCTTGGCGGGTGTCCTGCCACGCGCATCTCCAGGACTCTGGCGGGTCTTCCCACCAGTCGTCCCACTCGTTGCCCCGCAGCTGCGGTCCTGGGTCTCGTGCACCAGCGTGCCGTCGCGGTGATCGAGGTCCGCGCCGAGGCCGAGCGAATCGGCCTCGGCGATGTCGAGACGCACTGGACCTTCCGCCGTGACCGCGAACCGGGCGTCGTCCCGCGACCAGGTCTGCGTGCTCGGCTGCTGGAACCGGCCCGATCGAAGAGAATCGCAGTGAAGTACTGGGAGCGTCGGGTCGCGTTGCCGGCCGATCCTCTTCGTGTGGCCGCCAGGCCGCGGCCACGTCGACCGAGGACAACGTGCTCTACGAGAACCAAGGTTCGATCTGCTGCGGTGAGGCGCCTACGCGACCGTGACCACGCGGCCGAACGAACCGCTGTCGGCGGTCGCCACCCGGCTCACGGAGGTCGACGTCGAGAACTGGCGCCCTTACGGCTGGGCCACCTTCGAGCTGTCCTACGCGTTGTACGGACCAAGCACCTGGCCAGAAGTTCTGTCCCACCATCCCAAGCACCTCGCACCAGGTTGATGAGGGGAGCTTTCATAAACCTCAGGTTTATGAAAGCTCCCCTCATCAACCTCAGATTCCCGCCGTTTCGGACAAGACTTCTGACGGTCCGCAGGACCGTGTGCGGGTGCGGGGCCACGTCCATGGTGACGTCGTCCGGACCGTGGGGGACGTCGCGCGGAGTCAACGCCTCCACACCGCCGCAGTGGAGGTGCACGTCACTTCTGCGGGCTCGGCCTCGACATTGCTCACGGGCCCGATCGTAAGCTGGCCTGGGGGAACAGTGGATCTTCGTGAACACGTGTCGAGCCGGGGGTACCGGCTCGACGCCGCACAGCTGGAAGCCGTCGCGCGCCTGGAGGAACTCGGCGAGCGGCGCAGAGGTGTCTACCTGCACGGGCCGGTCGGCCGCGGCAAGAGCTTCCTGGCGGACGCGCTGTTCGACGTGCTCCCGGAGCCGAAGAAGCGGGTGCACTTCCACGCGTTCTTCCGGGAGTTGCACCGGAGGATCTCCGCACGGCTGCACGAGCGCGGCGCCGTCGCCAAGGCGGTGCGGGAGCTGGTCGGGCGGGCGAAGGTGCTGGCGTTCGACGAGCTGCACGTGCACGACGTCGGCGACGCCATGTTGATGACACGGCTGTTGGAGGCGCTCCAAGACCGCAAGGTGATGATCATCGCCACCTCCAACTACCCGCCGGACGGCCTGCTGCCGAACCCGCTGCACCACGACCACTTCCTGCCCGGCATCGCGCTGGTCAAGGAGCTCATGGACGTCGTGGAGCTCGACGGCCCCCACGACTACCGGCACCGGCGCGGCGCCCCGCGGTCGCGGTTCGAGACCGGCGAGATCGTCACGGCGGCCCCGCTGCCGGCCACACCGGTCACCCTCGACGTCAACGGCCGTGCCATCACCGCGCTCGGGACCGACGGCACGAAGATCTGGTTCGACTTCGGCGACCTGTGCGAGAAGCCGACCTCGACGCAGGACTACCTGGTGCTCGCGGAACGCTTCGACGACTGGGTCATCGTCGACGTGCCGCGGCTGCGGACCCGCGACGGAGAGGCCCGGCAGCGGTTCGCGAACGTCGTGGACGTGTTGGTGGACGAGGACCTCAGGCTGACACTCGTGAGTGACCACCTGCTCGGCGAGATCATCGGTGGCGAGGTGCGTGACCTCGCCCGCACCGCCAGCAGGCTGGAGCTGATCAACACCACCGGGTGATCAGCTGGGGGTCCTGCGGGCCGATAGTGCCCTTGTCCCCCCGGCAAGGAGTAGTCAGGCATGACGTTGCGCGCACGCATCGGCGAGGTCGTCGAGAGCACACGGTTCCAGTGGATGATCATTGGCGTGATCGTGGTGAACGCGGCCACCCTGGGAGCCGAGACCTCACCTTCGATCGTCGCGGAGCACGGTGACCTCCTCGGCGCCATCGACCACCTGGCGCTCGCCGTCTTCGTGGCCGAGATCTCCGCCCGGCTTTACGCGTTCGGCTGGCGGTTCTTCCGCGACCCCTGGAACGTGTTCGACTTCGTCATCGTGACGGTGGCGCTGCTGCCGGCCGCGGGGCCGCTCAGCGTGCTGCGGTCCCTGCGGATCCTGCGGGCGCTGCGGCTCGTGGCGATGGTGCCCAGCATGCGCAGGGTCGTGACCGCGCTGGTGAGGTCCGTACCCGGCCTGATCTCGCTCACCGGCCTGCTGATGCTGCTGCTGTACATCGGTGGCGTGATCGCGAGCAACCTGTTCGGCGACTCCGGCGACCCGCGGTTCGCCGGCCTGGGGCCGACGCTGCTGACGCTGTTCCAGATCACCACGGGCGACGGCTGGTCGGACGTCATGCGCGACCTGATGGAGCACCAGCCGCTCGCGTGGATCTTCTTCCTCTGCTACCTGATGGTCGGCACGTTCACCATGCTCAACCTGTTCATCGCCGTGGTCTGCAGCGCGATGGAGCCGGACGTGCAGCAGCTGCCCGCACCCCGTTCCGCGTCCCACGACGACCTGCTGCTGCAGGAAGTCAGGGCGCTGCGGGAGGAAGTCCGGTCGATGCGTCAGAACGCCTGATGGGGTTTCGTCCAGGTGGTGTGGAATTCTCACTCGTCCTGTCATCCGGTCGGTCGTGGAAACCCTCGAAAGTGGGGTCGACGACCTGCTTGCACGGGTTAAGAGACCTACCGGAACGCGACGTCTGGCGTACCCGTTCGTGTCCGAACCAAGCCTGAACGGCGGATCGCCGATTGGTCCATCAGCTGCAAAGGTCAGATGCTGTTCGGCAGTGAGCGTTCCAACGAACAGGAGCCACTCAGGTCATGGCGAGCCCCACTGTGAAGCCGGTTCTGCGCACCGACTACCAGCGTTCCGTCGCGGAGTACTGGAACAAGGAGAAGGACCCGGTCAACATCAAGCTCGGTGAGGTGGACGGGCTCTACCACCACCACTACGGGCTCGGCCAGTACGACCCGGCGGTGCTGGAGGCGCCCGCCGAGGTGCGCGACCAGGTGATGATCGCCGAGATGCACCGGCTGGAGACCGCGCAGGCCGAGGTGCTGCTCGACGCGTTCGGCGACGTCCCCGTCGGCGGCCACCTGATGGACGGCGGCTCCGGCCGCGGTGGCACGAGCTTCATGGCCAACGCCCGGTTCGGCGCCCGGATCGACGGCGTCAGCATCTCCGAGGAGCAGGTCGCCTTCGCCAACAACCAGGCCGTCGAGCGCGGTGTCGCCGACCAGGTCCGGTTCCACTTCAAGAACATGCTCGACACCGGCTTCGAGACCGGCTCGTTCAACGGCATCTGGACCAACGAGACCACGATGTACGTGGACCTCCAGCAGCTGTACGGCGAGTTCGCGCGCCTGATCGCGCCCGGCGGCCGGTACGTCTGCATCACCGGCTGCTCGAACGACCTGACGGGCCTGCGGTCGCGCGCCGTCAGCCAGATCGACCAGCACTACATCTGCAACATCCACCCGCGCAGCGAGTACTTCAGGGCGCTGGCGGACAACGGGTTCGTGCCGATCAGCGTGGTCGACCTGACGCCGGACACCATCCCGTACTGGGAGCTGCGCGCCCAGTCGTCGGTCGCGACCGGCGTGGAGGAACCGTTCCTGACCGCCTACAAGGAAGGCAGCTTCCACTACCTGCTGATCGTCGCGGACCGCATCTGATGAAGGACCTCCTCACCGGGCCGTCCGGGCTGGGCACCTCCGCTGCCCGGCTCGGGCGGCCCGAGGCCGTCGCACTGGCGCCGGAACCCGGCTACGCGGAACGCCCCTGGGGTGACGGCACCGCGCCACCGCTGTACGTGCCGGTGCTCGAACGCGAGGACGCCGTGCTGGCGGCCGCGGTGGACGAACGCCTCGTCGCATGGGCGGAGGAGTGCGGGTTCGAGGAGCCGGAACGGTTCCTGGGCGGCATGTTCGGCCGGCTCGCCGTGCTGACCCACGTCGACACCGACGACGTCGACCAGCTGCTGATCGCGGCGAGGTTGAACGCGGCGTGGTGGGCCGCCGACGACCTGTACGCGGACGACACCGAGATGGGCGCGATCCCGGCCGAACTGCCGCCGCGCCTGGCGTTGGCGATGGCCGCGATGGACCCGGTCGCGCCCGCCGCCGAGTTCACCCTGGACCTGGAGGAGAGGATCTCGTCGGATCCGGTCCTCGTCGGCCTCCGCTCGGGCATCGCGCACCTCGCCTCCCGAAGCACGGCGACAGTGGTGCAACGGGTCTGCTACTCGACCTTCGCGATGTTCGTGTCGTGGGGCGCGTACGCGGCCTGGCGGCACACCGGCGACTACCCGCCCGCCTGGCAGTACCTCGCGACGAGGCAGCACGACACCTTCTACACGTCGATGACGCTGATCGACGCCGTCGGCGGCTACGAACTGCCCGCGCCGCTGTACTACGACCCGCGCGTGCGCCAGCTGCTCACGTCCGCGGGCACGGCGTCGGTGATGGTGAACGACCTCGTGTCGCTGGAGAAGGACGCCGCCGACGAGAAGCCGGTCTGCAACATGGTGCTGCAGATCGCTGCGGACCGTGAGTGCTCGATCGCCGAGGCCACCGCACGGACCGTGGAGCTGCACAACCAGCTGGTGCGCGACTTCGAGGCGGGGCACAAGGCGTTGCTCGCGGTGCCGTCGGTGGAGCTGCACCGGTTCCTGAAGGCCACCAAGGCCTGGATGGGCGGCGGCTTCGAATGGCACACCACCCATCCGCGCTACAGGTAGAGCGTCCGCCTGAGCCACGCCATCCGCGTGGCTCGGGCACGGCGCGACAACGCCGCTTCCGGTGCCAGCTGGTCGAAGCCGTGGCAGCCACCCGGCCACACGTGCAGCTCCGCGTCTCCGCCCGCCTGCCAGATCCGTGACGCGTAGCCGACGGCCTCGTCGCGGAACACGTCCACCGAGCCGACGTCGACGTAGGTCGGCGGCAGGCCGGAGAGGACGGCCGCGCGAGCCGGAGCGGCGAACGGCGACACGTCCGGCCCGCCCCGCGCGTCGCCGAGCAACGCCGTCCAGCCGGTGATGTTCGAGGTGCGCACCCAGGTGGTGCCGTCGAGGAACTGGTGGCTGGACGGGGTTTCGCACCTGTCGTCGAGCATCGGGCTCATCAGCAGCTGGCCGCGGACGGCCGGGCCGCCGAAGTCGCGGGCCATGAGCGTCACCGCCGCCGCCAGCCCGCCGCCCGCGGACGTGCTGGCGACGATCGGCGCGGCGAGACCGTTGCGTGCCATCCACGTCAGCGTCCGGTAGCAGTCCTGCACCGGCGCCGGGTGCGGGTGCTCGGGCGCCAGCCGGTACTCGGGGGAGACCAGCGTGACGCCGAGCTCCGACACCCACTCCGCCAGCACGTGCAGATCCGACCGGCGGGTGCCCGCGACCATCCCGCCGCCGTGGACGTGCAGGACGGGCGGACCGGGCGGACCGGCCGGGTGCAGGACCAGCACGAGCACGCCGTCCGCGTCCTGCTCGCTGAACGTCACCGTGCCGCCCCGCGTCAGCTCGGCGTCGGTGGCGAACCGTCCGTTCGAACGCCGCTCCGCGATCCGGTCCGGCGTCAGCGGTGGCCGGGAGAGGTCGGCCACCGCCGCGATCTCCGGATCGATCACCCCTTCACGCCCGTGTGCGCGAGACCCTCGATGAACTGCCGCTGTGCCACCACGAACACCACCAGGATCGGCACGGCCGTCATCGTCGCGGCGGCCAGCTGGACGTTCCACATCGGACCGCCGTAGATGTCCACGAACTGGGTCAGCGCCTGCGGGAGCGTGAACATGTCCGGTGTGGACAGGTACACGATCGGTTCCAGGTACAGGTTCCACGAGTGCAGGAACGTGAAGATCGCGACCGCCCCGAGCGCGGGCCGCGACAGCGGCAGGGCGATCCGGTAGAAGATTCCGGCGCGGCCCAGGCCGTCCATGCGGGCGGCCTCCTCCAGTTCCGGCGGGAGCGCGATGAAGAACTGGCGCATGATGAAGATCGCCAGCACGCACGGCGCCCCGAAGATCGGCACGATGATCAGCGGCCAGTGCGTGTTCGTCATCCCGAGCGACTGGAACAGCTGGAACAACGGGACGATCGTGACCTCGCTCGGGATGAGCAGGCCGGTCAGCACCACCACGAACAGCACGTTCTGGCCGGGGAACCGGATGCGCGCGAACGCGTAGCCCGCGAGCGCCGCGACGGCCATCGTGCCGGCCGTGACGACCACCGCGATGTAGAGGCTGTTCCAGTACTGCTGCCCGAAGGGCTGCATCCTGAACACCGTCTCGTACGTGGAGAACGTCCACTCCGAAGGCAGCAGCGACTCGGAGAAGATCTCGCTGATCGGTTTCATCGACGAGGTGACCATCCACCACGTCGGGAACACGAACGGCACGCACAGCAGGCACAGCAACCCGTAGAGGGCGACCTTACGACTCATGGAGCACCCACTTCCGGCGCATCTGCCACTGCAGCGACGTAAGGGCGGCGACGATGACGAACAGCAGCACCGAGATCGTCGCGCCGTAGCCGAAGTGGTGGAACTGGAACGCCTGCTGGTACAGGTAGTAGATCAACACGGTCGTGGACGTGCCCGGCCCGCCCTGGGTGAGCACCGCGATCTGCGCGAACACCTGCAACGAGCCGACGATCGTGATGATCGACGTGAGCAGGATCGTCGGGCTGATCAACGGGATCGTGATGCTCCGGAACCGCCTCCACGCGCCCGCGCCGTCGATCTTCGCGGCCTCGTACAGCGGCGCCGGGACACCTTGCAGCGCCGCGAGGAACAGCACCATGTTCAGCCCGACGTTCTTGACCACTTGCACGACGACCACCGACACCATCGCGGTCGTCTCGCCCCGCAGCCAGTTCGGCCCGTCGACGCCGAAGACGCCGAGCAGCCCGTTCACGCTGCCCTCCGGCTGCAGCATGAGCTGCCAGACCAGCGTCCACGCCACCAGCGACACCAGCACGGGGGAGAAGAACAACGTGCGGAACAGCGTGGTGCCGCGCAGCTTCTGGTTGAGCAGCACGGCGAGCAGCAGGGCGAGTGACAGGTTCAGCACCACCAGCCCGGCGGCGAACCAGGCCGTGGCGACGAGCGAGTCACGCAGCTTCTCGTCGGCGAGAAGCCGCGCGTAGTTCTCACCGCCGATGAACTCGAACGTCCCGCCGAGCACGTTCCACTCGTTGAGGCTGTACCAGCCGACCATGCCCAGCGGGATGAGCACGAACGCGAGGCTGCCGAGCAGAGCAGGCGCGACGAACAGGTAGCCGACCAGGTTGTCGCGCCTGCGATACGTCCAGAACGTCACGGGCGCTCCAGCAGCGGCTTGATCTTCGCGCACACGCCGTCGAGCAC
Organism: Lentzea sp. NPDC051208; assembly: GCF_040682435.1. Lineage (NCBI taxonomy): Bacteria > Bacillati > Actinomycetota > Actinomycetes > Pseudonocardiales > Pseudonocardiaceae > Lentzea > Lentzea sp. NPDC051208. The sequence continues at coordinate 115,329 of NZ_JBFBAW010000015.1, read as the reverse complement.
CTGGCCGACGTTCGCGTCCGGCTTCCACAACGGGTCGAGCGCCGCGCGGATCGTCTGGTTCAGCTCCTCCTGGCCCTGGTGGCTGGGCTTCACCACGCCCTTGCTGATGCCGTCGATCACGACCGACTGCAGCTGCTCCGGCTTGATCAGCGGGTTGCTCTTGGCCAGGGTCTCGGCGTTGAGCAGCGACTGGCGGACCGGCGGGAAGAACTGGGCGAGCTTCGCGGAGTTGGCCGCGTTGGTGAAGAAGCCCAGGAAGTCCGCGGCGGCGTCGGCGTTCTTCGACCGCTTCAGCACGCCGACGCCGGCCTGGCCGATCACCGCGTAGTCACCCTTCGGGCCCTGCGGCAGCGGCAGCAGCGTCCAGCCGAACTTGGCGTCCTTCAGCGCGCCCGCCCGCGAGATCTGGCTGACGGCCATGGCCGCGTTGCCCGCGAAGAAGTCCACGGTCGTGCCGGGTCCGGGGATCGCCTTGTCCGTGAAGATCGCCTTGTGGACGAACGTCATGGCGTCCTTCATCTCCTGGCTGGAGAAGCCGCACGTCCTGCCGTCCTCGCTCCACGCGTTCGCGCCCCAGCCGCGCCAGATCGCCGAGAGCACCGCCCAGTTCTGGTACTTGAAGTCCGGCAGCACGAGGTTCTTGCCCGCGGAAGCCGCGACCGCCTGCTCCCAGGTCTTCGGCAGCTCCTCGACCAGGTCGGTGTTGACGAACAGCCCGAACGGGGAGGTGGAGAACGGGTACGCGTAGAGCTCGCCGTCCTTCTCCCACAGCTTGATGGCGGACGGCACGAGCTCGTCGGCCTTCTCCACCTTCGCCTTGATCGGCGCGAGCGCGCCGGAGGAGACGAAGTCCGGTGCGGACTCCTCCAGGATCCACGCCAGGTCCGGCGCGTTGCCACCGGCGATCTGGGTGGTGAGCGTGGTGGTGTAGCCGTCGGCCGGGATCGAGTCGAACTTGATCTCGGTGACGTCCGGGTGCGACGCCTTGTACTCGGACGCGATCTCGTTGAGCAGCTTGAGATGCGCCTCGTTGGCGGTCCACACGGTCATGCGCAGCGACTTGGGGCCGGACTGCGCGGAGGAACCGCCGCAGGCGGTGAGGGCCAGCAGTGCGGCGACGATCAGAGCGGTGAGGCGGGACATCGTTGTCTCCCTGGACTAGTAACCGGACACGTCCGGCCAGCGGAGCTCGACCCCGTCGCGTTCCAGCCGGTGCTGGAAGTCCGCGAGCAGGCCGGGGGTGTTGCGCACCGCGCGAGGGGTGACTCGGTGCGCCAGGCAGAAGTCCGCGAGCGCGCCCGCGACCTCGCCGACGTTCCACTCGACCGGGTGCAGCCGATGGGAACCGTTGGTGATGTGGGTGGTGCCGATGTTCTTGCCCGCCGGGAGCAGGTTCTCGACGCGCTGGGGGATGAGCGCGCCGAGCGGGATCTCGAACGGGCAGCTGGCGACGTCGAGGTAGTTGTCGCCGCCGGTGGAGGGGTGCAGGTCGATGCGGTACATGCCGACACCCACGGCGTCGGCGTGCTGCACGGCGCCCTTGTCGCCGCGCACGGCGAGTGAGAGGTCCTGCTCGACGATCGTGTACTCGGTCCTCATCCGCCGTGACTCGCGGATGTAGGGCGCCTGGGCCAGGCCGTCCGCGCTGCCGGTGACGTCGCCGCGCAGCCGCAGGCCGGGGAAGCCCGTGCCGCCGTCCGCGCGCGGTGCCTCGGTCTGCAGCCAGTACAGCACCGACTTCGACAGCTCCCGCGCCGCCGCGACGTGCTTCTCCGCGTCCGGCACGTCGATCACCGGCGACTCGAAGTAGTCGATCATCGGCCAGTTGACCAGGCAGATGTCGCTGTCGTAGGCGCCTTCGACGAAGTTGCGGCGCGCGGCGATGCGGCGGAACGTCCACAGGTTGCTGTCACCCGCGCTGAGCCGCTGGTCGGAGAGCACCGACAGCGGGTCGTCGTCCGGGTTCGGGGTGAACGTGCGCTCGGCGATGGTCAGCGTGCGCGGGTCGGGGGAGCGGAACGACAGCATCCGGTCGCCCCAGTAGGAGGGCTGGTACTCGCGCCAGAAGTCGTACCGCTCGGGCTTGTCGATGGTGTGGTCGCCGTCGACGTGGTCGATCGCGAAGCACACCGACATCGCCTGCATGTTCGCCGGCTGGGCGGTCTCGGGCGCGCTGGGCTCGCCGGTCTCCAGGGTGGACTCGAAGCCCGTCACGTACTCGGTGCCGGACAACGGGAGCAGCTCACCGGTCTCGGTCGCGTCGAGGACGTACGGCGCGGCCAGTTCGACCTCGGCACCCTTGTGCTCCACGGTGACCGACACGATCCGGTCGCCGTCGGTGCGTGCGGCGATCGGCCGGGCGGGCTGCAGGACCGTGAGCTTGCCGCTGCCCCGGTAGGGCGCCAGCATCTCGTCGATCACGGCGACGGCGACGCGGGGCTCGTGGCAGAGGCGGCTCACGTTGCCCGCGCCGGGGTTGAGCTCGCGCCAGGCCCGTGCCCGCGGGGTCAGCGGGTAGTGGCGGCGGTAGTAGTCGCGGATGCCGTCGCGCAGCGCGCGGTACGACGCGGTCACGCCGAAGCGCTCGACCCAGCTGTGCTCGTCCGGTGGCACGGCCTGGCTGGTGAGCTGCCCGCCGAGCCACTCGAACTCCTCGGTGAGCACGACCCGGCGGCCGGCGCGCAGCAGGGCGAGGGCCGCGGCGACTCCGCCCAGTCCGCCACCTACGACGACGACGTCAGTGTTGTGCGGCAACAGATTCCTCCAGATCAACGCGGGGCGGTGGAGTGGCCCAGCGTGGTGCCTTCGACGAACTCGCAGGCCAGCAGCTCCTGCGGGGTGGTGCCGTGTTCGAGGACCTCGGTCAGCGCCTGCACCGCCCGCCGCCCCATCTCGCGGCGCGGAATGCGGAACCCGGTGAGCCGGACGTCGTCCGGTGCGGGCCTGGTGGCGGCGCCGAGCGTCAGCACGGACAGGTCACCGGGGACCGACAGGCCGCGCTCACGGGCGGCGAGGACGAGCGCGGCACCGTCGGAAACCTCCTCGGAAAGCACGCAGGTGACGCCCGCGTCGAGGAGCTGACCGAGCCCGGCGAACTGGACGTGCATGCCCTTGACCCCATGTGCCGCAACGGCCTGCTTGAACCCGCGCAGCCTGTCGGCCGACGACTCCGCGCCCGTGCCGGCGCCCACGTAGGCGAAGTCGCGGTGCCCGAGAGCCACCGCGCGGTCCACCAGGTCCCGCACGGCGGCGGAGTAGTCGGCACCGATGTGCGGCACCGGGCCGCCCGCGTCGTCACGCCGTCCGACCGAGACGAACGGGATGGCCTCCTTCACGAGCTGGGCCAGGTCGTCGCGGTCGATCGAACGACCGAGCAGCACGCAGCCGTCCGCGAGCCGGATCCTGCTGTCGTCGCTGAAGATCCGCCGCTTCCCGCTCGTCGCCTTGGCGCTGGTGAACAGCAGCAGATCGCAGCCGGCCTCCTCCGCCTGCTCCTCGATGCCCTCGAGGAACGGCTGGTAGAAGTCCGCGCGGGTGCTCGGGAAGACGGCCTCGTAGGTGAAGACGCCGAGGATGCGGTTGCGCTGGTCGTGCAGCCGGCGCGCGATCGGGTTCGCGACGTAGCCGGTCCGCCTGATCACCTCCAGCACCCTGGCCCGCGTCTCCTCCGCGATCCGGACGCCGCTGTCGGTCCGGTTGTTGAGCACCAGCGACACCGTGGCCTGGCTGACGCCCGCCATCCGGGCGATGTCCTGCTGGGTGAGCCTCTTCGCCATGAGCACCTGCCAATTCGAATTGGCAGGGAGTCTGCGACAGCATCCGCGTCGCCGTCAACCCTGTAATAATTCGAATTAGCATCTTGACGGGCCGGGTGTGTGCGAGCGAGGGTGCCGCACCAAGGAGGTAGGCCCGTGAACGCAATCAGCCGTCGTAGCCTGATCACCGGTGCGGCCGCCGTCGGACTTCTCGCCGCTCTGCCGGCATCGGCGCACGCCTTGCCCGCGCCCCCGCCCGTCACCCCGGACCGCCGCTCCTTCGCGCCGAGCGAGCAGCGGTTCGCGCAGTACCTGATGCTCGTCTCGCCGATGGTCGCGGACATGAACGCGAGCGGCTTCTTCGGCGGGGGCTGGTGGCGCAGCCCCAACGCCTCGTACAACGCCCGCGTCCAGGAACACGTCTACACGCTGGCCTGGTTCGCGACCCAGGCCCGCTCGTGGAACCCGTACCGCGGCAACGCGGAGGTGCTCGCCGCACTCGACGCGGGACTCGGCCACTACCTCGGGCTGCAGCACGCCGACGGGTCGTGGCCGGAGTACTCGCGCGACCAGCACTCGCTGGCGGCGACCGGGTTCGCCATGGGCTACCTGAGCAAGACGAACGCGCTGCTGAGACGCGCCGGAGCACTGCGGTCGCGGCAGGCCCAGATCAGCGCCGCGCTGCGACGGGCCATGACGTGGTTCCTCGACCCGTCCAACGGCACCGTCTGGCAGGCGCCGCTCACCTGGGCGAACCAGACGACCTCGGGCCTCGCCGGTGCGGCGCTGGCACTGAGGCACGACCCCGACGCCGCGCTGCGGCAGCGGCTGACCGAGGCGTTCCGGCGGCTGGCGACCACCGGCCAGAGCCCCGCCGGGTACTTCTACGAGGAGACCGGCGCGGACACCAACTACAACTTCGAGGTCATGCTGCCGGAGATGGCCGACGCGTGGCGGCAGACCGGCGACCCGAACCTCGTCGCCATGACCCGGAAGTACACGGACTGGCTCGGCTACAACCTGCTGCGCGAACCGGACGGGTCCGGCTGGTTCGCCAACATCGCCCCGAACTCCCGGACGTCCTCGAAGTTCTACGCCGACGTGCGGCCCGATCCGGAACGGACCGCGCTCAACGCCCAGTTCGTGCCGGAGGTGCCCGACCTGGCCGCGTTCGTGTCGAGCCGTGAGGACCTGGCCGCCGCGCGCACGGCCTGGGCGGCCTCCTCGGCGCCGGTGCCCGCGCTCGTCAAGCCGGACACCTCACCGCGCATCCTCGCGCACGCGATCTACGGCGAGCGCTACCCGAGCCGTGTCGAAAGGACGGAGGCCATCGCGCGGCTGCCCTACCGGCGCGCGCACTTCACCGAGCGGCGCAGCGATCAAGGACAGGACTTCCTGTTCGTGCGCCGGCCACGCTGGTATGTCGGCGGATACTTCGGCACGCGCCGGGCGACCTCGTTGGCGCGCACCGGGTTGACGTTCCTGTGGCACCCCGTCGCGGGCACGCTGGTGCAGTCGATCAACAACAACGACCACGCGTGCTGGGCCACCGTGCTCCCCGGTCAGGTGCCGGACTCCGACGGCCCGCAGCAGGCGGAGTTCCTCGGCGGTGAGCCGTACCGGTTCCGCTACCGCACGCCGTCCGGTTCGGTCGTGACGGAGGTGGCGGTGGGGGACCGGATGGTGCGGTCGGTGCGGGCCGGCAGCGCGGCCACCGAGCAGATTCCGTTGGTGGTCAAGGATTCCGACACGGTGGCACTCGACTCGCGTGGCCTCACGCTCACCCGTGGCCGCACGGTGATCCGGTTCGACTGGGGCCGGGAACTCCAGCCGCGGCTGCGGCCGGCGTCCACGATCACCTATCCCGGCCGCCGGATGCAGATCCTCACCGTGCCGCACGACGGCACCTTCACCCTGACGGTCACGGCGCGTTAGTCCACTGTGGACAGAAGAGTTCACTCTTATGTAGCAACGATCTCGCGAATGTTCGCGCAGCTCACGGGGTATTCGATGATCCCAAACCCCAGGTCCACCGTTCGGGTGGTTGCCCGGACGCGTGCGTCCTCAGCGCGGTCGTGAGGAGTGGTTGTCATGGCACATCTGCGTCGTCTCGTCGACGTTCGCACCGGTGACGAGTTCGATCAGCCTGTTCCCTTCGGCCTGGTGTACCCGGTGTGCACCGCGGACGGTTCCGCACCGCCCAGCCAGCGCGGCCGGACCTGGGAGCACCTCGTGGCCAGTGACCGCGAGCTGCGGCAAGTCTCATGAAGTCCGTGTGAAGAGCGCCCGCGCCGGGTACTGCCTGGTGCGGGTGGCCCGGCCGGGCGCCCGTGCGAAGGGAGTTCGACATGGACTTCGAACAGGGGCTTACTGACGCCTGGCGCGCCGTGGCCACGTTCGTGCCCAAGCTCGCGGCGTTCCTGCTGATCCTGCTGATCGGCTGGTTCGTCGCGAAGGCGGTGAGCAAGCTCGTCGACAAGGTGCTCGAACGCGTCGGTTTCGACCGTCTCGTGGAGCGCGGCGGCATCCGCAGGATGCTCGCGAACAGCAAGTACGACGCCTCTGACCTGCTCGCGAAGCTGGTCTACTACGCACTGGTGCTGATCACGCTGCAGATCGCGTTCGGCGTCTGGGGCCCGAACCCCGTCTCCCAGCTGCTGACCGGCATCGTGTCGTGGCTGCCGAAGGCCGCGGTCGCGATCATCATCGTCGTCGTGGCGGGCGCGGTCGCCAACGCCGCCAAGGACTTCATCGGCGGCGCGCTGGGCGGTCTGTCCTACGGCCGCGTCCTCGCCAACATCGCGTCGATCTTCATCTGGGCGCTCGGCATCATCGCCGCGCTGAACCAGATCGGCGTCGCCACCACGGTCACCACGCCGGTGCTGATCGCGGTGCTCGCCACGGCCGGCGGCATCCTCGTCGTCGGTGTGGGCGGTGGCCTGGTGAAGCCGATGCAGCAGCGCTGGGAAGGCTGGCTGGGACGCGCGGAGCAGGAGCTGCCGCAGGCCCAGGCCCAGGCGGAGGCGTACCAGCGCGGGCGTGAGGACGCCGTGCGCACCGGTACCCCGGCCCAGGCCGAACCCGTCACCGCGCCGGTGCCCACTGCCGCCCAGGTGCCCACCGCCGCGCGGCCGGTGCCCGGGCAGGACCCGGTGCTCGGCGAGCGGAGGCCGGACGAGCGCTGACCGAGGTTCACCGACGAGGCGCACCCGGCCGGGTGCGCCTCGTTCTCATGTGAGCTTCGGAAGCGCGTGCACGTCGTCGGTCAACGGCCTCGCGTCGTGCAGGTGCGCGAGCTGACACACGGCCATCAGGCGGACACCGAGCCACGACGTGGGTGTCCAGTCCGGGTCGAGCGCGTTGTCCAGCAGGCCCCGGCCGTACGCGGCGAGGAGCACGACCGCGCCCACCGTGCCGGCTCCCTCGACGCCGAGCAGGAGGATGTCGCGCACCGCGGCGCCGTGCTGGTCGACCTCGGCGGCGAGAGCGGGGGTGAGAGCGAGGGTCGCCCACCCGGCCACGCCGATCCGGTCGGAGAGTTCGGAGATCCACTGTCGCGCGTTCTTCTCGCGCCAGGTCACACGCATTCCGACACCGTAGCCGCATCCGGTGAAGTGCTGGTTTGAGGGCGCTCGAACCGGGTACACGGGCGCGTGCGCGTCAAGCAGTCGGCGCGGAGCTTCCGGCTGTGAAGGCAGGCGATGACCATGACCACCGAACTCGACGAACCGTCGTCGCGGCACCAGCGCGCGGTCGTGCTGGAGAAGCTGGACAACGCGGTCTGCACCGCGCTCGCGGGTGTCGACCCGGACGAGGCCCGCCGAGGCCTCGAGGAGGCGCTGGCGGCCTGCTCGGCCGCGCACGCCGCCGTGTCGCCGCGGGTCGTGGGCTGTGTCGAAGCCGCGGGTGAGCACCTGCGCTACAGCGAGCGGATGGAGGCCCGGATGCTGCTGACCGTCGCTCACCGGCTGCTCAGCGGTGTCTCGCGCTCGATGGCCGTACCGGCTCCGTCGACTCCTGGTGACGTCGTTCTCGGCCGGTGATTGGAGCACCGCCGCCCTGGGTACCTCGAACGCACGTTCGAGTGAAAGGGGACAGCGGTGAACCGCACGCCCGAGAAGGACCCGCAGGACTGGACGACCGGTGACGAGCCGATGACCGGTCCGCAGGAGTCGTACCTGCACACCCTCGCCCAGGAAGCGGGCGAGGAGGTGCCTGCCGAGCTCACCAAGGTGGAGGCGTCGCAGCTCATCGACCGCCTCCAGGAGAAGACCGGCAGGGGAAGCTGATCGTGTTGAACGCGGTGGCCGTGGGTAACCGGATGACGTGGACATCAAGCACGAAGTGACCCAGACGGAAGTCAGCCAGGCGGACTCGTCCCTGCTGGCCAGTTTCCCGAACTACCTCGACGCCCAGCGCCTCGTGGACCGGATGTCCGACGACGGGTTCCCGGTGGAGAGCGTGCGGATCATCGGCGACGGTGTCCGGACGGTCGAGCAGGTGACCGGACGCATGACGCGGGCCCGCGCCGCGGCGACGGGCGCGGCCAGCGGTGCGTGGTTCGGTGTGTTCATCGGCGTGCTCTTCGGGCTGTTCACGGCCGGGCAGACCTGGGCCTGGTTCGTGTTCATCAGCCTCGCCGTCGGCGCGTTCTGGGGCGCGGTCTTCGGGTTCGTGGCGCACTGGAGCACGCGCGGACGCCGTGACTTCGCGAGCACCATGACCCTGCAGGCACGCCGGTACGAGGTGCACGTCGACCGGGAACGTGCTGCCGAAGCGGCCAAGTACGTGCTCTGAGCCATGCAGACCTTCCTGCCGTTCCCGGACTTCGCCGCCACGGCGCGTGTGCTGGACCACCGCCGGCTCGGCAAGCAACGGGTCGAGACGCTCCAGGTCCAGCGCGCGCTGCTGGTGCCCGGCCACGGCTGGCGCCACCACCCGGCGGTGAAGATGTGGGCGGGCCACGAGGAAGCGCTCGTCCGGTACGGCATCGAGATCTGCGCGCAGTGGCGCTCGAAGGGGTTCCGGGACACCTGCGAGACGACGATGCGGTCCGACCTGGCCCAGGCCAGGGGGATCGTCGTCGTGCGCACTCAGGACGAGCTGGCCGCCGCGGACGAACTGCCCGCCTGGCTGGGCGACCCCGAGGTGCACCTCAGTCACCAGTCGGCCCTGGTGCGCAAGGACCCCGCCCACTACCGCAGGTTCTTCCCGGCCGTGCCGGACGACCTGCCCTACGTCTGGCCGCCCACGCTGACCCGCACGGTGAACCCGTCGGCGTCGCGGCCCATGGACACGTAGTCGCACGTGCGGTGCAGGATCCACAGCCCGAGCCCGGCCGACCTCGTCTCGGTCGTCGGCACCAGGCCCGCCATCGGATCCGACGGGCCGGGCCCGTGGTCGCTCACCGCGAGCACCACGCGTGACCCGTCGGCCCACAGGCGGAAGCGGACCGGCCTGATGCCGTGCGTCAGGCCGTTCGTGACGATCTCGCTGGCCGCGTAGACGGCGTCGTGCGCGGCGTCCTCGTCCAGGTCCATCCCGTCGATCGCGGTGCCCACGGCCTCACGGACCGCACCGGCCGCAGGGTCGACGAGTTCGAGCAGCGGGACGCCCTCCTCGAGCGCGTCCGGGAGCTGCTGGGACGCGGCGAGACCCTCGCGGTAGCCGGGGTTGGGCTCGTGCGTGCCGGGCGCGGTGGCGACGTTCGGGTGGGTGCTCACCACGTCGGCCAGCACGGCGGCGGGCGTCGTCCTCGTGTCGTACGGGCACAGGCCCCACACCGGGAACTCGGCGTACGCCTGGTTCGCCGCGGCCTCGTAGCGCGCCCACCAGTCCCAGCTCGCACCCGTGCCGGGGTGGGGGACCTCACCGACCACGCGCATATGGCGCGCACCGTCCGCCGTGTGCTCGCGGAAGAGGTCGCGGTAGCTCGCGATGGCGTCGGACGGGCGGGAGTACTGGTCGGAGGCCGGCCGGAAGATCACATCGGTGCGGCCGAGCGCACCGCGCAGCAATGCGGTGTTCTGCTCGGAGCACGCCACGACACACGGCTCACCGCCGCGCAGACCGTCCTCGATGAACGGCACGGCGTGCGCGAGGAAGTCGTCGTCGGTGCCGTAGAAGGCGGTCTCGTGGAAGAAACCGGTCACGAGGACCGATGTTACGCCTCTTTTTCGGTGGTCCATCTGGGGGAACCTGGCTTTCGGCTGCTGGCCGGAGGAGGCCGATCCGCGTACACACGTGGACTGCGCTACCGTCGACATGGGTTGAGCAACCAGCCCGTTGGACGGTCATGCGTGCCGTCATAACTGGAGGTTGCCACGTGCTCACTGACGGTCAAGTCCCCTTCCGCACCGACTGCAAGAGCGTGGGCGCCGCGGTCCTCGTGCACGTGGCCGGTGAGATCGACTTCACGACCGTCCCAGACCTCGCCGAACGCCTCGGTCAGGCGGTCAGATCGGTCACCCCGCCCGCTCCCGTCGTCGCCGACCTGAGCGGTGTGCGGTTCCTCGGTGCCCAGGGCATCGGCCTGCTGCTCGACCACCAGGACCTGTGCCTGCGCCGGGGCAGCGCGCTCGTGGTCGTCGCGAACACCGCCGCGGTGCTGCGGCCGTTGCAGGCACTGGAACTGATGAGCGTGCTGGGCGTGCGTTCGTCCGTGCTGGACGCGCTGACGCCGGCCTGAGCACCCGACCACCACCCGTCCGCCGTGGTTCTCACTGGCACGCGGGGCCCCCGCGTGCCCTCCTGGAGTACGAAAGGTCCCCGCGTACTCCTGCAAACTTGAGCCGGACCCGCTCACGTCTGGGGGTGTGGGGTAGCCCGTCGTTGTGGTCGAGCCCTCATGCCAGGTGCTTGGCCCGCAGGGTCGGTCGCGTCACGGGTGCAGACCCGGACCCGGTTCGGCGCTCGGAGCGATGGGGGTCGGGCTGAGGGCGGTGTCGTCCTCGCCTTCTTCCAGCAGCGTCGCCGCGGGGCCGACGATGCGCAGGTCCGGAGTGCCGACGACCTCCAGGTCCTTGTCGTGGTAGTCGAAACGGGCGAGGACGCTGCGCATGGCCTCGATGCGGGCGCGCTTCTTGTCGTTGCTCTTGACCACCGTCCACGGCGCGATCTCGGTGTCCGTGGAGCGCAGCATGGCGACCTTGGCCTCGGTGTAGTCGTCCCAGTGGTCCAGTGACCTGATGTCGTTGGGACTGAGCTTCCACTGGCGCACCGGGTCGATCTGCCGGATGACGAACCGGGTCCGCTGTTCGTTGCGCGACACGGAGAACCACAGCTTCACGAGCAGCATGCCGTCCTCGACGAGCATCTGCTCGAACACCGGTGCCTGCCGCATGAACAGGTCGTACTCGGCCTGGGTGCAGTACCCCATCACGTGCTCGACGACGGCGCGGTTGTACCAGGACCGGTCGAACAGCACGATCTCGCCCGCGGTGGGAAGCCTGCGCACGTAGCGCTGGAAGTACCACTCGCCCTGTTCGCGCTCGCTCGGTTTGTCGAGTGCGACCGTGCGCGCGCCCCGCGGGTCGAGGTGTTCGGTGAACCGCTTGATCGTGCCGCCCTTGCCGGCGGCATCGCGTCCCTCGAAGAGGATGACGAGCCGTTGCCCGGTCTCGGCCACCCAGTGCTGGAGCTTGAGCAACTCGATCTGCAGCAGCCGCTTGAGGCGGTCGTACTCGGCGCGGGGCATCCGTTCGGTGAACGGGTAGTTCTCCTGCCAGGTGAGCACCTCGCGGCCGTTCGCGTCCAGGAGGATCGGTTCGTCGTTGTCCGGGAACTCGGCGGTGTAGCCCTCGGCGAGTAATTCTGCGGAATCGACAGTCACGAATTCGTACATACCCGACGTATCTGCGGCAAAAACCGGCCGTGGGGCCCTACCTGTCCTGGTCCGCCGGCATCGGGTTCGCCCGCGTCCAGTCGTCGACGTGGAACGGCGATCCGCCCCTCGCCTGAGACGCGTGCGCGACCACCGCGGCAGGCAGCCGTCCGTCGGTCAGGCCGAGCCGGTCGCGGTAGTCGGAGGCGAACGCCGCGGCCACTTCGGCGGAGGTCAGCGCCGGTGCGTAGTCGGCCAGGCCGGCGATGGAGCTCTGCCGCAGTTCGTAACCGAGCGCGCGCGACACGTCCGTGATCACGGCGCGCACCCGGTCGGAGACGGCGACCTGGACCACCGTGCTGAACAGGGAACCGGTGGCGGTGACCCGTTGCGCGGAACCCACGACCTTCGTGACGCCCCCGACGTTGATGCTGTACTCGCCGGGGCAGTACTCGCCCTGCACCTCGCCGATGCGCGCGTCGACGTCGCCGAGTCCGCGCAGCACCCGGACGTGGCTCTCGGCGTTCGCGGCGAAGGTCGCGCTGCCCGCGTGGCGGATGTCCGTGGTGCTGTCGAGGTGGTCGATGACGACCGCACCACCGTCGTAGGCGACCATCCGCCCGCCCGGCGACCTGACCACCGGCTCGAAGCCCGCCTCGCGTGCCAGTGCGGTGGCCTCGGCGATGCCGGGCGAGCGGAGGTCCCTGCCGCTGAAGGCGACGGTGGGACCGGCCGGCACGTAGATGTGCACGAGCTGGTGCCACGCGGCGCCGGGGGTGCGCAGCAGCAGTGCCGGGACCACCAGGTCGGTGATCGCGGGCCCGGTGCTCCCGGTGACCAGCAGGCGGGCGTTCGTCTCGGTCGACACCCCGTGATTCTCGACGACGGCGGATCAGCCCGCGGCGCGGTACGCCTCACCGGCCTCGTTCGGGGTGCCGCCGGGGGTGTAGAGGCCGGTGCCGGGCTTGTCCGCGGGCAGTGCGAACCAGGCGTAGCGCTCGACGTACGGGAGGCCCTCCATCATCGCGCTGGAGCCCTTCGCGAAGGCGGCGAGCTGTGCCCGGGTCGGGAAGCGGGCCGTGCCGCCGGAGAAGTCGATCAGCGAGTACTCGGTCAGCCAGATCGGTTTGCCGTACCGCGCGTGCACCGCGGCGAGGTAGTTCCGCAGGTGCCCGACGGCGGCGTCGCTGAAGTCGGAGCCGTACCAGTGCACCGTGACGAAGTCGACGCGCAGGCCTCGCTGGGCCGCACCGGTCATGAACCGGTCGAGCCAGCCGCCCGCCTTGTCGCCGCTGTGCGCGACGGCCGGGCTGCCGAGGCGCAGGCCGGTCGCGGCCAGCTTCGGCCACAGGTCGAGCGCCTGTTCCGGGGTCATGTTCGCCTGGTCGGGGAAGTCCGGCTCGTTGAAGCCGAGCAGCACCTTGCCGTTCGCCTTCGCCTTGGCCAGGGTCGCGTCGTCGGTGAACTTCGCGCCCCAGATCATCGGCACGAACTCGACGTTAGGAGGCGTGGGGACACCGTCCGGGTGCGCGGCCCAGTTGTAGTACCAGCCCGCGCGGACGTCGGTGAGCGCTTTGCCGACACCGTCGAAGTTCCAGGTGCTCACGCCCTTCTTCACCGACGCCGTCACGGGAACGGCGGGCGGCGGCACGGGCTTGGCGGACGTGGTGGTCGTCGACGGCGGTGCCGATGACGGGACGGACGAGGTGGTGGTGGCCGGCGGGGACGTCGTGCTCTCGGCGGTGGCCACCGGGATCGCGCGGGCGACCGGCTCCTCGCCCGAGGGCAGCACGGCGACCACGACGCCGGCCGCCAGCACCGCGGCCGCGGCGGCCGCGAGGGGCTTCACCAGCGCGCCCTTCAGCAGCAGGCTGACCTTGCCGCCGGTGACGGGAGTGGAGGTGACCTGGGTGATCGACACGTGCGACCCGGTGAGCGCGGCCGGGTCGAACCCGAACGCGGCGGGCAGCGGCACCAGGGGCAGTCGCGCGAGCAGCCCTTCGACGGACGCGAGGTCGCGCCCGCAGCGTTCGCAGCGGGCGCAGTCCCGGCTGTGCCGGGCGATCCGCTTGCGCCACAACGGACTGGGCACGCCGTCCCACTCCGCGACGACGTGGGCCAGTTCCGGGCAGCGCGGTGTGCGCTCCAGCGTCCGCACGACGATGCGCGCGGCGTCGAGCTGGGCCTTGACCCGTTGCACGCGCACGGCGGTGTGCTGCGGCGTGAGCTCCAGCGCGGTGGCGACCTCCGCGCGGGTCAGCCGTCCGGCCGCCTCCAGCCACCACAGCGACAGCAGTTCGCGTTCGTCCTCGCTGAGCCACCGGGTGGCCGTGACGACCTCCCGGCGCTGTCCGGAGAGCTGCAGCCGCATGATCGTGAGGTCGACGAAGTCCGCGCCGGGGTCGGCCACGTCCTCCGGCACCGGGCCGGTGATCGGCAGGCGCTGGTGGTCGCGGTGGCGCAGCCGGATCTGGTTCATGGCGATCACGACGAGCCACGACCGGAACCCGGCGGGATCGCGCAGCCCCGGCAGGCCGTGCACCGCGCGCAGCATGGTCTCCTGGACCACGTCGTCGGTGTCCGGGTGACCGCCGAGCGCGTGCCCGACGATGTTGTAGACGAGGGGCAGGTACCCGCTCACCAGGTCGTCGAGCGCACGCTGGTCGCCGTCCCGCGCGGCCGTCACCGTCGCGACGCCGGGTTCCTCGGTCATCGCCATGCCCACCTCACTTGCCAGTCCGGGGTCTCTGACCAGGAGATGTCCCCGGCGGCCGGTGATAACGAAAAATTTCTGCCGACGTGCACGCTACGACGGGTCGCGGTGTGTGCGGATGCGATCACAGCGGGCGTTCTGTGAAGGATCACATAGGAAGCCGATTGAACCCTTTTCGTTCTTGACGGCCGTGCTACCTGCGACAACACTGCCTCGGACAACGACGAACCAGCTGGGAGCGCCCTTTGCTCAACGCCTCCGAGCCCACGAGTCCGGGGCCCGTTCGCCGCTTCTGGTGGCGCAGCGGCCAGCGGACGAGACTCGCGATCGCCTGTGCCGGCGTCCTCGGGGCGCTCGCCGTCACCGGCGCGGCCGGCTTCAGCGGCGACGCGCGTCCCTCCGAACGCGGCGGGCCCGGGGTGGCCGTGCACCGGGGCGACTCCTTCGAGGTGACCGTCCGCGCGGTGTCCGGGGTGGACCTGTTCGAAGGCGTCGAGCCCGACACCGGACGGGTCTTCGGTGCCCGCGTCGCCGGGGTGAACGCGGCGCCCTGCTGGCAGTCGCAGTCCCTGGCGGCCGCGGAGAACCTGTTGCGCGGCAAGAAGGTGCGGCTCACCGCCAAGAGCGACGGCGAGACCGGCACCGATCGGCTCCTGGTCGACGTGGAGCTGCCGGACGGGACGGACTACGCGCAGACGGTCGTCGGTGAGGGCACGGCGTCCGCGGACCTGGCGGCTCGCGGGGATCTCGCACCGGTCGAGTCGGCCGCGCGCCGGCAACGCCGCGGCTTGTGGGCGGGTGGGTGCACCGGCTACCGCGACGACGTGTTCGCGACGTCGTCCAGCACGCCGCAGACCTCGTCCACCACCACGCCGGTCCCGACGACAACGACGACGCCACCGCCGCCCGTGATCACCACGACGATCGAGAAGCCGTCCCCGCAGCCTCCGTCCACGACCACCGCGGAGCCCGGCGACGAGGAGTGGCTCGGCAGGTTCGTGGGCAGGCGCTGCTTCCTCGAAGGGGCACGCAAGACCTCGCCCAAGGGGACCGAGATCGTCTGCACCCGCGGCCCCAAGGGACAGCTGAGGTGGCAGCGTGCGGACTGAGGAACATCTGGACCTGTTCGCCGAACAGGCCGACGCCGGCTCGACGCCCACGAGGGTGGACGGCGGACGGCCGCGCGGGCTGACCGCCGAGGGCTGGGTGCGCACGACGGGCTGGCTGCAGGTCGGCGATCATCCCGTGAGCTCGGTGCTGCTGGCCGCGCTGGCAGGGCTGTTGCAGGCGCTGGTCGGAGCGGCCGCGCTGGTGACCGAGTTCCCGGTCGCCGCCGGTGTCCTGACGTTGACGGCCCCGGTGCTGTCCGGACTGGCGTGGTGGCTCTTCACGACGCGGCTGCGGCCTGCCTCGACGGCCCGCAACGTCGACACGTGTCGCGCGGGCGAACTGGAGCCGGGTGACGTCGTCCGGCTGCACGGCTCGATAGGACCGATCGGCCAGGTGGCCGAGGTGGCCCTGGGCGACGACGAGGCGAGGGTCGTCCTGCACGGCGGAGGGCAGCGCACGTGGGCTCGCGGCGACGTGGTCCACCTCGCGGAGCTGCTGCGCTGAGCAGCGGCGAACTGCCGGTTCCGTCCCATGATCAGCGCTGCCACCAGCGCGTTGCGCACCACCAACGTAAAGCGATGTGCCGGGAACTGGTGGCGAGGTGAGGATTCTCGGGCCCATCGAGGTGTGCGGCCCGGACGGCCTCGCGGTGCTGAACGGGGTGCCGACGACCGCACCCTCCAGTCAGGAATCTTCCATGCGCACGAGCCCATTTGATGACGAGGACGGCCGCTTCTTCGTGGTCGTGAACGACGAGGGCCAGCCCGCCCTCTGGCCGGCGACGGTCCAGCCGCCAGGCCTGCCTCGACCACGTGAACCAGCACTGGACGGACATGCGGCCGCGCAGCGTGCGGGAGCAACTGGACCGGCAGGCCGCCGGGAGGTGACGGGACGGCGCAGCCCCGCCGGACCCCGGTGAGGCTGCGCCCGGCACGTCCGGCTGGGGTGCCTGGTGTGCGTGTGCCGAGGTGCGCGGGCATGTCCGGCGTGCCCGCCGCGACTCGTCCGGCGTGCCCGCCGCGAGTGCCCCCGCCGTGCCCGCGCGGCTGCCTCCGGCGCGGTCCCACCCATGTCCGGCCGTGTCCCGCCGGATCCGGGTGAACCCGTGCCCGGCACGTCCGGGCGCGTCCCGACGTGCCGGGCCGGACGATCTAGGCTGTCGCGGTGATCAACGGGTGGCGGCACCCCGCCCGCCTCGTCGTACTCGCCTTCCTGGCGGCCACCGTCGCCGGCACCGTGCTGCTGATGCTGCCGGTCTCGGCCGAGTCGGGCCAGGCCACGGGGTTCATGGACGCGCTGTTCACGGCGGCCTCCGGCATCAGCGGCACGGGGCTTGCCGTGGTCGACACCGGCTCGCACTGGTCGGTGTTCGGCGAGGTGCTGCTGCTGGTGCTGTGGCAGATCGGCGGCTTCGGCATCATGACGCTCGCGTCGGTGCTGGCGTTGCTGGTCTCGCACCGGCTGAACCTGCAGATGCAGCTCACCGTGAAGGCCGAGACGAACACGCTGAATCTCGGCCAGGTCCGCAGGGTCGTCGCGGGCGTGGTCACGGTCAGCCTGGTCGTGGAGGCGATCGGCGCGGTCGTGCTGGCGCTGCGGTTCTGGCTCGGCTACGGCGAGTCGTTCGGGAGCGCGCTGTACTCCGGGGTCTTCCACTCGATCTCGTCGTTCAACAGCGTCGGCCTGGCGCTCTACCCCGACAGCCTCATGCGGTACGCCACCGATCCGTGGGTGTGCCTGCCGATCGTGGCGCTCTCGGTGCTGGGCGGGCTGGGCTTCCCGGTGCTGTTCGAGCTCCTGCGCCGCC
Source organism: Lentzea sp. NPDC051208 (assembly GCF_040682435.1). Taxonomy (NCBI): domain Bacteria; kingdom Bacillati; phylum Actinomycetota; class Actinomycetes; order Pseudonocardiales; family Pseudonocardiaceae; genus Lentzea; species Lentzea sp. NPDC051208. The sequence continues at coordinate 98,122 of NZ_JBFBAW010000015.1, read as the reverse complement.
GTCGCAAGCGGTGGTCGCTGCACACCAAGATCACCGTGCCCGTGTACCTGGGCATGATGGCGTTCGGCGCCCTGGTCGTGCTCGTCGTGGAATGGGCCCGCTCGGGCACGCTCGGGCCGTACGGCGTCGGCGACAAGCTCCTGATCGGACTGTTCCACGGCGTCATGCCCGGCTCGGCCGGGTTCAACACCGTCGACGTGGCGCAGCTGCAACCCGCCACCCTGCTCGTGTACGACGTGCTGATGTTCGTCGGCGGCGGCAGCGCGGGCACCACGGGCGGCATCAAGGTCACGACGTTCGCGCTGCTCGCGTTCGTGCTGCTGGCCGAGGTCCGCGCCGAGCCCAGCGTGCACGTCATGGGCCGCCGGCTGAGCGCGGAGGTGCAGCGCCAGGCGGTCACGGTCGCGCTGCTGGGCGTGGGCGTGGTGATGGTCGCGACGCTCGTCCTGCTCGCCACCACCTCGTTCCGCCTCGACGCCGTGCTGGTCGAGACCACGGCGGCGTTCGGCGGCGTCGGCATGTCCACCGGCATCACCCCGCAGCTGTCCCCGACCGGGCAGTTCGTCATCATCGTGCTCATGTTCATCGGCAGGGTCGGGCCGATCACCCTGGTCTCGTCCCTGGCGCTGCGGGAACGCCGCCGGCGCTACGAACTACCCGAGGAGCGACCCATTGTCGGATAAGCACCCGTCCCGCGTCGTAGTGCTCGGTCTGGGCCGCTTCGGCAGGTCGGTCGCGCTCGAACTGATCGCCCTGGGCACCGAGGTCATGGCGATCGACTCGGACCCGAAGCTGATCCAGCGCTACGCCGACGACGTCACCCACGCCGTCGTCGCCGACACCACCGACGCCGAGGTCATGCGCCAGCTGGGAGTCGACGAGTTCCAGCGCGCGGTCGTCGGCATCGGCAACAACCTCGAAGCCAGCATCCTGACCACCGCCGTGCTGGTCGACTTCGGCATCCCGGACATCTTCGCCAAGGCGATCAGCCGGGAGCACGGCCGCATCCTCGAACGCGTCGGCGCCCACCACGTCGTACTGCCCGAGCACGAGATGGGCGAACGCGTCGCGCACGTCGTGGCCGGCCGCGTGCTCGACTACATCGAGATCGAGGACGACTACGCGATGATCAAGGCCCGGCCGCCGAAGGAGGCGATCGGCAAGCCGCTCGGCACGAGCAAGCTGCGGGCCAAGTACGGGGTGACGGTGGTGGGGGTGAAGCGTCCGGGGGACGGTTTCACCTATGCCACCGCGGACACCGTGATCGAGAGCGGTGACGTGCTGATCCTCGCCGGGAAGGTCGCCGACGTGGAGCGCCTCGCGGACCGGGCGTGACCGGTTCGTTCTGGTGGGACCTGCTGATCGGCGTGGCGGTCGCCCTGGCACTGACCTGGCTGGCGCTGATCGTCGCGCTGGTGGTCGTCCGCCCGCGCGGAGGCCTGCTGCGCGAGGCGCTGCGCCTGTTGCCCGACGTGCTGCGCCTCGTGCGCAGGCTCGCCGCGGGCAGGTCGTTGCCGCGCGGAGTCCGGGTCCGGCTCTGGCTCCTGATGGTCTACCTCGCCCTGCCGATCGACCTGATCCCGGACTTCATCCCGGTGCTCGGGTACGCGGACGACGCGATCATCGTCACGGCCGTGCTGCGCGGCGTGGTCCGCCGCGCGGGCATCGACGCCGTCCGCGCGCACTGGCCCGGCACCGATGACGGGTTCGCCGCGGTCGTCCGCCTCGCCGGACTCTGACGTCACCAGGGAATCACGCCGTCGTCGTCGAAGAAGCCGCCGCGCGGCCCGTCGTCCGGCAGGGTGGCGAGCCGGACGGCGATCGCGGCACCCTGCTCCGCCGTGCGCGGCGCGGCGAAGCCGGTGAAGTCGGTGGCGACGTAACCGGGACAGGCGGCGTTCACGATGACGTTCGTGTCCGCTAGTTCGCGGGCGTACTGCGCGGTGATGCTGTTGAGCATCGTCTTCGACGGTGCGTAGGCGGCGAGCGGCGGCCCGGTCTGCAGCGCGAGTGAACCCATGTTGCTGGACATGTTGACGATGCGCGGTGATTCCGCCTCGCGCAGCAGCGGCAACATCGCATTCGTCACGCGCACGACGCCGAACACGTTGGTGTCCAACACCGTGCGCACAACGTCCAGGTCCAATGTGGACGGATTTTGGACGCCGCCGTCGGTGCGCCCGCTGATGCCCGCGTTGTTGACGAGCACGTCGAGCCGGCCCGTCGTCTGCTCGATGGCCTTCGCCGCGGCGGTGGCGCTGTCGTCGGAGGTGACGTCGAGCGCGACCCCGAACGCGTCGATGCCGTTGGCGCGCAGGCGTTCCACGGCATCCGCGCGCCGGAGGTCGTCACGTGCCCCCACCGCCACGGTGAACCCGATCGCCCCGAGACCCTGGGCGATGGCGAAACCGATTCCCTTGTTCGCGCCGGTGACCAGCGCGGTCCTGTTGTCGCTCACGTGAGCCATGCTCGGCGCAGAGGGCGCGACCTGTCCAAGATCGATTCAGTACGCTGTGATACTCCACGGGTATCAGTACGCTGAAGTGCGTGCACGATCTCGAGACCCGCGAACTCCGCTACTTCGTCGCCGTCGCGGAGGAGCTGCACTTCGGCCGCGCCGCCGAACGACTCGGGATCGCCCAGCCGCCGCTGTCCCGCGCGATCCGGCAGCTGGAGCACCGGCTCGGCGTCCAGCTCCTCGACCGCGACCGCCGGGGCGTGGCGCTCACCGACGCGGGCCGGGTGCTGCTGCACGAGGCACGCCCGGCGCTCGACGCGGTCGCGGCCGCCGCGCGCCGGACGCGCCGCGCGGGAGACCCCCGCCGGCCACTGGTGCTCGTGACCAAGGCGGGGGCGTCCCACGAACTGCTGCAACGGCTGCTCGGCGCGGCCGAGGCCGAGACGCCGGTCGAGGTGTTGTTGTGCGAGGTCGGCGAGCAGGCGGGGCTGCTGCGCGACGGAAGCGCCGACGTCGCGATCATGCACCGTCCGTTCGACGACCTCGCCGGGTTCGACACCGAGGACCTCCTGACGGAGGGTCAGGTCGCGATCCTGCCCGCGGCGCACCCCCTCGCGGCACGTGATCAGCTCACGTTCGCCGAGGTCCGCGACGTGCCGGACCTGCCGATCGCCCGGTGGCCCCGGCTCGACGGGTCCTATCCGGACGGACCGGGTCCGGAGGTGCGCACGCAGTCGAAGCTCGCTCAGCTCGTGGCGCTCGGCAGGACGTTGCTCGTCATCCCCGCCTCCAGCCGCGCCTGGCAGTGGCCGGAGCACGTCGCCGTGCCCGTCGTCGACGCTCCCGACGTCACCACGGTGCTCGCGTGGCAGCCGGGCAACCGGTCGCAGGCCTTGGCTTCGTTCGTTCGCACGGCGGCAACGCTCTGGCCGTGACGGTCACTCGGTTCCCTCGAACGTCACCGCCGAGTCGGTGCGGGCGGGAGTGCCCCAGACGAAGTCACGGGCCGCCGCGTCGCCGGCGAGGTAGTGGCGGAACCACGACGTGAGCACCCGTTTCGCCGCGACGAGCTGAGCGGCCCTGGTGATGGAACCGTTGTCGCAGAACAGTCCCGACGAGTCCATGAAGCCGCAGTGGAAGCCGCCGGTGATGGTGCGGAGCTGCTTCGACGGCGGCTTGGCCGCGAACATCGGCCGCTGGTGCTCACCGACCGGGGTGATCGTGTCCTGCGATCCGGCGAGGAACTGCGCCGGCACCCGCAGCGTCGCGGCCGCCGCTTTCGCGGAGGGGTTGGTCTCCGCCGCCGCGTAGGTCGAGACCGCCGTGATCTTCGGGTTGCGCGCGGCGGCGAGGACGGCGGCGCCTCCGCCCATCGAATGCCCCGAGACACCCAGCGCCGTGGTGGTGATGTGCTCCCGGAAACGGGAACCCGCCGTGCCGTCCTGGGCGACGAGCCAGGTGAGGCCGGTGTTGAGGTCGTCGGCGAAGGCGCTGTGACTGGGGCTCAGACCGCCCTGGGTCGTGGGCACCACCACGACGAAGCCCCACGAGGCGAGGTGCGTGCTCGTGCTCGTGTACTTCGACGTGGCCTGGAAGAAGCCGTGCCCGAAGGCGATCGCGGGGAACCGGCCGGTGGCGACCGGCTGGTTCACGCCCGAGGCCGTCGCCGGGTAGTGCACCCGCGCCGGGACGGACCTGCCGCCCGCCACGGCGGTGACATCGCTGTACGCCACCGGATACGCGCCCTGTAGGCCGTAGTCCGGTGGCGCGGCTAACGCCGGTGTGGCCAGCGTCGAGGCCACCAGGGCGAGTGTGATCGCGAGAACGCGCATGAGCTTCTCCTCATGAGATCGTCAGGGAGATCCGAATCGCATGTGCAGGGTGGAGACGGCCAGGTGCAGGCGTGGCCGCGCCGCGCGGAGCCAGCCGAGTTCGCCGTCCGGCGTGATGCGCCAGTGCAGGCGGGTGAGGCTGACCCGAGCGGACGTGCGTAGTTCCGTGCGCTGTGTTTTGCCGCGCAGGGTCTGCCAGACCGACGTGGTCAAGCGGACGGGAAATGATCGCGACGATCTGCGGGTCTCGGTGGCGGAAGCGATGACGTCGCCTTCGTCGTGAGCTGTCGCATCGAGGTGCGGCTCGGTGGAGAAGGTGAAGCCCGCCAGCAGTTTCGGGATTCCCCACAGTGCTCGCGCACCCTGCTGGGAGGCGCTGTCGTCCACCATGATGTCCAGAATGGACAGACCGGGACGGGCCTTCCGGCGCACCAAAACCGCGGCCATCACCTCGTGGTAGGCCAGTACACCGGGCGGCTGGTAGTCGACGAACGCCGACACCACCAGCACTCGGCCGAACAGGCTCAACGGCACCACGTCCGGCGGTGGCAGGGGCACGGCCGAACGTGGTGCCGTCCACAAGGTGAGCCAGCCCTGTCCGTGCAGGTCCCACGGCTCGGCGGGCCACTCACTCGGCATCGTGCACCTCCACGTCGTGACGCAACGCGGCGGGCGCGCCGTCCGGGACCGCCGGACGGCGCGGTGCCACGGCGTTCACCCGCAAGTATGCGGCGCCCGGTTCCGGACGCGGATCAGGCTCGCCCTTGTTGGGCCACAACGACATCGCCCGCTCCGCGAGCGCGGTGATGGTCAGCGCCGGGTTCACGCCGAGGTTCGCCGGGATCGCGGAGCCGTCGACGACGTGCAGGCCGGGACAGCCGTACACGCGCTGGTACGGGTCGACCACGCCCGTGGCGGGGGAGTCGCCGATCACGCAGCCGCCGATGAGGTGCCCGGTCAGCGGGATGTCCACCAGGTCCGTCCACGCCCCTCTGGCCACCCCGCCCGCCTTGGCCGCGAGCCGCCGCGCCACGTCGTGCCCGGCGGGGATCCAGGACGGGTTCGGAGCGCCCTCGCCCTGCGTGGTGGTCATCCGCCCGCGCCTGGACACGGTGGTGAGCGAGTTGTCGAGACTTTGCATGACCAGCAGGGCGATCGTCTCCTCGGACCACGCGCGCGGCGTGTGCATGCGCAGCACCGAGCCGCGTTCGCGGAGGAGCTGGGCGAGGCCGCGGCGCAACCGCGCGGGACCACCGTCGACCAGCGTCGTCATCAGCAGTCCCATGAGGTTGCTGCCCCTTCCGTACCGGACCACCTCGACGTGCGTGTCGGCGTTCGGGTGGATGGACGACGTGATGGCGAGACCGCGGGAGTGGTCCACCCGGCCGCCGGGCGTCCGCACGGCCACCACGGCCTCGGAATTGGTGCGGCACAGGAACCCGAGCCGCGGCGAGAGACCGGGCAGGCCACCGCGGTCGCGGATGCGGTGGAGCAGCCGTTGCGTGCCCAGTGACGCCGCGGCGAACACGACCTGCGAGCCGGTGAACGTACGCGTCGCCCGTCCTCCGGTGCGTCGTGCGGTCACCTTGTACCCGCTCAGGTGCGGTCGCACGTCCACGACCGTGGTCAACGGCCACACCTGCGCCCCGGCTCGTTCGGCGAGGTGGAGGTAGTTCTTCGGCAGCGTGTTCTTCGCGTTGTGACGGCAGCCGGTCATGCACGAGCCGCAACCGACGCAGGTGTCCCGCTTCGGTCCGGCGCCGCCGAAGTAGGGATCCGTGCCGCTCGGTCCGAAGTGGACTCCGACCTGGGAGGTGCGGAACGTGGGTTCGACGCCGAGGTCGATCGCCACGTCGCGCAGGAACCGGTCACCGTCGGTCCGACACGGGTTGTCGGCCACCCCGAGCATCCGTGACGCCTGGTCGTAGTGCGGGGCGAGCTCGTCCTCCCAGTCGGTGATGTGCTCCCAGCGGGAGTCGCGGAAGAAGGACGCCGGTGGCCGGTACAGGGTGTTGGCGTACACCAGGGATCCGCCGCCGACACCTGCTCCGCTGAGCACGGCGACGTCGCGCAGCGCGGTGATCCGCTGGATGCCGGTGCAGCCGAGGGACGGGGCGAACAGGTAGTCGCGCACCTGCCAGGACGTCTCGGGCAGCTCGTGGTCGGCGAAGCGCCGCCCGGCCTCCAGCACGCCGACGCGGTAGCCCTTCTCCGTCAGCCGCAGCGCGGTCACCGCGCCGCCGAACCCCGACCCGATGACGAGCACGTCGTAGTCCACGGCTCACACCTCCACGGTGCTGTGGACGGGTTCGAAGTCCTCCGCCCGCAGCCGTGCGGTGCGGCGCAGGTACTCCCAGGTGCCTCCCGGCCAGTTGGTGGTGATCGCCCCGTCGGCGGTGCGGTACCACGACGAGCACGTGCTCCACACGCCCTTGGCCAGCCTGGCGGTCATCTCGCGGTCGAACGCCTCGGCCACGTCGCGGCGCACCTCCAGCACCGTGCCGGTCTCCGCGAGGTGGCGCACGGCGGACACCACGTACCGGCACTGCGCCTCGATCATGGTGATCACCGAGTTGCCCCCGAGGTTGGTGTTCGGGCCGTAGACCAGGAAGAGGTTCGGGAAGCCGGGGACGGTCAGGCCCAGGTGGGCGCGGGCACGACCGGCCCACGCCCCGGCGAGGTCCTGACCGCGGCGCCCGGTGATCCGCAGGGGGAGTCCGAAGCCGGCGACCGTGAACCCGGTGCCCCAGATCAGCACGTCCGCGGGGTGCTCGCGCCCGTCGCCCGTGCGCAGGCCGTTCTCGGTCACCTCGGTGATCGGCTCGGTCACCACGCCGACGTCCGGCCGGGTCAGGGCCGGGTACCAGTCGTTGCTGAACAGCACCCGCTTGCAGCCGGGCTGCGTGGCCGGCCGCAGAGCCGCCCTCAGCGCGGGGTCGCGGACCTGGACCCGGCGGTGCGCGGCGGCGACGGCCGCGACGAGTGCGCGGGACAGCCGTCCGGCGTTGAGCAACCCGGTCAGCGCCTCGCCCGCGAGCCACACCCCGCCTCGCGCGGCACGCAACCTCGACGGGTGCGACCGGCCGGTCAGCCGCGCGTCGGGCTTCGGCAGCACGTGCGGGGCCGACCGCTGGAACACCGTCAGGCGGCCCGTGACCGGCGCGATCCGCGGCACGAACTGGGCCGCGCTCGCACCCGTGCCGACCACGGCCACCCGCTTGCCGCGCAGGTCGACGTCGTGGCGCCACGCGGCGCTGTGGAACACCTCTCCGGTGAAATTGCCGAGGCCCGGCAGAGCCGGGATCGACGGCGTGCTGAGCTGTCCCACCGCGCAGACCAGCACGTCGGCCTCGACGGTGCCGCCGTCGGCCAGGTCGACCCGCCACCGGGTGCGCGTCTCGTCGAACGAGGCCGCCACCACCTCGGCGCCGAACCTGATCCGGTCGCGCACCACGGCCGCCGTGGTGCGCAGGTAGCGCAGGATGTCCGGCTGGGCCGAGTACCGGCGTGGCCACGAGGTGCTGGGGGCGAAGGAGTACGAGTAGAGCGAGGACGGCACGTCGCAGGCCGCGCCGGGGTAGGTGTTGTCCCGCCAGACGCCGCCGGCGTCGCTCGCCCGCTCCAGCACCGTGAACCGGTCGAACCCGGCTCTGTGCAACGACAACGCGACACCCAGCCCGCCGAACCCGGCACCGATGACGACCACCTCGGGTTGTGCTCTCACGTGATCGACGCTAGGAACAACCACCCGTTCGCACCAGGACAACACCGGCCGCGCAGTTGACAATCGCGGCCATGAGGTCGTTGGCCGAGCCGGTCGTCCGGCACTGGGACTTCCCCCGCGGCGTCGCGAGCGTCGCACTCCTGCTGCGCTTCGGCGCCGAGCACGGGCTGGCGGCGGACAGCCTGCTCGACGGCAGCGAGATCGACGCCGCGCTGCTCGCCGACCCGGTCGCCGAGATCGAGGCCCGCCAGGAGCTCGCGGTCGTGCGCAACCTCGCCGGCCTGCTGCCGCACGCGGGTGTCGCCGTCGGACGCCGGTACCACGCCACCACGTTCGGCGTGCTGGGCTACGCGTTCCTCAGCGCGGCCACCCTCCAGGACGCGATCACCACGGCCCTGCGCTACCTCGACCTCAGCTTCGCGTTCACCGCCCCCACCGCCGTGATCGACGGCGACCGGCTCGTGCTGGCGCTCGACAGCGGTGCGCTGCCGGACGAGGTGGCGTCGTTCCTGGTCGAACGCGACCTCGCCGCGATCCACACCGTCGTGGGGGAGCTGCTGACCGGTGCCGTGCCGGTCCTGGGTGTCGACTTCGCCCACGCCGAACCGCCGGACGTCCGCGGGCACGAAGAGGTCTTCGGTGTCCGGCCACGCTTCGCGGCGGGCGCCGATCAGTCCGTTGTGGACGTCTCGGTGCTGGCCGAGGCCCTCCGGCTGGCCAGTCCGGAGACGACGGCGATGTGCGAGGAGCAGTGCCGGACCCTCGCCGCGCGCCGCAGGGAGAGTCCGGGGGTCACCCAGGAGGTGCGCCGCCTGCTCGAGTCCTCGGTGCGGTTCGAGGAGAGCATGTCCGCGGTGGCACGGACGCTGGGCATCAGTCCGCGCACGTTGCGCCGCCGCCTGGCCACGTCCGGCACGAGCTACCAGGCACTGCTGGACGAGGTCCGCGCGAAACGAGCCGTGCGGCTCCTGACCGACGGGGAACTGTCGGTCGAGGCGGTGGCCGAACGGCTCGGTTTCGCCGAGGCCGCGAGCTTCACCCACGCGTTCCGCCGCTGGTTCGGCGTGACTCCCGGCAGGTACGGCCGTCCTCGGAGGTGACCCGGTCCGCGGATCAGCCGTAGCAGGCGCCGAAGGAGATGTTGACCTGCGTCGAGGTGATGCTGCGGCCGTGCTCCGACGCGACGAACGCGGCGACGTTGCCCACGTCGGCCATCGTCGCGGCGCGCTTGAACGGCGACGCGTCGACGATGTGCTGCCGGGGGCCTTCCATCTCCGGGGTGTCCGGGAAGGTGTCGATGATGCCGCCGGTCAGCAGCGTCACTGTGCGGACCCCGTGCGGTGCCAGTTCCACGGCCCACTGGCGGCGCAACGACTCGACGGCGTCGAAACCGATCTGCACGTTGCCCATGCCGGGGCTGATGTTCGCGTGGTCCGAGCCGCCGAAGAAGAGCAGCACGCCGGACTCCTGCTTCACCATGTGCCGGGCCGCGGCCTTGGTGGTGATCAGCTGCGTGGTCAGGGCCCTGCCGATGGACGCGGCGAAGTCCTCCGTGGAAATCTCGGCCAAGGGCTGGAAGATCCCCTCGCCGGTGATGACGTTGACCGAGATGTCCACGCTGCCGGCCTTCTCCGCGACGGCGTCGATGTGGTCGTTCACCGAGGAGGCGTCCATCGCGTCGACGACGGCCGTCTCCACCTGGCCGCCCGCCGAACGGATCCGCTCCGCGACGGTGTCGAGCTTCGCGGGCGTCCGGCCGGCCAGGAAGACCCGCGCGCCCTGGGCGGCGAAGGCGTCCGCCATCGCGCCGCCGATCGAGCCGCCGCCCCCGTAGATCACCGCGGTCTTGTTCTCCAGCAACATCTTCTTCTCCTTCTCGTCGGGGAAGAAGCTATGCCGTGGTCGCCCTGGTCCACATCGGTCACGTGACTGGCGTGGGACCGGCGGGAGCGGTCGCGGTTAAGTCATCCGAGGCCGAGCTGCGTCAGTTCGATCCTCTTGGTGACGCCCAGTTTCGGGTAGGCGCGGTACAGGTGGTGGCCGATGGTGCGAGGGCTCAGGAACAGGTGCGCGCCGATCTCCTTGTTGCTCAGGCCGGTGGCCGCCAGCCGGACGACCTGCACCTCCTGCGGGGTCAGGTTCTTCAGCACGTCGGCCGGTTCGGGCGCGGGGCGTTCGCCGAGGGCGGTGAGTTCGGCCGTCGCCCGTGCCTGCCAGGTCGACGCGCCCAGCCGGGTGAAACCGGCGAGAGCGGCGGCCAGTTCGGTGCGCGCCTCGCCGCGCCGTCTCCGGCGGCGCAGCCATTCGCCGTACAGCAGCCGGGTCCTGGCGAGGTCGAACCGCCCGTCGTGCAGGTCGAGCGCCGCCCGGTAGTGCTCTTCCGAGTCCTCGACCATCGCGTGGCAGCGCCGCGACAGCGCTGCCGCGACAGGACTGTCCACGTGCGCAGCCCACCGGTCGAACGCCGTGAGCTGCTCGGTGACGCGCTCGGGACGGCCGTCGCGGACCGCCGCCTCCACCAGGTCCGGGACGGCGCGGACGAGGAAGTCGTACCTGGCCGGGCTGGTGCACACGGCGTGCAGCGCGTCGAACGCCGCGCCGTACCGCCCCGCGGCCAGGTCGAGCAGCCCGAGGCCCCACCCCACCATCGCGGTGCCGACGGCGTGACGTCCCCGCAGCACCGGCAGCACCTCGGCGGCGAGCTCACGGCAGCGCGCCTCGTCGCCCGTCACCGCGGCCAGCCACACGGACGTCGACCGCAGCACGGCGACCTCCATGGCCATGCCGAACTCGGTGCTCAGCGCGACCGCCTCGGCCAGGCTGGTCCGCGCCGCGACGAAGTCGCCGTGCAACGCCTGGGCGAAGGCGAGGATCTCCTGTGCGTAAGGGATCCAGGTCAACGCTCCGGTGGCGCGCGCCTCCGCCACCATCGCCTCCATCGCCGCGATGGTCGCGTGGTCGTCGGCGAGCATCAGGCCGCTGAACCCGGCGACGACCCGGTGCATGACGTCCTCGTCCGGCAGGTGACCGATCTCCAGCATCGCGCGCAGCGGAGCGCGGGCGTGCTCGGGCCGGCCGCTCAGCAGGTCGCCCCAGCTGATGAGCGCGTCGGCGGCCAGGCGCGGCCGCGATCCCGGCCGCAGCGCCAGCCCGGCCATCATCCGCCCGCCCTCGGCGACCACCGGCAGGGCGCCCGCGTCCCGGCCGGCGCAGATCATCTCGGTCAGCATGACGACGGCCCGTTCGGGATCGCTTTCCTTGACCAGCTTCGCCGCCTCGGCCGCGAGCGCGGCGTCCGCCTCGGGGGACGTCCGCTCGTACTCGATCTGCCCCCGCAGCAGCGTCGCGTCCGCGATGACGGCCGGATCGGTGGCGAGGGACGTCACCTCGACGGCCAGGCGGGCCGCGCGGTCGGGCTTGCCCGCGTCGTAGGCGGCGAGCGCCGCCTTGGCGATGCGCCGTGCCTTGAGCTCGGGGTCGACGCTCAGCCGGCCGGCGCGGTCGTACGCGGCGGACACGGCCATGGCCCCGCCCCGCCGTTCGGCCCGCAGCGCGGTGCGTTCGAGCTCGGCGGCCACCGCCTCGTCCGGTTCGGTGGTGGCGGCCGCGAGGTGCCAGGCCCGGCGGTCGAGGACCTCCGGGGAGACGAGGGCGTCGGCGAAGGCCCGGTGGACCGCGATCCGCTGGTGGTGGGTGGCGCACTGGTAGGCAGCGGCGCGCACGAGCGGGTGCCGGAACGTCAGCTCCCCGTCCGTCACGCTGATCAGGCCCGCGCGTTCGGCCGGGTCCAGGTCGGCGGTGTCCGCGCCGAGCGCACGGGCGACGCGCAGCACCGTGTCCATGCCTGCGAAGCGGTCGGCGGCGGCGACCAGCAGGATCGACTGGGACGCAAGAGGCAGCCCGGTGATCTGCGCGTGGAACGCGTCCCGCACCCGCAGGGTGACCGGCAACGGCCCGACCTGGTGCGCCGGCTCCGCCCGCCCTTCCCGTTGCGCGGCAAGCCTTGCCGCGCCGAGTTCGAGCAACGCGAGCGGGTTGCCGTCGGCCTCCTCCAGGACCCGTGCCCGCATCGGCGCCGTCAGTCCGGGACTGCGCTCGTCGAGCAACCCCGCCGCCGCGTCCGGCGCCAGGCCCGGCAGCCGCAGCTCCTCGATGCCGGGCGTCGGGAACGGCACGGCCGTGTCGCGGACCGCGAACAGCATCAGCACCGGGTCCGCCTGGAACCTGCGCGCCGCGAACAGCAGCGCGTCCGACGACCCGCGGTCGAGCCACTGCGCGTCGTCGACCACGCACAACAACGGTTGCTCCGCGGCGAGTTCGGCCAGCAACGTCAGCGTGGCCGCGCCGATCAGGAACGGCGTCGCCGTGTCGCTGCTCAGCCCGAACGCGCCCCGCAACGCGGCGGCCTGCGGGGCGGGCAGCAGGTCGAGCCGGTCCAGATAGGGGTACAGCAGCAGGTGCAGCGCGCCGAACGCCAGCTCGGCCTCGGATTCGATGCCGACGCCGCGCAGCACCCGCATGCCCCCGGCCGAGGCCACGGCGTGGTCGAGCAGCGCGGACTTGCCGATCCCCGCGTCGCCCCGGACGACCAGTGCCGCGCTGACACCGGAGGACGCGTCCCTCAGCAACCGCTCGACTTGGGTCCGTTCGCCATCCCGGCCGACCAACATGGCACGAGAGCCTAGGCCGTCAGCTGGGCACTCCACTCTCAACAGGGCGTTCCGAGACGTCGGTGAACGTCTGCCTGACGATGCCGATCCACCAGACGAACGTCAGCGCGATGATCGTGGGGTTCTTGAGGAACAACAGCACGGCCAGGTAGGTCTGCCTGGCCGACGGGGGCAGCAGCGCTGACACCACGTGTTCGGCAAGCACCTCGAACACCGCGAACGCCACCGCGAGGAAGACGACCTGCCACACGAGGCTGCGCCAGTGCCGGCGCGCGAACTCGCGGCCTGCGCTCCAGCGGAACGTCCGCCCGGCCACGGCGATCCTCCACACGAGCACCACCAGCGCGATCCGGGCGGCGAGCACGACGACCTCGGAGGCCGTCGCGACCACGGGGTTGATGTCCTCCGACCAGTTCACGGTGATCAGCCGCTGGACCGACGCGATCAAGGACAGGCCCACCACCAGCCCCAGGTGACGCGTGTAGCACCACCAGGTCCACCTCGGCACCTCCAACGCCAGTGTGAACTCACTCATCTGTTCCCCCTCGATGCTTCAGTCAACTGAACAATTTAGTTCAGCATACTGAAATATCGACTGCGGTAAAGTGGCGGCGTGGAAGGTCGAGACGCCGGACGTGAGCTCAGCACCGCCGTGGTCGCGTTCCACGAGGCGGTGGGCGCGAGCCTCGGGGTGACGGCCGTCGACCAGCGCGCGCTGGCCGTGATCATGGGCGCCGGGTCGGTGTCCGCGGGGGAGCTGGCCAGGGAGATCGGCCTGACGCCCGGTGCGGTCACCGGCGTGGTCGACCGCCTCGTGCGGGCCGGACTGGCCCGCCGCGAGCCGGACCTGGAGGACCGCCGCCGGCTGGTGATCACGGCGGTCCCCGGCGCGTTCGGCGACGCCTTCGCCGGGTTGAGCAAGGCGATGGCCGAGCTGACCGATCGCTACACGCCCGCCGAGCAGGCGGTGATCGCCGACTGGGTGGCGAACACGATCGGCGTGCTGCGCGAGCAGACGCGGATCCTCACTGAGCAGCGAGCGTCACCTCCCAGTCGCCCGTGACGCGTTCGGGGATGACGGTGATCTTGACGGCCTGCCCCTTCGCGAGATCGAGCCCGTCGACGTTCTCCCAGTCGGAGGGCTGCAGCCACGAGGTGCCCACGCCGTAGGACCAGTGCGAGTAGTCCAGGACGACGACGTCGTTGACGAGCACCCGGATCCTGCCGGGTGTGTTCGACCGCAACTCCATCAGGTTGTCGCCCGGCCATTCGATCGTGACCTCCCTTTGTCCAGCCGGAGTCGCCGGGTCGGGCCGCAGCACGATCGCCGGCTCCGGCTGGGTGGCGGGGAACGTCGCCAGCGTCTGGGGGCGCGGGGGGAACGAGTACTCGCTCACCGGTACCACCTCACCGATACCGACGGCGAACGTGCCCTTGGCCGTCGTGCGCCGGGGTTCCACGGTCAGCGTGATGACGGACGGCTGCCCCACCACGACGTCGAAAACGCCCCAGTCGCGCACCCTGCGCGAGCCGCCACACCCGTCGCGTTCGGTGTAGGGGTGGCCGTTGACGACCAGGGTGGTGAACATGCCGTCGCCCCGTCCGGTCTCGCAGTGGGTGAACAGCACGAGGTCCAGCGACTTCGGCACGAAACGCAGGGTGGTGCTGGTCGAGGGGAGGTCACCCCAGGCCTGGGCGACGAGCCGGGCGCCGTCCTGGTACTCCGGCAGGCTGCGTGGCGGCACGGCGGGTTCGGACTGCTCGATGCGGGGGAGCAGCGCGAAGACGATGCCGACGAGCGCGAGCACCACGCCGGCGACGCCCAGGACGGCACGGCGGCGCTTGCCCGCGGTCACCCTCGCCCGCACGCCCGCCATGCGTGCCTCGTGGGCGGAGTCGGTGATCTCGGCGCGCTCGCGCAGCACCTCGGTGAGGTCGCTCAGGTTCATCGCCACACACCTTCGAACGTGATCGTGTCGTCGAGCCGCAGCTTCGCCAGTGCCTTGCTCGCCTGGCTCTTGACCGTGCCGACGGAACAGCCGAGCAGCCCGGCCACCTGAGCCTCGGTGAGGTCCTCGTAGAACCGCAGCACCAGCACGGCGCGTTGCCTGCGCGGCAACCGGCCCAGCGCCTGCCAGAGCCACTCGCGCTCGCCGACCGCGTCCTGCGGCGGCTCGCCCGCACGTTCCGGCAGCTCACCTGTCGGTTCCTCGCCTCTCCACCGGCGCCGCCACCAGGTCGCGTGGGACGTCACGATGATCCGCCGCACGTAGGGCTCGGGGTCGCCGTCGACGCGATGCCACGAGCGCCACGCCTTGGCCAGCGCCGTCTGCAGCAGGTCCTCCGCGTGGCCGGTGTCCCGCGTCAGCAGAAAAGCCGTTCGCAGCAGCCGTGGCGACGCGACCGCCACGAACTCCTCGAACCC
This sequence comes from Lentzea sp. NPDC051208, assembly GCF_040682435.1. Lineage (NCBI taxonomy): Bacteria > Bacillati > Actinomycetota > Actinomycetes > Pseudonocardiales > Pseudonocardiaceae > Lentzea > Lentzea sp. NPDC051208. The sequence goes on along the minus strand of NZ_JBFBAW010000015.1, from coordinate 83,013 downwards.
TTCAGGTGAATGCAGCACTTCCGGCCTTTCCGCTGTGTCCGTCACTGCTACTACCAGTCGGGCGCCGCGAATGGTTGCCCCGCGTGCGGCTCGCTCTAGTACGCCCCGAGCCCCCTCTGCTGAAGTGTCCAAACGACTACTGACTGATGATCCGAATCGAGAAGCAATGGACAAGGCATCCGTCGCGCGCTTCCTGCTACTGGCGCTGCTCTGGGGAAGCAGCTTCACGTTCATCAAGGTGTCCCTCGAAGGTCTGACACCGGGACAGCTGGTGCTGAGCAGACTCATCCTGGGCGCGGCCGTGCTCCTCTCGATCGCGGCCATCCGCAAGGTCGCCCTCCCGAGGTCCGTTCAGGTCTGGGGTCACATCGCGGCCGCCGGCCTGTTCGGCAACGTGATTCCGTTCCTGTTGCTGTCCTACGGCGAGAAGACCACCGGCGCCGGCATCGCGGGCGTCCTGATCGGCGCCACCCCGCTGCTGACGCTGGCACTCGCCACCGCCGCGCTGCCGACCGAGCGGGCGACCTCCCGCAAGGCCGTCGGCCTGGCACTGGGCTTCGTCGGCGTGGTGCTGCTGATCGGCCCGTGGCACGAGTCGCTCGGCTCGCTCAGCGGGCGGCTGGCCTGTTTCGGCGCGGCCATCAGCTACGCGATCGGCTTCGTGTACGTGCGGAAGTACCTGTCGCCGCTCGGCCTGGCCCCGTTGTCGCTGGCCGCGTCGCAGCTCGTGTCCGCGGCCGTGCTGCAGGCGGTCGTCACGCCGTTCCTCGGCTGGCGGACGCCGGACTTCACCGGGCCGGTGACGCTGAGCATCGTGCTGCTCGGACTGTTCAGCACCGGCTTGGCCTACGTGCTCTACTTCCGCCTCATCGGTGACGTCGGTGCCACGACGGCCTCCGCGGTGAACTACGTGGTGCCGGTGTTCGCGGTGCTCGTCAGCGTGCTGTTCCTCGGTGAGCACGTGACGTGGAACCTCCTGGCCGGTGGCCTGGTCGTGCTCGTCGGCGTGGCCTACGCGGAGAACAGGATGGGGCAGCTCCGCAAGGAGAAGGAGACCGCGGGAGCGGTCCGGTGAACGCGAGGGCGCTGCTCCGCGTGATCACCGCCGACCTGGACATGGTCATGGACCGCGACCCGTCGATCCTGTCGCGCAGCGAGGCGTTGCTGCACCCGACGGTCATCGCGATCTGGGGACATCGCGTGTCGCACTGGTTGCACCTGCGAGGACATCGGCGCGGCGCCCGGCTGGTCATGGTCATCGCGAGACTGCTGACCGGGGGGATCGAGATCCACCCCGGTGCGACGATCGGCCGTGGTTTCTTCATCGACCACGGCGCGGGCGTGGTGATCGGCGAGACGGTCGTCGTCGGGGACGACGTCACGATCTTCCACCAGGTGACGCTCGGCGCGGTCGGGTGGTGGCACGACAACCAGCGGCCGGAGGGCTCGCGGCGGCACCCGAAGCTCGGCGACCGGGTCGTCGTCGGGGCCAACGCGACGATCCTCGGTCCGGTCACCATCGGCCACGACTCCGTGGTGGGCGCCCAGGCGCTCGTCATCCGGGACGTGCCGGCGGACTCCCGGGTCCTCGCGCCGTTCTCCATCCCGAACCTGAAGTCGAGCCGCAGCGTCGCGAAGGCGGCCAGGCCTCGCCAGTCCGTCGTGGTCGCGGGGCAGAAGCACAAGGGTGCGGCCGTGTTCCCCAGCTGGTGACACCGAACCGATCGGAGAGCTCGTGAACGTCCGGCTCAGTCAGCCGCTCACCAAACGACCACCCGCCGAGTCGCTCGTGGACCTGATCGGCGGCACGCCCACCGTGAAGCTCGACCTCGGCGTGACGACCGCGAACCTCTACGCCAAGCTGGAGATGGCCAACCCGCTGTCCAGCGTCAAGGACCGCGCCGCGCTCTACATGATCAACGGCGCGGAGGAGCGCGGGCAGCTCACCAGGGGCTCGGGCACCATCGTCGAGGCGACGTCCGGCAACACCGGCATCTCCATGGCGGCGATCGCCGCCGCACGCGGCTACCGGTGCGTGATCGTGCTGCCGGACAGCGCGACCAGCGAACGCATCCAGCTGCTGCGGGCGTTCGGCGCGGAGATCGTGCTGACCCCGTACCAGGAGGGCTACGTCGCGGCCATCGCCAAGGCCGAGGAGATCTACCGCGAACGGCCGGGGTCGTGGTTCGCCTGCCAGCACGAGAACCCCGACAACGTGGCCGCGCACCACGCGACCACCGGCCCGGAGATCTGGAACGACACCGACGGCGAGGTGGACGTCTTCGTCTGCGGTGTGGGTACCGGCGGAACGCTCAGCGGCACCGCGAAGTACCTCAAGGAACGCAACCCCGCGATCCGCGTGGTCGCCGTGGAGCCCGAGGGATCACCGGTGCTCAGCCGGGGATGGGGCGGCCTGCACCGCATCCCCGGCCTCAACGGCGGTTTCGTCGCGGCGACGACCGACGTCGACCTGATCGACGAGGTCCTGACGGTGTCCGATGAGGACGCTTACGACACGGCGCGGGAACTGGCCAGGACGGCGGGACTCCTGGTCGGCGTCTCCTCCGGCGCGGCGGCGCACGCCTGCCGCGTGCTGGCCGCACGGCCCGAGTGCGCGGGCAAGAACTTGATCACCGTGTTCCCGGACACGGGCGAGCGTTACCTCTCGTGGTTCAACCAGGACGACATCGCCAGCAACGAGGAGTGAACAGACATGACGCAAGTCTCCAACATCCTGCTTCCCGGCGAGGGCGAGTCGGTGCAGATCGGCACGACCACCCACACGACCTTCAAGGCCAGGGGCAGTGAGACGGACGGCAGGCTCGGTCTGTACGAGCACCGGATGGCCCCCGGAGCGCCCGGCGCCTCGCCGCACGTCCACAACGAACAGCTCGAAGCGTTCTACGTCCTGCACGGCATGGTGGAGCTCCACTTGGACGGCAAGTCGTTCGCCGCACCGCCCGGCACCTACGTCAACGTGCCGATGGGCGTCTCGCACGGGTTCCACAACCCGTACGAGGACCAGGCGACGATGCTGATCATCTTCACCCCGGCGCTCAACCGCGAGGAGTACTTCCGGGGACTCGCCGAGATGTACGCCGACGGCAACAAGCCCTCCGAGGACGAGTTGCTGACGCTGATGGCGAAGTACGACCAGTTCGAGGTGACGATGGACGGCCACGACGTCCCCAACTGGGGCCGGCACTGAGGTGAGCGACGGGCGCCCGGGCCGGGCGCCCGTCCGCTCGTCCGGGGTCCCGCCGCGTCTCAACTGGTGGTTTGACGGTTGACAGTCTGGCCAGGAGTGGAATATTCCAACCCTTGCAGAGTGTCCGGCGCGGACGGGTGGGCGGGGCCACCCGACCGGCGCCGCCGGCCAAGAGGTGGCGAATGACAGAGGAGTTACCGGAGATCCCCGGCTTCCGGTACGCCCGACCGCTAGGCAGGACCGTTCATCTGTACCGCGCCGCGGACGGTGAGATCGCGGTGAAGCTGCTCGTCGACCCGCCGCGGGTGGCCGAGATCAGGACGGTGGCCGGTCTGCGGCATCCCGGCATCGCGAGCGTCGACCGCGCCGGACGGACCCGCGCGGGCCTGCCGTACGTGGTGATGCGGTACTTCCCGGACGGTGATCTGGCCGCCGCGGCACCGTTGCCCTTCGCACGTGTGCTGGAGATCGGTGTCGCCGTCGCGGACGCGCTGCATGCCGCGCACCAGGCAGGCGTCCTGCACCGCGACGTGAAGCCCGCCAACCTGCTGCGCGACGGGCACGGGCAGGTGTACCTGACCGATTTCGGCGCCACCGGCGGGGATCACCTGCTGTGGACGGCGCCCGAGGTGCTCAGCAGCGGTGCGCACAGCGTCCGGGCGGACGTCTTCTCGCTCGGCGCGACGCTCTGGCACCTGCTCGCGGGCCACTCGCCGTTCGTGGTGCCCCGCGGCGACAACTCCCGTGTGGCGATCACCCAGCGCATCCTGCTCAGCGCCGCACCGCCGTCGGGCAGGGCACCGAAATCGCTGGAAGTGCTGCTGCGCCAGGCGATGTCCGCCGATCCCTCCGTGCGACCGGCGTCGGCGGGCGAGTTCGCCGAGCGGCTGCGGAAGATCCACGACGAGTCGGCTCCGACCGCCGCACTGGCGGCGGTCGTCGTCCCGGCCGGTCCGCCCGCGCGCAGGAAGGCTCGCTGGCCGCTGTACGCCGGAGTGGCCGGGGCCGTCGCCGTGGTCGGCATCACCAGCGCGCTTCTCCTGCAGGACAGGGGTTCCGTGCGGTTGCCGGCCGGGGCGCAGCCGGACAGCGCGGCCGAGGGCGGAACTGTCGGCAAGGTCGTGGTCACCGTGACCCGCGTGAACCCGCAGACGCTCCGCTTCTCGTGGACCTACCCGTCACCGCAGCCCGGCGACACGTTCGTCTGGCGCACCAACGACGAACTCAAGACGGGCACCGTCAGCGAGCCGTCGGTCGAGCTGACCGCGTCGGGCACGCTGTGCGTCGAGGTGCGGGTCGTCCGGGCGGACGGCGGCGACGCGAACGCCCGGGACTGGTCGCCGGAGGGCTGCGGCTTCTGATCGGGCCGGACACCGTCCTCACAGGACGGTGCCCGGCCCGGCAGACCTACTTCGCTGCCACCACGGTCGTTTCGACCTGGCGCTCGTTGTCGCCCGGGTTGTTGTCCTCACGGCCGTCGAGGCGAACCCGCGCCTTCAACGTCGCCTTGCCGAGCGCCGCGTCCTCCGCGGAGTAGGTGTACGTGAACGGCACGACCACCGTGCCGTCCTTCGCCACCTGTCCGCGCACCGTGCCGACGACGTCGTGGTAGCCGTCCGGCCTGCGGCGGAGCAGTTCGACGACGATGCCCTCGGCGTAGCGGGTGCTGGTGACCGACACCTCGACCCGCCCGGTCTCGCCAGCCGTCGCGGTCGCGGGCGCGACGACGTTCGACACGGTCACGTCGTGCGTCTCGACCTTCAGCTTCTGCGTGGAGGAGCCGGATCGGCCGTCCGCCGTGTAACCGGTGATCGTGATCTCGTACTCGCCGTCGGCGGCGTACCGGTGCCAGACCTCCGCCATGCCGGGCACCGCCGGGATCGCGGCGGACGTGCCGTCCCCGAACCGCACCTCGCCACCCGCGAGCCAGCGTCCCGCCGGATCGCCCGGATCGATGCCGAACCGGACGTCGTCGAAGACGCCGGGCTGCTGCGGCGACACCCACCAGGCGGTGGGCTTGATCCGCGGCGCCTCGGCCAGCCGCAACGTCAGCGGTCCCGCGCCGTACACGTCGTCGGCGACTCGGATGTAGTAAGTCTCACCGGGCGTCGTGGCGAAGATCGCCGGGTCGTGCGCGCTCTGCCGGCAGTCCACCTCGGCCAGAGCGCTGCCGCGGAACACGGCGACACCCGGGCTGTTCCGGCTCTCGGTGACCTTCGCCGAGACGAACAGCGCACGGTCGGCCGTGTAGCGGAACCACAGCGAACGGGTGGAGGAACTGTCGCAGCCCGGCCTGGTCTCGCCGGTCTCGATCGTGGCGGCCCCGGTGTCACCGGCGACGTCGGCGTCCAGCCGGATGTCCGCGGCGGACGCTTGATCGTCGTGGGCAGCCCGCGGCACGAGCTCGAGCCCGAACGTCACCGGCCCGGCGAACCGCGTGTCCTGCGCCAGGAAGTGGTAGGTGGTGCCGGCGGTCACCGCGAACGTGTCCGAACCGCCGCCGTGCGGGTACTGGCAGGCCCCCGGTGTCCAGGTCAGCGCGCCCCGCTCGCCCGTGTAGGCGGAGACGGCCGGCTTCTGGTCGTCCGGCCGGTCGGTCGTCATCCGGACGAAACCGTCGGATGGTGCGGTGTAGCGGAACCAGACGCTGCTGGTGCTCCACCAGCAGTGGGAAGGGTCGTCGTCCGCCGCGGTGCCCTCTCGGGTGTCCACAGTGGACGAGAACGGGAGTGAGGTGATCGTGGTGGCGCCGCCGAAGTCGTCGTTGGACGGAGGTGCCGCCTGGGCGGCACCGGGCGCCAGTGCCGCGGTCAGCACGACCGCGGCACCGATGATCAAAGCACGCAAATGAAACCCCAGTTTTCCACAGGCCGCTCGGCGCGGCCTCTCGTGCGTAGAGACGCGCCGAATCTCTCCGGGGATGTCAGCTGCGGGGAATTGCGCCTTCTGCCGCAACGACCTGCGGCCAACAGGTCACTTGCGCTGGTCGGCCACCAGCCAGCACAGGCAGAAGGGATGACCGGCGGGATCGGCGTACACCTGGAAGTCGTCCCCGCTGGTGTTCCCGATGGCCGGCCTCAGCACCCTGGCGCCCAGTGCGATGACCTGCTCGTGCGCCTCGGCGAAGTCCTCGACCCACAGGTCGAGGTGGACCTGCTGCTGGGTCGGGCCGTCCGGCCACTCCGGCGGCGTGTGGCCGGGTGCGAGCTGCACACCGACCCGCGCGGGCGCCGCGTCCGGTCAGCCGATGGTGACGACCCGCGCCCAGCCGGGCGGTGTGTCCGGAACGTAGTCGGGATCGTCCTCGTCGTCCTCGCCGGACGGAAGTGGTCGCGGGAACAGGCCCACCACCGTCCGGCAGGGCGGTGCCGCGTCGGGCCAGGGGGTCTGGCCGTCGGTCAGGGCCACGACCACGTCCGGTCGCGTGCGCAGGGCTTTGGCGAAGCCCTCCCGCAGGTCCGTGCCACCGCCGCCCACCAACGGGATTCCTTCCGCCTGGCACAGCGGACCGGTGATGTGGGCGGCGGCGTCGCAGGACAGCACCGAGACGAGATCACGGCGGCCGCCCACCGCGCGGACGATCGCGGCGATCTCGACGAGCGCGCTGCCCAGTTCGGCGTCGCTCACGGACCCGGACGTGTCGACGATGACGACGACCTTGGGCGGCCTGCGGCGCAGGCTCGGCAGGACCACCCCCGGCACGCTGGCCGACCTGCGGGCGGGCCTGCCGTACGTGTAGTCCTCGCCCACGCCGGGGCCGGAGACGGCGGAACGCACCGCCGATCCCAGCAGTTCGCGCCACGGTTGCGGCGGGTGGAACGCCTCCTCCGCCCACCGCCGCCACCCCTTGGGGAGCGAGCCGGGGTGGCCCGTGATGCTCTGCGCCACGCGGAATCGGACGGCGTCCTGTTCCTGCGCGGTGAGCCCGTGCGCGCCGTCCGCCCCGAACTCCCACTCCCGTTCCAGGCCGTCCGCGCCGCTGCCGCAGTCGAGCCAGGCGAACGCGTTGGTGTGCGGGCCGAGCCGGAACTGCCGCAGGTAGTCCTCCATCAGCTGGCCCGTCGGCAACCGGAGCGCGGTCGGCAGCACGGCGTCGTCCGGGCACACCAGGCCGTCGCCGAAGACGTCGTCGTTGATCTCACAGTCCGCCGCGATGTTCATCCGCAGCCGCTCGCCCGGCCCGGTCAGTTCGTGGCGCGCCGCGAACCGGTCGCCGCGCCCGTGGTGGTCGCGGATCAGGTGCGACACCTCGTGCACCCAGATCCCGGCGAGCTCCTCCACCGGTCTGGCGTCGACGAACGCCGCCGAGACGTAGCAACGCCAGTACCGGTCGACCGCCATCGTCGGCACCTGCTGCGACTCCACGACTTTCAGGGCGAACAACGCCGTCGCCAGGTACGGCCGGCAGTGCACCGCGTACAGGCGGGCGGCGAACAGCTTCTCCTCGTCCAGTGTCCGCGTCGTCATCAGTGGGCACCCACGACGGTCCTGGCGCGTGCCTTGGCCCGGTCCGCGCGCTGCGACAGCGACACCGCTCCGGCCAGCTGCTCGATCGCCGCGGGAACCTGCCAGTCGTCCTGCCGCAGCGCGGCGAGCGTGCTCGCCGGCACGACGACCAGGTCCGGCGCGCCGGTCTCGACGGCGAGGGTCAGCAGCGCCCACGCCGCGTTCCAGCGGGCCTCGTCCGGCCGGTTGCGCACCGCCGCGACGACTCCGTCGAGCACCACCTGCCGCAGGTCGCCGCGTTCGGGCAGCACGGCCGCCGCCGGATCCGCGAGCAACTCCTCGGGGTCCGGCAGGTCCAGCCGGTCGAGGCTCGCCAGCAGTTCGAGCCCGGGACCTTCTCCGACGGTGCCCCGCACCAGCATGGACAGCACGTCCCGCGAGGTGCCGGCCGCCGTGGCGAAGGCGATCAGGCGCAGCGCCATCTCCCAGGTGCGCGGTGAGGGCCAGGCGCCGCCGCGGAGCGTCTCGTTCTTGGGCAGCTGGTGGACGAGGTTCGGCCGGGCGGCCAGGAGCGCGCACACCGCCCGCCGCGCGAACGCCACCGCGTCGGGCACCATTTCCGGGGCCAGCCGCGGCAGTGCGGCGACCGGCCAGGTCCCGCCCAGCCCGCGCACCACGACCTCGTGGTCGAACGTCCACTTGAGATGGACGAACCGGTTGGCCAGCGGCGGACTCAGCTCCCAGCCGTCGGCGGCCGAGGAACGGGGGTTGGCGGCCGCGACGATCCGGACGCCCGGCGGCAGGCGCAGCGCGCCGACCCGGCGTTCCAGCACCACTCGCAGCAACGCGGCCTGCACGGCGGGCGGCGCGGTGGACAGCTCGTCCAGGAACAGCAGTCCGCGCCCGGCCCTGACCAGCCGGACCGCCCAGTCGGGAGGCGCCATCGGCACGCCCTGCGTCGCCGGGTCGTCGCCGACCACCGGCAGGCCGGAGAAGTCGGAGGGTTCGTGCACGCTGGCGATCACCGTGGTCAGCGGTAGTTCGAGGGAGTCGGCGAGCTGGGTGAGAGCCGCGGTCTTGCCGATTCCGGGCTCACCCCACAGCAACACCGGCAGGTCGGCGGAGACGGCCAGTGTCAGGGCCTCCAGCTGCGGGTCGGCGCGCCACTCGGTGTTCGTGTCGCCGAGCAGGGCGAGCAGGTCGGCGGCCACGTCCAGCGGCCGGGTGCTCGTCGATCCGATGTGGACAGTCGTGGCAGAGGGCATGTGTCGATCACCTTGGTTCAAGTCTGAGGCCGTGCGCCGGCCGGGCGAGGAAAGGGTGGGTGAGTCAGGCGTGGCGGAGAGCCGCGTGCCGCCGGCGAGCGCGGCGGCCCGGCCGGTGGCAGTCCTCAATGGACCGGAGTGACCGGACGTCGTGGAGTTCCGCCCGGTACAGCCCGTGCAGGACCTTGCGCCGCGCCGCCGTCTCCAGCTCGTCGCGCAACGCCCCGCTGAGCAGCAGCGCGTCCGGTCCGAGCAGGCCTTCGACGACGGCGAGGGCACCGGCGACGTCGCCGTGGTCCAGCCGGGCGCGGATGTCCAGGAGATCTTCCGGGTGCCGATGCGCGGTGTCGATCGCGTGCAGGCACGGCAGGCTCTGGCCACCCAGTGCGGCCAGCAGCTCTTCCCGGCGGATCTCGTCCGGATCGTGGTCGAGCGGGACGAGCACCCCGTCCACCACGCCGATCCGGTGCAGGGCGCCACGACAGTCGACGAGGCGTGAACTCGCTGTGCTGTCAGGACTTCCCGGCGCACTCGCCGGCCGGTGCTCCGGCAGCAGCGCGGACCTGACGAGGGGGTGCAGCCGGTCGGCGGCGATCATGCCGGCGTGCCACAGCTCCAGGTCGGGCGGCACCCAGGTCGCCGCGTCCGGCAGGACCGGCAGCGTGCAGCGACGCGGTGCGGTCGCGGTGATCCCCGGCGCGTCCAGGTCGAGCACGACCTGCTGCCGGGAAGTGAGCCGGACCACGACGGCGCTGCCCGGCCACCCCTCCGCACGGAGCAGCAGCGCGGCCTCGGCCGCCCACCGGTGCGTGGCGCGGCCGTCCGGCTGCTCGGGGTCGCACTGCGCGGCACCGCACCGTTCTCGCAGCTCGGAAGCCCTGCGGGCATCCCACAGGTGACGGTGCAGATCGAGCCGGAAACGCCGATCGGGCCGCGGATGCGGATGGCTGCCGGCCCTGCTCAAGGTCCCGGACCTCTCCCACAGCGCGAGGCTGATCCGTTGCCCCGCAGCGGCCCAGGCGGGCGGTGTGCGTGCGACGAGATGCACCTCGTCGCCACCGTCCGGTGGTCGATACCGGGCCAGGGAAAGGGTGAGGCCTGGACGCAACACGCCGTCCGGCCTGATCCGAGGGAAGTGCCACCGAAGCAGGTCGGGGGCCAGATGACGCAGATCGGTGCGGACCAGGTCCGCGAACTGCTTGCCCCGCGTACGACTCAGGGCACGGAGGTTGATGTCGACATCGACCCGTGCGGCAGCACAGGCTCCGGACCAGTCACCGGCCTGACGGCGGGCGGTCGCGGACTCGATCATCGACGCCGGCACGGCGAACTCGCGCACGTGCGACCAGAAGGTGAGGCGGGAGGATCCATTCACGGTCGAGTGGTGCATCAGCACTCACCTTTGGTGAACGGGACCCCCGATCTGCTCGAGTTGGTGATCATCGCGGACACCGTAGCAGAGCCCGCAAGCGCCTAGTCACGCGAATTTGCCGCCACCCAGCCCTCGATCCCGTCCAGGAACCGGTCCACGCCGAAGGCGAGCTCGAACGGCAGCACGTCGCCGTCCGCCCGCGCAGGGGCGGCGAGTTCGGCCGCGTGGACGGCGGTCAGCGCCGGGTAGTCCGCCGGATCGAGGAATTCGGCGACGACGTGCGTGAGGTCCGCGCCGGCGCGCGGGATCCCGTTGTCGCGCTTGGGTTCTCCGGCCATGCTCATGCTGATCTGCGCCGTGCCGCGGACGACGGCGGTCAGGTGCAGGGCCGCGGCCCTCGCCTCGCCGCCGGGCAGTCCGGCCGCCAGCAGGGGACGCAGCAGGCGGTCGAGCCAGGCGAGCTGGTTGGGACCCACGGGTGCGTGGTCGAGCGGCACGCGCAACATCCAGGGACGGGTGTGGAAACCGGCCCACAGCGCGCCGACCCACCGCCGGACCGCCTCCCGGAAGTCCGCGGTGCCGCCGAGGTCCGGGGGAGCGCCCGCGCCGACGTCGGCGGCCACCTCCAGCAGCAGGTCCTTGCCCGGGACGTGGTTGTAGAGCGACATCGTCGAGTAGCCGAGCTCGGTGGCGACCCGCTGCATGGACACCGCCTCCAGCCCGTCCGCGTCCGCGATCCGGACCGCGGCCTGCGCGATCAGCTCCACGCTGAGCCGCGAGCGGGGCCCCCGCTGACCACGGCGGCGTTCCGTCCACAGCAGCGTGAGGCTGCGCTGCAGATCGGAGTCCTTGCTGTCACGTGTCGTCATCCGCCATCCCGTCCGGTCGCCCGGTGTCATCCTAAAACTATGTACGTCGTACGTTTCTATGTATGGTGTACATAGTTTCGGCCTGGTCCCCACCTCGAACGGATCTGTCATGACCTCGACGCACGCACCGGTTCCGCCACGTCAGAAGGCCGGCTGGTGGCGCCGGCCCTGGATCGCGCCGCTGATGCTGGTGGTGGCGACGTTCCTGGCGTTCTCCGTGCCGCCCTACCTGACCTTCGATCCGGCCCACTCCCGCCTGAAACCACCGGAGGGCAACGACCTCTACTACCCGCTGCTGGTCGCGCACGTCCTCTTCGGCGCCGTGGCGATGGCGACCGCCTGCTTCCAGGTCTGGCCGGCGTTCCGCGCGCGGCACCGGACCGGCCACCGCATCACCGGGCGGATCTACGTCTACGCCGGGGCGTTGCCCGCCGGGGTGCTCGGCCTGTACGTCGGCTGGCACACCGTGGCGGGCCCGTCGGTGCTCGTCGCCAACCTCGTGGGATCGGCGCTGTGGCTGGTGATCACGGTCATCGGCCTGCGGATGGCCCTGCTGCGCCGCTACGACGAGCACCGCAGGTGGATGTCGCGCAGCTTCGCCCTCGCGATGTCGATCGCACTGAGCCGGGTCATCAACGTCCCGGCCGTGATCGTGCTGACGCCCCAGGTCGACAGCGCGTTCGGGGGCAACGAGGAGCTGATGCGGAACACCGCGACGAGCATCGGCGTCTGGCTCAGCCCTCTGCTCCTGCTGTTGCTCACGGACTGGATCCTGGAGCGCCGCACACCTCGCGCCCGTCGTCCCGTGGCACCGAAGGCCGCGACGGTCACGGCCCGGGCGTGACCGAACCCTGACCGGCAAGGCCGGCGCCGGAGCGGGTGGCGCGGCGACGTTCTCCATCGCCGACGCGATCCTGACCCTCAGGACGAGCACGGGTTCGGTGCAGTACACGCGCTCCGCCTGACCACGGCCGCACACTGTGCGGCATGGCAGAACTCGGTGTGGTGCTGGACGACCAGGAGCTGGAAGCCCGCTGGGAGAACGCGTGGCGCCCCGAGGAGATCGCGCGCCTGCTGGCAGGCGTCAGCACTCCCTGGTACGTCGCGGCGGGCTGGGCGCTGGACCTGTTCCGAGGTGAGCAGACCCGTCCGCACAGCGACCTGGTTGCGGGACCCGGCGACCGGCGACTGGCTGTGCGACGTCTTCCGCGAGCCGCACGACGGTGGCACGTGGATCGGCCGGCGCGACGAGGACATCCGGTAGCCGTACGACGTGGTCATCGAACGCACGGCGGACCGGATTCCTTTCCTCGCACCGGAACTGGTGCTGCTCTTCAAAGCCAAGGAGGTGCGGCCGAAGGACCAGCAGGACTTCGACGGCGTGCTGCCCTGCTCGGACCGCAGCGGCGTCGTGCGCTGCAGAAAGTGGCTGGCCCAGGTGCATCCAGGCCACTCCTGGCTCAGTGCGCTCTAGCGGTCACCAGCCGCGGTGACGGGGCCAGACCTCGCCGCTGACGAGGTGGTAGCGGTCGTGCTGGGCGGCCGTCGCGCAGGCGTGGTTGGGCAGGATCCGCAGGCGCGTGCCGATCGGCAGGTCGGGCACCGGTGCGCCGTCCCGCGTGCTCAGCACGCCGTGTTCCTGGCTCGCCCCGGTCATGACGAGGCCGGGGATCAGCGTGCCGCCGGCGTCGACGACCAGGCCGTACCCGTGGTCGACCGCCTGCGCCTGCGTGCCCCTGTCCCGCGAGGTCGCCATCCAGCCGCCGTCGGTGATCACCCAGTTCTTGTCGCGCTGATGACCGATCACCGTGACGGCCACGGTGAGGGCGAGGTCGTCGGTGGTGCAGACGCCGATGCCCGCCATGACGAGGTCGAAGAAGACGTAGTTGCCCGCACGGACCTCCGTGACGCCGGTCAGGTCCGTCGCGGCGTGGGCGGTGGGGGTGGAGCCGACGCTGACGATCTCGCACGGGAGGCCGGCGGCACGCAGGACCGCGGCCGCGGCGACGGCGGTGTCGCGTTCGTTCTGCGCGGCCTTGTGCAGAGCCTCTGGTGTGTAAGCGAAGTAGGACTCGCCCGCGTGGGTGAGCACCCCGGCGAGGTGGTCGCCGAGCACCCGGCCGATTCCGGGGAGCGCGGGGTCGGTGACCGTGACGCCGCCGCGGTGCCCGTCGCAGTCGATCTCGATCAACGCCGGGATGCGGAGATTCTCCTTGCGTGCGAACGAGGTCACGGCCTCGGCCTGGGCGAGGGAGTCGAGCAGGACGGTCAGTCGCACGCCGCGGCGAAGCAGTTCGGCGACGCGTGGCAGCTTGTGCGGGTCGATGCCGACGGCGTACAGGACGTCCCGGTAGCCCGCGTCGGCGAAGTGCTCGGCCTCGGCGAGCGTCGACACGGTGATCGGCCCGCCGTCGTGGACGCGCTGGGCTACCTCGACGGACTTGGACGTCTTGACGTGCAGGCGAAGCGGGACGCCGAGCCCGGCCAGGTGGTCGCGCAAGCGTGCGGCGTTGCGGTCCAGCCGGTCGGTGTCCAGCACGGCGAACGGGGTGTCCACAGCGGTCATTCGGATGCTCCTGACGAGAGGCGGCGCAGCAGTGCGGCGGCCAGGGTGAGGTCCTGAAGGGCGAAGCCGGAGCTGTCGAACACCGTGATCTCCTCGGGCGACGTCCGGCCCGGGGCATCACCGGCGAGCACCGCTCCGAGCGCGACGGGCGTGACGGACCCGGCGTGCTGGAACTCGCCGATCGCACGAGATTGGTCCGGCAGGTCGCAGAACAGCGATGCGCGGCCGTACAGCGCGACGGGCAGTTCCTGCTTGCCCGGGCCGTCGGCGCCCATGGCGGAGATGTGCGTGCCCGGTGCGACCCAGCTCGCGTCGAACAACGCCTGCCGGGCCGTGGTGGCGGTGACGAGCACGTCCGCCGCGGCGACTCCGGCCTCGGCACCGGCGGGTTCGGCCGGCAGACCGGTCCGCGCGGTCACGGCGGCGGCGAACTCCCGTGCCGCGTCAGCACGGCGGCCGACGACGAGCACCCGTTCGATCGGGCGCACCCGGCTGACCGCACGCACTTCGTGCAACGCCTGGTGCCCGGTGCCGACGACGGTCAGCGTCCGGGAGTCGGCACGGGCCAGCGCGTCCACGGCCAGCGCGTCCGCGGCGGCCGTGCGGTAGGCGTTGGCGGCCGCCGCCTCGACCACGGCGCTGAGCCGCCCGGTGGCCGGGTCCAGCAGCACGATCGTCGAACTGTGGCGGGGGAGATCGGTGTTGTCCGGCCAGAAGCTGCCGATCTTCACGCCCGCGAGCCCGCCCGCCGAACCGGACTTGAGGGTGAACCTGGTGTTCGGCGCGGAGGAATGCCCGATCACGACCGGGAACGTCGATCCCGTCAGGGCGGCGAGGAACGCCTCCCTCGCCGCCTCCAGCGCCAGTTCGTCGTCGACGAGGGCCGCCGACTCCGCCTCGCTGATGAACGTCGTCACGGCTTGTCCTTCTTGAGTTCGGCCAGGTCGTTGTAGAGGCCGGTGCGGGAGATGCCGAGCCGCTTCGCGATGCGGGCGGGCGCGCCGCGCAGGCTGAACACACCGGCCTCGTTCAACGACCGGACGAGCGTCAGCCGCTCCTCGCGTCCCAGCGCCGCCACGGGCACCGCGTGCGCGCGTTCGGCCCGCTCGATCAGCGACTCGACCACCTGGTCCAGGTCGCCGGAGAAGTTCGTCGTCGCGCTGATCTCCTCGACCGGCGACAGCCCGAGCAGGTCGGACAGCACGCCGGTGGCGCGGTTGATGGCCGACACGTCGATGTTGATGCACAACGCGCCGATGAGCGTCCCGTCGGCGTCGCGCAACGGCAGCGTCGTGCACTTGAGCACCCGCCCGTCCTGCGCGCGGGTGAGGTAGCCGACCTCGTTGCGGGCGTCGGCTCCGGCGCCGAGCACCCGCAGGCCGATCTCGCTCATCGCGTCCCCTGGCTCGCGGCCGGTGACCGACCCGGCGACCGCGACGACGGACCGTTCCGGGTCGCGGTAGTCGTGCAGCACGACCTCGCAGCTGCGGCCGAAGGTCGCCACGATGCCGTCGAGCACGGGTGTCAGCGCGGCGAACACGGCGTCCGCGGTGTTGTCCGGCACGCTCGACCTCCTGTTCTGAACGAAGTGTCACGTTCTGAACAAACTGTCTCACGAGGATGCCGTCAGTGCGGTGTGGTGCTCGCCACGGAAGGATCAGGGAGCGATGTACGGCGGCGCCTCGCCCCAGCCCCATTTCGGCACCGGCGCCCCGTGGAACGGCTTGGCGTCCGCCGCGGAGTTCTGCACGGCGAGCCGCGTGCCCCACTCCAGGTAGGACACGAACGCGGCGCGGAACTCCGGATCGTCCGGCAGCGCCACCTCGTCCGCCGCGTCCATGATCAGGTTCAGCCAGCGGCGGCGCTGCTCCTCGGTGATGGCCCGGCCGAGGTGCTGGGAGAGCATGAACTCGTAGCCGCCGCGCTCCCCGGTGTACGCGGCCGGCCCGCCGAACACCTCGCCCAGCCACAGCGCCACATACCGCGCGTGGCCGGGGTCCATGCCGGCGAACACCGGCGCGAGCAGCGCGTCGTCCGCGACCCTGCGGTAGAACGCCTCGGTCAGCCGGAGCAGCGCCTCCGCGCCCCCGGCCCACGTGTAGAGAGAAGGTGTTGACTGGTCGTTGATCACGACGCCACTCCAGCAGCACGCGAAATGCCCGGCAAGTACGCACTTTTTGGTGAGGAGCGCCGATGTACAACTGCCCGGTCGAGCTGGCCCTCGACGTCATCGGCGGCAAGTGGCGCGCGGTGATCCTGGCGCACCTGAAGGAACGCCCGCACCACTATGGCGAGCTGCGGCGCAAGGTGCCCGGCATCAGCGAGAAGATGTTCGTGCAGCGGCTGCGCGAGCTGCAGGAGTCGGGGCTGGTCGCGCGGGCCGAGGTGCCTCCGCACGTCGAGTACTCGCTGACCGACGAGGGCCGGAGCCTGGGACCCGCCCTGCAGGCGCTCTACGACTGGGGTGTCGAGCGCGCCGCCCGCACCGGTGCGAGCATGGTGAGCACATGATCACCACACCTCTGACCGACGAGCTCGTGCGTGGCGCCGCCGAACTGGAAGCCACGGCTCGTGGTGTGCGCCCGCACCGCCTGCCTGCCTGGGTGCGTGAGCGCTTCCCCGACCCGCAGCTGATGACCGCGGAGAGCAGGCCTTCCGGCGTGCGGCTGGTGATGGCCACCGAGGCGCGGGTGATCGAGCTGGTCCTGCACCCGAGCGCGGTCTCCTATCGCGGCGTCGAGCGGTTGCGGGGCAGCGTCGATCTGGTGGCCGACGGCGAACTCCTCGTCAGCGAGCAACTCGTCGGCGGCGACCACGCCGAGGTCGACGTGCGGACCGGAGCGCGTGAGGTGCACGAAGGGCCGGCGTTCACCGCGCGGTTCACCGATCTCGCCGCCGGCGACAAGGTCGTCGAGATCTGGTTGCCGCACAACGAGGTGGTCGACCTGGTCGCCCTGCGCACGGACGCGCCGGTGCGCCCGGCCGGCGAGGACCGCCGAATCTGGTCGCACCACGGCAGTTCGATCAGCAGCGGGTCCAACGCGGCCACGCCGGCCCGCACCTGGCCCGCGGTCGCCGCGCGCCGGGGCGGCGTCGAGCTGCACAACCTCGGGTTCGGCGGCAGCGCGCTGGTCGACCCGTTCGTCGCGCGGGTGATGAGGGACCGCCCCGCCGACTTGATCAGCGTCAAGTTCGGCATCAACGTCGTGAACTTCGACGTCATGCGGCTGCGGGCGTTCGTGCCGGCCGTGCACGGCTTCCTGGACACGATCCGCGACGGTCATCCGAGCACGCCGCTCGTGCTGATGTCGCCGATCTTCTGCGGCAGCTACGAGGACACGCCGGGACCGGGCGGCATGGACCTGGAGGCGCTCGACGCGGGCAAGGTGGTCTTCACCGCCACCGGTCCGCACGGGGACGCGCCGCAGCTGACGTTGCGGATCATCCGCGAGGCGCTGGCATCCTTGGCCGAACGCCGCGAGAACGACCCGAACCTGCACTACCTGGACGGCACGCGCCTCTACGGCGAGCAGGACGCCGTCACGCACCCGCTGCCCGACGCCCTGCACCCCGACACGGCCACGCACGAACTGATCGGCGAGCGCTTCGCGCGGTACGCGTTCGTGGGCGACGGTCCGTTCGCCGTCCAGTAGGGACCGTGCCCTCGGCACGGAAGATCCGCTGGTTACGATGGCGCCAATGCCGGGGTCGTAGCGCAGAGGCAGTCGCACTGGACTCCACATCCGGATCACGCCGGTTCGAATCCGGCCGCCCCGGCAGGCCAGGTCCCGTAGCGCAGAGGCAGTCGCGCCACCTTTGCAGGGCGGATCACGCCGGTTCGAATCCGGCCGGGACCACACCATGACAGACAGGATCACCGAAGCCGAGCTCGCGACGTTCCACGAGGCCGTCGCGCGGTTGCGCGCGCTTCCGGCGGATGATCCGGTGCGGCTCAAGGCGGAACGGGTCGCCGAGTCGTTCGCGCGTGAGGGCAGGAAGAGCCGCAAGAAGGTGCGCGACGGGGAAAAGGCCCTGGCCGACGCGGCTGTCGACGCCGCGACCGCCACGGGTGCGCTGGACCGCCGTGAGGACGCGCCGCTGCCGCCGGTCGAGGACGTGCCGGAACGGGAGCTGTCGCGTGCCCGGCGTTGTTACGTGTGCAAGGAGTTCTACCGGCGTGCCGACGCGTTCTACCACCGGCTCTGCCCCTCCTGCGCGCGCGAGAACACCGAGCGCCGCACCGCGCGCACCGATCTGAGCGGGCGGCGGGCGCTGCTCACCGGTGGCCGGGTGAAGATCGGGTTCCAGGTGGCGTTGATGCTGCTGCGGGACGGGGCCGAGCTGCTGGTCACGACGAGGTTCCCGCGCGACGCGCGGCGGCGGTTCGAGGAGGCTCCGGGCAGCGCGGAGTGGCTGGACCGGCTGACGATCGTCGGCATCGACCTGCGTGATCCGCGGCAGGTGCTCGCGCTCACCGAGTCGCTGCGCGAGGACGGGCGGCCGCTCGACGTGCTGGTCAACAACGCGGCGCAGACCGTGCGCCGGCCGCCGGAGTCGTATGCGGCGTTGATCGCCGGTGAGAGCGGTGCGCCACCGCAGAAGGTCCTGCTGGCGCCGGGGTTCAGCCCGATGCTGGCGCTGGGGCAGAACAGCGGTGCGCTGGCTCTCGCGGAGATCGACGAGGCCGGGCTGCTGCCGGACACGGCGCCGGTCAACTCGTGGTCCGCCAGGGTCGGCGAGCTCGACGCGGCCGAGGTGCTGGAGACGCAGCTGGTCAACGCGCTCGCGCCGACGTTGCTGTGCGACCGGTTGTTGCCGTTGTTGCTCGCGTCGCCGCATCCGCGCCGGTACGTCGTCAACGTGACCGCCGTGGAGGGCCGGTTCGCCGTGCGGAACAAGACTTCCGGTCATCCGCACACGAACATGGCCAAGGCCGCGCTCAACATGCTGACCCGCACAAGCGGGCCCGACCTCGCGGAGCAGGGCGTCTACATGTGCTCCGTCGACACCGGCTGGATCACCGACGAGAACCCGGCGCCGAAGAAGGCACGGCTGGCGGAGGTCGGGTTCCGCACGCCGCTGGACGTCGTGGACGGCGCGGCGCGCGTCTACGACCCGATCGTGCGCGGCGAGGCGGGATCGCCGGTCGCCGGGGTGTTCCTCAAGGACTACCGGGAGGCGGCGTGGTGAGCTCGCTGGAACCACTGCTGGCCTGGCTGCGCACCGGGACGACCGCGGGGGAGCGGCTGGACTTCCCGACCGGCACCGCGCTGCCCGACGGCAGGCTGGACCTCTGCAAGCAGGACCTCGGGCCGGGTGGTGCGGAGCTGGTGGCGCAGGCGCTGCGGCCCGGCGTGGTCAAGCACCTGCTGCTGGGCACCGACGGTCTCGGCGACGGCGCGGCCGACGTGGCGGGGGAGGCGGTGCAGCGCGAGGTCGAGACGCTCTACCTGGGCTGCAACGGGATCACCGCCGGTGGCGCGTGCCGCATCGCGGACAACCTGCGGATGTCGCCCCAGGCGAGCCGGGTGACCGGCATCTGGCTCAAGCGCAACCCGATCGGCGACGGCGACGCGGCGGCCGGGCTCGTCGAGTCCGCACGGTCGTTGCGCACGCTCGACCTCGTCCAGACCGGCCTCGACGCCACGGCCGTGCAACGGCTGGTGGCCGCCGTGATCACCGCGGCCACGGGCAACAGGCCGGTGGAACGTCTTTACCTCGGCGGAAATCCGCTCGGCCCGGCCGGCGCGACCCACCTCGCGGCGTTGCTGGCCGCCGACGCGGTGAGCGAGCTGTACGTGTCCGCGGCGGGGCTCGGCGACGACGGCGCGCACACCATCGCCGACGCGTTCGTCACCGGCAGGCTGCGGCGGATCTCCGTGGCCAGCAACGGGATCGGTCCGCGGGCCGCGGCCCGCCTGGTGACCGCGGCGGCGGCCGCCGGCGTCGAGGTGTGCGATCTCGGCCGGGTCAAGGCCGCCGGAGTGCTGGGCGCCGAGGACAACCGGCTGGACGCACAGGCCACTTCCGCCATCGCGGACGCGCTGGCGGAGCGGCCGCACCGGTTGCGGCACCTGGTGCTGAGCAACACCGGCATCGGCAGCCAGGCCGCGCACCGGTTGCTCGACGGCGCCCAGCGCGCGGCCACGCCCACCCGTTTCGTGCTGGGCAAGGGAGTCGCGGGCAGCATCCGGCGCAGGCTCGACGCGCTGAGCGCCGCGATTCCCGCACGGCCGCCGGTGCCCGCGGACGTGGCGGCGGTGCGCAGCGTGCACCGCCAGCCTGCGGACTAGCGGCATCGTTCCGGGCCGTGCCACCAGCGTGGGATCTTGGCGAAGACCTCGATCCAGAACCGCTGCCTAGCCATGGATCGGAGGGGACCGCCTCGACGGAGTCATCCACGAGTGTCGTCACGTTGCTTAACCTGCGTGAATGTAATTTCGGCACACACAGCGCTATGTCCATGTCCTCGGTACTACTGCCAACCCTGACGCGCCGTGGACCACCCAGCAGGCCCGCAACCTCCTGGTGAGGCTTGACGATCGGGCCGGCGACTTTCGATTCGGCTCTCGCAGAGCGTGACTGCAGGTCCGCACGTCGCCGGCGAGTACACGGCGGCTTGAGCAACGAGTACGAACCTGCAGCGGCTTGATGCGCAGGTCAGGCCTATCGGGTCGTGTTTTGACACCTCGCAGGTCTGGTCCGCACTCCGTTCCCGGTGTTCGGACTCCACGCGTCACACGATGTTCGACGTTCGGCACCGGTCGTCGGGAAATCGCCCGGAACAAAGGATTCCAGGTCGATTCGGATTCGCCGTCGTCGTTCTTCCGGCTGGAGGACGCGCCCTCGCAGAGCGCCATTCGCCGAGGGACACGCGGGAGCGGCGAACAGGCCTCACGGGACCGTACTGATCACCCGAGGGCGACCGCCAGCGCCGTTCCCACCGCATAACCGGCGGTCAGTGCGGGACCCAGAGTGCCGCCCGAACCCGGATAGCCGGGGCCGAAGACGCCGGCCGAGACGTTGCCGCACGCGTAGAGCCCCGGCACCGCCTCTCCGGACGGGGTCAGCACCTCGCCGGACGTGCTGGTGACCGGGCCGCCCTTGGTGCCCAGCGCTCCCGGCACCACCTGCACCGCGTGGAACGGCGGGGTGACCAGCTCGCCCAGGCACGGGTTGCCCGGCACGCGTGGATCGCCGTAGTAGCGGTCGTGTGAGGTCTCGCCGCGGTGGAAGTCGGGGTCGGTGCCCGCTCGAGCGTGCGCGCTGAAGCGGTCGACGGTCTTGGTGAGCTCCGCCGGGTCCAGACCGATCGCCTCGGCCAGCAGTGCCGGGGTGGCGGCACTGGTCAGCCACGACGGCGCCGGTGCGCGCGGGGAAGCCGGGCCGACGCTGTAGCTGGTGCGGAACTTCTCGTCGAACACCAGCCACACCGGCAGGTGCGCGGGGTGGTGGCCGTCGGCGTCGAAGTTGAAGAGCACGCGCGTGATGTCGTGGTAGTTGACCGCCTCGTTCACGAACCGGCGGGCGTGCCGGTCGACCATGATCGAACCGGGCAGGCAGCGCTCGCCCACCAGGTGCCGCGTCAGCGGGGCGCCGTCGTACTCCTCCGGGACGCCGCGCAGCGCGGGCACCCACCAGGCCTGGTTCATGCGTTCGACGGCGGCGCCCGCCGACAGGGCCATGCGCAGGCCGTCGCCCGTGTTCACGGGCGGGCTCACCGGGACCACCGGCGTGTCGCCGAGGAACGCGCCCGACGCCGGGTCCCACTCGAAGCCGCCGTTGGCCAGCACGACGGCGCGACCGGCGAACGTGCGGCCGTCCTCGCAGCTCACGCCCGACACCGAACCATCGGTGAACGTCAGCGCGGTGGCACGCGTGCGGGTCCGGAAGGTCACGCCGAGCGCGTCGCAGGCGGCCACGAGTGCGGCGGCGAGAGCGGCGCCCACGGTCAGGACGCCGCGCTCACGTCGTTGTGCCAGGAGGGATTCGTCCGGACCGGTGAAGCGGGCGCGGTGCCGTTCGTCGTAGGTCAGCGGCGGGAACTGGGGGCCCCGGCGCACGCGCTCCAGCAGTCCGGGGAAGGGGGCGGTGTCGAACGGTTCGTTGTCCACGCACCGGCCCACGTCCACCGCGCCCGGCCAGCCGGAGTGGTAGTCGGGGCGGTCGATCGGGAAGAACCGGGCGCCGGTGTGCTCCTCCAGCCAGTCGAGCATCTCCGGTGACGTCCGGACGTAGTGCTCCAGCCGGTCGCGCTCGACGGTGCCCTCGGCGACCCGCTCCAGGTAACGCAGCGCGTCCTGCGGCGAGTCGGGCAGCCCGGCCCGCCTCATGACGGAGCTGTCCGGCACCCACAGCATCCCTCCGGAGACGGCGGTCGTGCCGCCGAGCACGTCCGAGCGCTCCAGCACGACAACGCACAGTCCTGCCGAGGCGGCCCGTGCGGCGGCGAGCAGACCCGCGCCGCCGGAGCCGGCGACCACCACGTCGAATTCTTGCTCGTCCACAAAATTCCTTCCCCCGATAACCGGACGGTTCGGACGGTATAAGTGGCGTCCGCACACCGGCAAGGCAATGGGAGCGCCGTCGTTCTCACTCGGATGGAGCATTTTCTTTTTACGCTGGGTGACGACGACCCGAAGCGCAGATGTTTTCCGGATGTCAGATCGGCATGAAGTGGCGGAACCGCCGAAATCGCTCATTGGTGGGAGCGAGGTGGAGGTACACCGTTCGGCGGTATCAAAGGAAGGAGCCGCGGACTGTCTGGAAGTGTGTGTGCTCAGGCAATGCGCTGAACGGTTGATCTTGGCCCGGCGCTGACCGGCAGTTGCCGTGCGGGGGACCGCAAATCATCGTGCTCGCACGACTGCTTGTAATCAGTTCCTGGTCATTGCTCATCTTGCGATATTCGCACCGCGCCGGTTTACTGGCGTTCGGCCGTGGGGGCTGCCGGTGCGACGCGTGCCACGAACGGCTACCTCGAGAACCAACAACTGTGTGGGGGTTGGCGCATGCGCTCCGGCGCTTATTCGTCCTCAGCAACGACCGTCGGCGTTCAATTGTCCGGAATGGACTTGACGCGTCCGGTGAGCGAACTCGTGGTGACCGCGCAGGCTGCGGAAACAGCCGGAGTCGACTATCTGGTGCTGCCTGACCGCACCGCCGCCGCACCGGACGGCGCGAGCCCGCCGACGGCGCTCATCGCCGCTGCGTTCCTGGCCGCGCACACCGACGACATCGGCATCGTCGTCACCGCCGCCACCAGCTACCACGAGCCCTACAGCCTGGCCCGCCAGATCGCCTCCCTCGACCACATCAGCGCGGGACGCGTCGGCTGGTTCGCCGACAGCACGACCGACCCCGCCTCCGACGCCAACCACCGCCGCGAGGGCCACGACCCGGCCAGGAACCCGCTGGTCAGGGCCCGCGAGTTCGTGCCGCTGGTCCGCGCGCTGTGGGACAGCTGGGAGGACGGCGCGTTCGTGCACGAGAAGGACACCGGCAGGTTCGTCGACGCGGACCGGATCCACGTCGTGGACCACGTCGGCGAGGCGCTCGCCGTGCGCGGGCCGTTGAACGTCATCCGCCCGCCGCAGGGCCAGCCGGTGGTGTTCGCGACTGCCGACGACGTTCTCGCCGACCACGCCGACGTCCTGTTTTCCGCCACACCGCAAGAAGGTCACGCTCTCATGGCCGATGCGTCCGGTGGCCGGGAGGAGGTCGCCGCACGGCTGCGGCACCCGCACGTCCTGGTGCGGTGCGGTTCCCAGGGCGAGCTGACCGCGTTCCTGCGGGACGTGCTGCCGTTGCTGAGGGACGGGATCCGCCCGGCCGGCACGACCCTGCGCGCACGGCTGGGCCTGGCACCGGCGCCCAACCGCTTTGCCCTGACCAAGGACGAGGAGCTCACCAGCAATGCCCGCTGACCGCGAACTGCACCTCGGTCTCATGTTCTGGGCCACCGGCACGCACCAGGCGGGCTGGCGGCACCCGGACGCGAGCCCCGACGCGGCCTACGACATCGACCTCATCCAGGAGGTGAGCCGCACCGCCGAACGCGCGAAGCTGGACTTCGTGTTCCTGGGCGACCGCCTGGCGTGCGACCCCTCCCTGCAGCACAGCAATCCGGCGCAGATCTCCCGGCTGGAGCCGTTCGCCGCGGCCGCCGCCATCGCCGCCGCCACCACGCACATCGGCGTCGTCGTCACGGCGAACCCGACGTACTCCGACCCGTACGGCGTGGCCCGCAACCTCGCCTCGCTCGACCACGTCAGCGGGGGCCGCGCGGCCTGGAACCTGGTGACCGGCGCGGACGCCGCGGCGGCGTTGAACTACAGCCGCGAGCAGCACTGGGACACGCAGAAGCGCTACGAGTGGGCCGAGGAGACGCTGCAGATCGCGCGCAAGCTCTGGGACTCGGGCGACGAACCGATCAACCACCGCAGCGAGCACTTCCAGGTCGACGGACCGCTCGGCCTGCCCCGTCCGCCGAGCGGCCACGTCGTCCTGCTCAACGCGGGCACCTCAGACCAGGCACGCGAACTGGGCGCGCGCCAGGCCGACATGGTGTTCGCCGGACCGCAGCCGACGCTCGCGAAGCGCAAGGAGTACTACGCCGACATCAAGGCGCGGGCGGCCCGCTACGGCCGCGAGGACCACGTCACGGTGGTGCCCGGCCTGACCCCGATCGTCGCGCCGACGACCGAGGAGGCCGTCGCGCTGCACGACCACCTGAACTCGCTGATCCTGCTCGACCCCGAGGTCGAGGCGAGCGAGTTGGTCAGGGCGGGCGGCATCGGCGAGGGCTTCAAGCGCAACCTCACCTCCGCGTCCGAGGCGTTCGGCGTCGACGTGCGCGGCAACGACCTCGCCGCCGTGGTCCCGGTCGAGGTGCTGGCGCGGGTGTCCGAGGACGGACAGCGGCGCCTCGCCGAGATCACCCGGCTCACCCGGCGCACCGCCGGCACGATCACCTACGCGGACCTCGTGCACGGCACCCCGCAACAGCTCTCGCACGTCGTCGTCGGCGACCCGGAGGAGATCGCCGACGAGATCCAGCTCTGGTTCGAGGAGCGGATGGCCGACGGTTTCAACATCTACCCGGCCTACGTGCCCGGTTCGGTGACCGCGTTCACCGAACTGGTCGTGCCGGTGCTGCAGCAGCGCGGCCTGTTCCGCAAGGACTACCGGGGCCGCACGTTGCGCGACCACCTCGGGCTGGAGGTACCTGCCCGCGGCTGAGACCCGCCCGGCGCCACGCCGGGTCGTCCGTTCACCACACGGCCGAGGCCGTGGTTCGACCATGCGTTCCACACTGTTGGGGGAGACAGTTGTCTGTGCAGTTGCTGCGCGAGGAAGGCACGCACTGGGCCGTCCGGGAACCGGCTGAGCGCGTCACCGTGCCGATCTCCCTGCTGGGACCGGCTGACACGCCCCGGCAGGCCGGCGTCGACGCCGAGCACGTCCGCGTGCTCACCGGTGTCGAGGACCTGCCGCCGATCGTGGTGCACCGCCAAACGATGCGCGTCATCGACGGGGTGCACCGGGTCCAGGCCGCGATAGCCCGAGGTGAGAACGACATCCCGGTCGTTTTCTTCGACGGCGACGAGGCGGCGGCGTTCGTGCTCGCCGTCGAGGCCAACGGCGGCCACGGCCTGCCGTTGAGCCTCGCCGACCGCAGGGCCGCGGCCGTCCGCATCGTGCGGGCGTACCCGGACTGGTCGGACCGCCGCGTCGCGTCCGTCGCGGGGATCTCGCCGAAGACGGCGGGGGCGGTGCGGTCGCGGATGTCAAGTGAGGAAATTCCTCAGTCGGGGGACAGGGTCGGGCTCGACGGCCGGACCCGCCGGGTGCTCGCGCGCGCCACCCCGGCCCGCACCACCGAGCCGGAACGGGTGCAGGCGCCCGTACCGCAACCGGAACGCCCGAAGCACCAACCGCCCGTGCGGCCGGCGAACCACGGGGCCGCGGTCTACGCGCTGCGCCGCGACCCGTCGCTGCGGTTCACCGAGAACGGGCGGACGTTGTTGCGAATGCTGGACCTGCACAGTCTGTCGCCGTCGGGGTGGAGCGGGATCACCGACGCGGTGCCCGCGCACTGCGCGTCGATGGTGGCGGACCTGGCGCGCGAGTGCGCGGAGGCCTGGCTGCTGTTCGCCGACGGCCTCGACGAGAAGTCGGCCTGAGACGCCGGCCGCCCGCCACCGGTGAGGTGACGGGCGG
>NZ_JBFBAW010000015.1:0-57055 GCF_040682435.1 Lentzea sp. NPDC051208 | reverse complement strand
CGGGGCGCCCGGGCTCCTGGCCCCCGCCGCCCCCCCCGAGACGTCGCCCTGCGCCGCCGCCCGCCCCCCCCGGGTGTGGGGCGGGGCGCCCGGCGCGGGACTTCGCCGGGCGAGCGCAGCACTCTGGCGCGCGCAAGCCCCGGCAGCTCAGGCGAACCGGGTGAGCCGGAACTGCTCGACCAGCGGGTCCGGCTCCCCGAGCGCCTCCCTGGCCGCGATCTCACCGAGCACCGGCCCCAGCGTCAGCCCGCTGTGCGTGGCGATCACGTACACCCCGTCCTGACCGGGAACCGGGCCCACGACGGACATCCCGTCGCGCGGCATCGGCCGGACCCCGGCGAACACGTGCTCCACTTCGGCGTCCGCCGCCGACGGCAGCACGGCGGGAAGCCGCGAGAGCACCTGCTGGGCAACGGCACCGGTGTCACCACCGTCGGTCAGCGTGCGGTCCAGGTCGTGGCAGTGCAGCACCAGCCGCCCACCGGTGTGCGGCCGGATGCTCAGCCCCGGCGCGTGCACGATCCGGGTCACCGGCTCGGCGACCGGGGTCGTGCGCACCAGCAGGCCGCGCGTCAGCCGTTCCGGCGCACCGGGTTCGAGCAACGGCAGACCGGGCAGCAGGTCCACGTTGCCCCGGCCCGCGCAGCACAGCACCGCGTCGTACGAGCCGCGCACCTCGTCCAGCGACGAGACCTCGGCGCCCACCAGGATCCGCGCGCCGGCCGCGCGTGCCTTGTCCAGCACGGCGGGCAGCAGCACGTCACCGAGCACGTGCACGTCACGCGGGTAGAAGTAGACCGGGCCGACGACGCCCGCGAACGCCAGACCCGGCTCCAGCGCAGCGGCCTCGGCGACGGTCAACTCCTCCACCGGGTACCCGAGTTCGCGGTAACCCGAGGCGATGTCCCGCTGGGCCGCGGCGCTCGCCTCGTCGTCACCCCAGTGCAGGTTCCCGTGCTCGAACAACCACCGCGGCGCGACACCGACGTCCGCTACCAGCCGTCGCTGGGCCTCCAGCGCCTCGATGCTCAGGGAGTGGTAGGCCTCGTTCTTCTCGTCGATGGCGTTGGCCCAGCCGAAGCTGTGCGCGGACAGGGTGGTGAGCGGTTCGTCGCGCGACATCACCGTCACCGCTGCGCCCGCCTCGGCCAGGCGCAGCGCGGCGCACGCGCCGATCGCTCCCGCGCCGATCACCAGGACCTTCATGCTCTCTCCTTCACCGTCCGCGTGGATGCGGCTCCACGATGGGCGCAGATCCGCCGGACACGCAAGAAGTCCTTTTTAGACAACGCTTTGATGCCTGCCGAGTGCGCGTGGTTGACTCGCTGTGCAGTCGAGAGCACACATCGCTTCCCAAGCAGTGGAGGGCCGCTTGAGCACCCGCAGCGTCCTGTTCGTCAACCTCAGGCGCATCAAGCGCGAGGGCTTCGAGTCGCTCGTCGCCGCACGCAGGCTCGGTCACCGGGTCGTCCTGCTCGGCCGCGCACTGCCGGAGTTCGCCGCTCCACTCGTCGACGAGTTCCACCAGGTCGACACCTACGACACCGAGCTGGCGCTGAAGACGGCGCGGGAGATCGCGGCCGTCCACGACATCGCCGGTGTCGTCAACTTCACCGAGATCGACGTCCAGCTCGTGGCGGCCATCGCCGCCGAGCTCGGCCTGCCCGGCATGTCGCCGGAGGCCGCCGTGCTGGCGCGCAACAAGCTCGCGATGAAGAACGCCCTCACCGGGATCGAAGGCGTGCTGCCGAAGTTCGCGCGCGTCGCCGACCTGGCCGACCTGCGCGAGGCCGTCGCCCGCATCGGTTTCCCGTGCGTTGTCAAGCCCACCGGCGCGTCCGGGTCCAAGGGCATCTTCGAACTGCACGGCGAAGCCGACCTCGAACCCGCGATGACCGAGCTGAGCCGCATCGCGGACCCGGCCTTCGACGCGGTGTTCCGCCAGTTCGGCGCCGAGTTCATCGTCGAGGAGTACCTCGTCGGCGACGAGCTGTCGGTCGAGGGGTTCATCGCGGGCGGTCAGGTGCGCACGATCCTGCTGACCGACAAGGTCACCACCGTGCCGTTCCACCTGGAGGTCTCGCACCGGCTGCCGAGCGTGCTGCCTGAGGCCGCGCAGGAGGAGATCCGGCGGCGGGCGGAGGAGATCCTGCTCGCGCTCGGGTTCGACCACTGCGCCTTCCACCTGGAGGCCAAGTGGGACGGCGAGCGGATGCGGTTCATCGAGGTCGCGGCACGACCGGCCGGTGACTACATCGCCTCGCACCTGATCAAGGCCGCCACGGGCGTCGACTTCTTCGCCAACGTCATCCGCGTCGCCACCGGCGACCCGCTGGAACTGACGCCGGACCGCGACCTGCACGCCGGCCTGCGGTTCGTGTTCGCCGATCGGGCGGGCACGTTCGAGGGGGTCGACGGCGTCACGGAACTCTTCGAGGAGCCGGGCTACGACCACGTCTTCACCGAGGTCACGCCCGGCAGCCAGGTCGCGTTGCCGCCGGCGAACTTCGGCACGCAACGCGTCGCCGCCGTGTGCGCGCGGGCATCCGACCGGGCGGGCCTCGACGCCCTGCTCGACGCGGCGGGCGAACGGATCACGGCCCGCATCAGCTGAAAGCGCTGAAGCCAAGTCCCCCGCCGGAATCGCTGTACCTCCGGCGGGGCGCTTCGCCGCGCCGTCACGACGCCGGGCACCACCGAGCCGGAAGGGGGAGGACGAGTGAGGGTGACACTGCTGGGCTGCGGCCGGATGGGCCGCGGCGCGGGCTACGCACTCGCCCGTGATCCGCGCACCACGTCGATCACGCTCGTCGACCGGGACCACGAGCAGGCGCGCGAACTCGCCGCCTGGCTCTCCGCCCACGCGGCGTGCGAGGTCCGGGTCGGCGGCACCGATGCCATCGCGGGCAGCGACGCGGTGGCGGCGGCCGTGCCGTGGGCCGCGACCCGGACGGCCATCGAGCTCGCCGCGCGGGCGAAGGTGCCGGTCGCGAGCATCACCCGGCCACCGCAGGAGTCCACAGTGGACGAACTGGCACGTGCCGCGGGTGTTCCCGTGCTGCTGCCGGTGGGCCTCGAACCGGGCCTGACCGAGCTGGCCGCCGCGGACGTGGCCCGCAGACTCACTGACCTCACCGGAGGAGTGCGCACGCTGGAGGTGTTCTGCGGCGGAGTCCCCGCCACCCCGAGGAAGCCCTGGGGCTACACGGCTTTCTTCGGCGGTGAGCTGGCGAACCACCTGCCGATCGCGCAACGCAGCTCGCTCGCCGTCGAGCACGGCCAGGTCGTCGGCCACCCCCGGTTCTCCGGGGTCGAGGAACGGCACGTGCCCGGCGTCGGACTGCTGGAGGCCTACCACGACGGCATGGTCCCGTGGCTGGCCGACCACCCGGCGCTCGCGCACGCCGACTGCACGCAGAAGACGCTGCGGTGGCCGGGTTTCGCGCAGGCCGTCACGGGTCTCGCGACGCTCGGGCTGCTGGACGAGGCACCGGTCGCGGTCGACGGCGTCGCCGTGGCCCCCAAACGCGTCGTCGAACACGTGCTCGCGCCCCAGTTGCGCGCACGGCCGGAAGACGAGGACGTCGTGGTGCTGGAGGTGTCCGGCACCGGCCTGCCGGACGCCGGCGGCACCACGCTGAGCATCAGGGCGTTGCTGGTCGACCGCGCCGACCCGGAGACCGGGCTCGCGGCGATGACCCGCACGACCGGGTTCACCCTGGCCGCCGCCACCGTGCTGCTGGCCGAGCGAGCCGTCGCGGGGACGGGCTGGCTGCGACCGCACCTGGCGCTGTCCGCCGGGCACTTCGCCCGGATCAGGGACGACCTGGCCGCGCTCGGTGTGCGGTGGACCGCCGACGGAGAAGGCCGACACACCCCGCCCCAGTCACCGAGCGGGGTCGCATCGGGAGGCAGTGACTCATGAGTACCGGACACGACGTCCTGGATCTGGTGGGCATCGGCATCGGGCCGTCGAACCTCAGCCTGGCCGCGCTGCTCGCGGAGGAGGGCACCGGCCTGAAGGTCGCGTTCCTCGACCGCAAGCCCGAGTTCGGCTGGCACGCCGGGCTGATGCTGCCGGACGTGCAGATGCAGGTGCACTTCCTCAAGGACCTGGTGACGCCGGTCGACCCGACGAACCCGTACTCGTTCCCGGCCTTCATGGTCGAGACCAAGCGCTTCTACCGGTTGCTCGTCACCGGCCGCACGAAGGTGCCGCGCCGCGAGTTCGAGCAGTACTGCCGGTGGGCCGCCGAACGGATCCCGAACCTGCGCTTCGGCGTCGACGTGCGGGACGTGACGTGGAACGGCGAGCTGTTCGTCGTGCACACCGACCAGGGTGAACTGCTGGCGCGCAACGTGGTCAGCGGCACCGGCCTCGCGCCGCGGCTGCCGTCGTTCGCCAACGGGCACGACCGGCAGGAGGTCTTCCACGCCTCCGCGCTGCTCGACGTGCCGCGTGACCTCGGCGGCAAACGGGTCGTGGTGGTCGGCGGCGGGCAGAGCGGTGCCGAGGTCGTGCACCACCTGCTCACCTCGCCGGACCGGCCCGCCACCGTCGTGTGGGGCACCTCGCGGCCGAACCTGCTGCCGCTCGACGACAGCCCGTTCGTGGACGAGCTGTTCGTGCCGAACTACAGCCGCTACTTCCACAGCCTGCCCGCCAAGCGCCGCCTGGAGCTGGTGGAGGAGCAGAAGATGGCGAGCGACGGCATCTCGGTCGGCCTGCTGGAGGCGATCTACCGGCGGCTCTACGACCTGGAGGTGATCGAGGGGGAGCGGCGCCCGTGCCGCACCCTGCTCGGCTACTCGCTGACCACCGTGGAGAAGACGCTGTCCGGGTTGCTGACGCGGTGGATGCCCTCCGCGGGCGACGAGGTGCGGGTCGAGGCCGACGTCGTCATCTGCGCCACCGGCTACCGGCACGGGTTGCCGCGACCGTTGCACGGGCTGTTCAGCAACCTGCGCGAGGCGATGCGCGGGGACGGCGGCGAGGTCGAGGTGCGGCAGGACTTCAGCCTGGACTGGGACGGACCGGACGACCGGCGGGTGTTCGTGCAGAACGCCGCCCGGCACAGCTTCGGCGTCGCGGACCCGAACCTGAGCCTGCTGACCTGGCGCAGCGCCACGATCGCGAACAGCGTGCTCGGCTTCGAGCGCTTCCCCGTCGCCGACGTGAGCGCGGTGCTCGACTGGCCGATCGGCTCCGACGAACCCGACGTCGCGCTGACGCGCTGACCCGACTGCGAACAGGACTCCGATGATCGTCAGTGGGATCCCCCGCGAGCTCGCCGACCTGGCGCGCGCGGACTTCGTGCGCAGCGCGGCGCCGGAATGGGCGCACGCCGCCGGTGCGCCGTTCAACGTGCGGCGCGTGACGTTGCAGCCCGGCGAGATCACCGCCGAGCACAACCACCACGACCTGGAGGTCTGGGTGGTGCTCGACGGCACCGGTGAGGTGGGCTGGGACGGCCACCACCGCGTCCTCGCGGCGGGCGACAGCGTCTACCTGCCGCCGCTCGCCCCGCACACGCTGCGCAACCTCTCCGACGACCGGCCGCTGTCGTTCTTCTCGATGTGGTGGGAGAGCCTGCCCGCGCTGGCGGAGGTCCACGCCCTGCGCGAGGAGCAACAGGCGACCGAACGGCAGGGACGTCCGGTGCTGCTGCTGCCGTCGTTCCCCACACCGAACGGAGAGCTGCACCTCGGGCACCTGTCCGGGCCGTTCCTCAGCGCGGACGCGTGCCGGCGCGCGTTGCTGGCGGCAGGCGACCGGGCGCACCTGCTGCTCGGCACGGTCGGGCACCAGAGCCAGGTCTCGGCGGCGGCCGAGGCGGAGGGCGTGACCTTCCACGAGCTCGCCGAGCGCAACACCGACGCGATCACCGAGGGGCTCACGGCGGCGGGTGTCGACTGGGACGTGTTCGTGCGCCCGTCCGAACCCTCCTACCCGGCGATGGCCACGGCGGTGTTCGAGTCATTGCGCGACAAGGGCGTGCTGGTGCGGCGCACCGAACCCACGAACTACTGCGAGCCGTGCGACCGGTACCTGCTGGAGGCGTTCGTGGCGGGTCGTTGCCCGCACTGCGGCTCCGACCAGACCGCGGGCATCGAGTGCGAGCTGTGCGCGTTGCCCTACGACGACCGCGACCTGGTCGACCCGTCGTGCGCCGGGTGTGGCACGGCCGCGACGCCACGGCCGCTCACCCGGTACTTCCTGCCGCTGGAACCGTTGCGCGCCAAGCTCACCGACTACCTGCGCGGGGCCGCGACGCACGGCAGGCTGCGCGCCTACGTCGACCGCGTGCTCGCCAACCCGCTGCCCGACCTGCCGGTGAGCATCCCCGCGGAGCACGGCATCCCGATCCACGTCGGGGACGCGGAAGGTCCCTCGGAGCAGCGGATGTACTCGGCGTTCGAGCTCACCGCGCGGTTCCTGGTGGCGTTGGACGGGTTCTCCGGAGGCTGGGAGGCCTATGCCCGGCGCGTCAACCCGCGCACGGTGCTGTTCTTCGGCTTCGACAACGCGTTCCTGCGTGCCTTCGCGTTCCCGGCGGTGCTGGGTGCGTTCACCGATGCGCTGGCATTGCCGGAAGCGTTGGTGTGCAACGACTTCTACCTGCTCGACGGTGAGAAGTTCTCGACGGGCCGCAAGCACGCGGTGTGGCTGCGGGAGGCCGTCAACCCGGCGAACGCGGACCAGTTGCGCCTCTACCTGGCGGCCACCGCGCCGGACGTGCGCCGGCGGGACTTCACCGTGCAGGGCTACGCGGAGTTCGTGACCGGCGAGCTGATCGGCCGCTGGCAGCGCCTGCTCGACGGCGTCGACGCCCGCGTGGCCGAGCGTTTCGGTGGCACCGCACCGGAGGCGGGCGGCTGGCACGCCGAGGCGGAGCGGTTCTACGGGCAGATCGCCGACCTCGCCAGGACCGCGGCGCTCGACTACCTGCCCGGCCGCTTCCGCCCCCGAGCGGTGGTGGCCGCGGTGACCGCACTGGTCCGGCACGCGGAGGACTTCGCCGAGGTCAGCGCCGACGCCACCCCGGGTTCCGGCCTCGCCCGCACGTGCGCGGCACTGGAGCTGATGGCCGTGCGCACCCTGGCCGCGGCGATCACGCCGCTGGCACCCGAAGCCGGTGAGCGGATCGCCGCCGGGCTGGGCGAGGACGCCGTCGCGCTGGAGGCGACGCCGCGGTGGGTGCGGGCCGGCGCCGAGATCAAGCTCCCCACCGATCTGTTCAACCCGGACACGACGGTCGCCGGTCGCTGACCGCGACACGGCCGAGAACACAGGGAAAGGACTACCGTGAGCACTTCGACCTACGAGTCGGTCTCCGCCGCGTCCAAGGACATGTACGCGCGCGCCAGGGCGGTGCTGCCCGGCGGCAACAGCCGGACCGCGGTGTTCAGCTCGCCGTACCCGATCTACGCGGCGTCGGGCAACGGCAGCCGGGTGGTGGACCTCGACGGCACCGCCCGCATCGACTTCCTCAACAACAGCACCACCCTCGTGCATGGTCACGCGCACCCGGAGATCGTCGCGGCGATCTCGGAGGCGGCGGCCCGCGGCACGTGCTTCGGCCTGCCCACCGAGTCCGAGGTCCTGTTCGCCGAGGCGCTGTGCTCCCGCAACGAGACCTTCGAACGCGCGCGGTTCACGAGCTCCGGCACCGAGGGCGTGATGATGGCCCTGCAGGCGGCGCGGGCGCACACCGGCAAGGCGAAGATCGCCAAGATCGCCGGTGCCTACCACGGCGCGTACGACTCGGTGGCGGTCAACAACGACGGCTCGAACTCGTTGCTCAGCCACAGCCACACCGCGGGCATGCCCGCCGAGGTGATCGCCAACACCGTGGTGATCCCGTTCAACGAGCCCGAGGCGGCCCTGGCGATCCTGCGCGAGCACGCCGCCGAGCTGGCGTGCGTGCTCGTCGACCCGGTGCCGTGGCGCATCGGCCTGGTGCCGATGAGCCCCGAGTACACCGCGGCTCTGCGGACGTTCTGCGACGAGACGGGCGTGCTGCTGGTGTCGGACGAGGTCGGCTCGTTCCGCATCGGCTACGGCGGCGCGATGGATGCGCTCGGCGCGGTCGCCGACCTCACCGTGATGGGCAAGGTGATCGGCGGCGGCATGCCGATCGGCGCCGTGGCCGGCAAGGCCGAGGTGATGGCCGTGTTCGACCCGAGCCGGGGCAAGCCGAAGCTGCCGCACTCCGGTTCCTACAACGCGAACCCGGTCAGCATGTCCGCCGGTGTCGCCTCGCTGCGGCTGCTCACCCGGGAGCAGATGAAGCGCATCGGCGAGCTCGGCGACCAGGTCCGCGACACGATGACCAAGACGATCGAGGCCAACGACCTCGACTGGCAGGTCAACGGCGTGGAGTCGCTGTTCCGCGTGCTCACCGGCACGGTGCCGGGCTCGAGCGCGACGCCGGCGCAGCTCGGGCACCTGCTGTTCCGGACGTTGCTGGAGAACGGGATCCTCATCGGCGACAGCGGCCTCGGCTGCGTCTCCACGCCGATGATCCAGGCCGACATCGACGAGTTCGGCGCCGCGTTCGACAGCGCCGTCAGCGCGACGATCGACCGGGCCCGCGCACAGGGCTGACCCGGTTCCACGGCAGGAAGGCAGGGAGAGGCATGACCGACACCGTGTTCGACGCCGCCGGGCTGGCGGCCGTGGTGGACGAGCGGGAAGCGGACATCACCGGGCGCAGCAAGCGGATCTGGCTGGTGCGCGACGACCTCTGCGTGGTCAAGCTGATCCCCAGCCTGCGCAGCTTCACCTACGACCGCGACGAGCTGGTCGACGGGACGGGGCCGCTGCGGCTCGACTTCTACGAGAAGGCGGCCGCGCGGCTGTCCGCGGCGGGGGTCGAGTGCGCGTTCCGCGCCCGGCTAGCACCGGACACCTACCTCGCGGACTACCGCCCGGCGCCGCCGTTCGAGGTGATCGTCAAGAACGTCGCGACGGGCTCCACCACCCGCAAGTACCCCGGCCTGTTCGTGGACGGCGAGCCGCTGCCACGCCCGGTGGTGAAGTTCGACTACCGCGTCGACCCCGAGGACCAGCCGATCGGCGAGGACTACCTGCGGGCGCTCGACCTGCCGGTGGACGAGATGTACTCGCAGGCGTTGCTGGTGAACGACGTGCTGCGGGACTGGCTGCACCCGTTGGTGCTGTGGGACTTCTGCGTGATCTTCGGCTTCTCCCCTGACGGCAGGATCAGCCTGATCTCGGAGATGTCGCAGGACTGCATGCGGCTGCGGTCCGCCGACGGGAGGCCGCTCGACAAGGACCTCTTCCGCACGGGTGCCTCCGCCGACGAGCTCGTCGCCCAGTGGAAGAAGGCCTTCGATGGGCTCTGAGGCGCCGGTGGCGCTCATCACCGGGTCGAACCGGGGCAGCGGCTTCGCCATCGCCGCGGAGCTGTACGCGCGCGGGTACCGGGTCTTCTCGTTGAACCGCAGCGTGTCGGGTGCGGAGTGGCTGGGAGAGCGGCGGTGCGACCTCGCCGACCCGTCGGCGTCGGCGGCGGTCGTCTCCGCGGTGCTGGCCGAGGCCGGTCGGCTGGACGTGGTGGTGGCCAACGCCGTGGACCGCGTGCTCGACCCGATCGAGAAGATGTCCGAGGAGGACTGGGACCGGCAGCTGGAGATCAACCTGTCGTCGGTGTTCCGGCTCGTGAAGCACGTGCTGCCCGCGTTGCGGCGCTCGCGCGGGCTGTTCGTGGTGATGGGCAGCCACGCCGGGTCGTACTACTTCGAGGGCGGCGTCGCGTACTCCGCCACCAAGGCCGCGTTGAAGGCGTTGGTGGAGACGTTGTTGCTGGAGGAGCGGAACAACGGGGTGCGCGCCTGCCTGCTCGCTCCGGGGGCGATCTCGAACCTCGACGGTGACGACGCGCCGACCAAGGTGAGCGTGGAGTCCGTGGGGCGGTGCGTGGCGAGCATCGTCGCGGACTGGCCGCACGACCTCGTGGTGGGGGAGCTGGAGTTCCGGCCGGCACTGCTGCCCACGCCGCCGGTCACCGGCATCGACCGCTTGCTGCACGTCTGATGTTCTTCGTCGCCACGGACCTCGACGGCACGCTGCTCACCAGCACGCGGCAGGTCACCGCCCGGACCCAGAACGCGCTGAGCGAGGTGCGGGCGGCCGGCGGTGTGGTCGTGCTGGTGACGGCGCGGCCGTTGCGGGACGCGCTCGACGTCGCTTCGCGGACCGGCGCGGACTTCCTGGTGTGCTCGGGAGGCGCTGTGCACTACGACCCGGCGCGGGCGTCGGTGGTGCGGTCGACGGTGCTCGGCGCCGAGCGCGCCGGTGAGCTGAAGTCGTTGCTGCGGCAGACGTTCGACGGCATCCGGCTCGGCGTCGACCACCTGGACCGGTGCGACCTCGACCCCGGCTTCGACGTCGGGGCGCCCGGCGTCGCGGACGTCGTCGCGTCGTCACCGTTGCGCCACGTCGTGGAACCGGCGGTGAAGCTGATCGCGCAGTCCGACGAGCTCCCGGTGGACCGGCTCGCCCGTGCCGTCCGGACGCTCGTCGGACCGTCGTGCGCGGTGGCGGTGCCGTGCAGCCACTTCGTCGACATCCTGCCCGCGGGCGTGCACAAGGCCGTGGGGCTGGACGAGCTGAACCCGCTCGGCCTTCGCACGGTCGCGTACGGCGACATGCCGTCGGACCTGCCGATGCTGCGGTGGGCGGACATCTCCGTGGCCACGGCGAACGCGCATCCCACGGTGCTGGCCGCCTGCGACCACGTCACCGAACACCACGACCGCGACGGCGTCGCCGTCCACCTGGAAAGCCTGCTCAGCACCGGGAGATGAGATGGTCACCCTCGCGCTGCCCACCGGGTCGCTGCACGAGTCCACCCTGCGCCTGTTCGCCGCGGCCGGACTGACCGTGCGGCGCGCGTCCTCCCGCGCCCTGCGCGCCGACATCGACTTCCCGGGCATCGACGGCGTGGTGTTCGGCAAACCCCGCGAGATACCTGGTTTCGTCGCCGACGGCACCTTCTCGCTGGGGCTCACCGGCACCGACTGGATCGAGGAGAGCGGCGCCAAGCTCGAGGTGGTGCACGAGATCGGCTACTCGAAGACCACCAGCACCGGCTGGCGCGTCGTGCTCGCGGTGCCGGCCGACGACCCCGCGTCGAGCCCCGCCG
This sequence comes from Lentzea sp. NPDC051208, assembly GCF_040682435.1. NCBI lineage: Bacteria > Bacillati > Actinomycetota > Actinomycetes > Pseudonocardiales > Pseudonocardiaceae > Lentzea > Lentzea sp. NPDC051208. The sequence continues at coordinate 45,884 of NZ_JBFBAW010000015.1, read as the reverse complement.
ACCTGCCCGCCGGCGTGCGGGTCGCGTCGGAGTACCCGGCCATCGCCCGGCGGTACTTCGGGGAGGAGCTCGGCCTGGAAGCACGGGTCCTGCACTCCTACGGCTCGACCGAGGCGAAGGTGCCCGACCTGGCCGACGCCGTGCTGGAGGTCGTGGAGACCGGTGCGTCCCTGCGGCACAACGGACTTCGCGAGCTGGCCACGGTGCGGCGGTGTGGCGTGCAGCTGGTGGCGGGTGCGCTCGCGTGGGCCGACCCGGTCGTGCGCGGGGTGGCGGAGAAGATCGCCATGTTGTTGCGGGCCGCGCGGGCGGCGGAGGAGAACGTGCTGCTGACCGTGGTGACGCCGGTGTCGCGGTGGAGCGCGGTGCGGGCCGGGCTGAGCGGGACGTGGTGGGTGCTCGACAGCGGGCCGGACGTGGCGGTGGCGCAGGTGACGTGTGCGCGGGAGAGGGCCGCGGAGGTGGTCGTGCGGCTGACCGGAGCCGGGGCCGTGCAGGTCGTGGAGACACCGGTGAGCAAGCTGGTGGTGGCGTGACGGGTGAGTCGGCCGCCCGGCGGTTCCGCGCGGCCCGGCTGACCGGCGTGGCGGGCACCCGGCCCGCCACGCCCCGCACGTCGTCAGCCGCCCAGCAGCTCCTTGCGCCGCAGGTCCGCCCGCTGCCAGGCCTGCGGGTTCAACGCGCTCGGCGGCATCTCGCCGTTCAACGCCCCCAGCAGCTTCGTGGCGGCCGAGAACGCCAGCGCCGTCTTCGTCTGCACGGTGAAGTCGGCGACGTGCGCGCTGAGCACCACGTTGTCCATCGTCAGCAACGGGCTCGCCGGGTCGAGCGGCTCGTCCTCGAACACGTCCAGCGCGGCACCGGCCAGGTGGCCGCTGCGCAGCGCCCGCACCAGCGCGTCGGTGTCGACGACGCGGCCGCGCGAGGTGTTCAGGAAGTACGCGCCCTGCTTGATGGCGGCGAACGTCTCGTCGTTGAACATGTGCTCGGTCTCGTCGTTGAGCTCCGGGTGGCACGTGACGAAGTCACAGCGCCCCAGCATCTCCTTGAGGTCGTCGACCTTCGTGGCGCCGTGCTCGGCCATCGTCTCCGCGCTCACGTACGGGTCGTAGCCCAGCACCGTCATGCCGAAGCCGCGGGACGCGCGGTGGGCCATGTTGCTGCCCACGTTGCCGATGCCGATGATGCCCAGCGTGCTTTCCACCAGCTCCACGCGGTGGGTGGTGAGCCTGCGTTCCCAGGCGCCCTCGATCCCGTGTCGCGCCACGGCGGTCAGGTCGCGGCTCACCGAGATCATCAGGCCCAGCGCGTGCTCGGACACCGGACGGCCGCCCAGGCCCGGGTTGTTCGCGACCACCACGCCCGCCTCGGTCGCGGCCGGTACGTCGATGTTGTCCGTGCCCCGCCCGCTCGACAGGACGGCGACGAGCTTCGGTGCCGACGCGAGGACCTCGGCGGTGATCTCCGCCGGGTACTTCGCGATCAGGCCGTGCGCGTCCGCCAGCGCCGCGGTGAGCGCCGCGCGGTCTTCCGGGTCGACGCGCACGACCTCGGCGTTGTCGGCGATGTGGTCTTCCGCGGCGGGGTCGTAAAGAGCGCCGAGAAGGACGACGGTAGGTCGCATGTGCGTGGCCTCCGGAGAAGTTCTTGTGCTGCAACGTCCTTCAGCGTCGCGAAGCTCGACGGAACGCACAAGGTGTTGTGCCAGACCGATTTCTGACATGGTTTGCCGTAACCCACAGCGGTGAGAGAGGTTTTCGATGGCCACCAAGTCCATGAACGAGACTCTGACCCGAGTCGGCAAGGGGACGCCGATGGGCGACCTCCTGCGCGAGTACTGGATGCCCGCGATGCGGTCCGAGCGCGTCGTGGCGGGTGGCGAGCCCGTCGCCGTCGAACTGCTCGGCGAGCGGTACGTGGTCTTCCGCGGTGACGACGGCACGGTCGCCTGCTTCGACGAGGCATGCCCGCACCGCGGCGCCTCGCTGGCGCTGGCGCGCAACGAGGACTGCGCGTTGCGCTGCGTCTACCACGGCTGGAAGTTCACCACGGACGGCCGCACCGTCGAGACGCCGTCCGAGCCCGAGGACGGAGGCCGGTTCGCGTCCAAGGTGAAGCTCAACCACCACCCCGTCGTGGACGCGGGCGGCGTGATCTGGATCTGGGCGGGCGGCACGGGCCGCGAGCCGAACCCGTTCCCGCGCTTCGCCTTCACCGACCTGCCCGACTCGCACGTCTTCGGCATCGTCGCGATCCTGGAGTGCAACTGGATGCAGGGGCTGGAGGCGGACATCGACTCCGCCCACGTCTCGCTGCTGCACGAGACCGAAGCCGCCAAGGGCCCGTTGAAGGATCTGCTCGACGACCGGGCGCCGCGCGACGAGATCGATCGCACCCCGTGGGGCATCAGGTATGCGGCCGTCCGCCAGCTGTCCACCGGGGACAGCCTGGTCCGCGTCAAGCCCATGATCATGCCCTGGTACACCATCGTGCCGGAGCTCCCCAACGGCGACCGCCTCTGGCACGCCTGGGTGCCGATCAACGACCACCGCACCATCTTCTGGTACCTCTGGTACAACGAGGACCAGCCGGTCGACCCGAGCTACTTCGCCGACCAGTTCGGCCTGGACCTCGAGAACATGAACAAGGACAACTTCCGCGAGGGCTACTCGCGGGAGAACATGTGGGGCCAGGACCGCGCCGCGATGCGCGCCGGCACCAGCTTCTCCGGCATCACCGGGCTCGCCGCCCAGGACATCGCCGTGCAGGAGAGCATGGGCGCCATCGTCGATCGCTCGATCGAGAACCCCGGCAAGAGCGACACCGGTATCGTCCGTGCGCGTCACTTCCTGCTGGACGCCGTGAAGGACCATGCAGAGGGCCGGGTTCCGGCGGGACTGGGCGACGACGTCGACTACCGCAAGATCAGGTCGGCGAACGTCGTCGTGAGCGATGGGGACGACTGGCGCCACCTGGTGGGGTGAGCGCAGCCGCTGCGAGGGGAGAACTGAGAACGTGCTGACTGCCGTGGTGGGCCTCAACTGGGGCGACGAGGGCAAGGGCAAGATGGTCGACGCGATCACCGGTGAGGTCGACTACGTCGTGAGGTATCACGGAGGAGGCAACGCCGGGCACACCGTCGTCGTCGACGAGGGCAGGTTCAGCCTGCACAACCTTCCCAGCAGCGTGTTCCGGCCGGACGTCGTCAGCGTCCTCGGGCCGGGCATGGTGGTGGACGTCGAGAACTTCGTGGCCGAGGTCGAGTTCGTCGTGGCGCACGGTGTCGACCCGGAGCGGATCCTGGTCGCCGACACCGCGTCGGTGTGCTTCCCGTTCCACCGCGACCTCGACGCCGCGGAGGAGGTCAGGCTGGGCAAGGCGAGCTACGGCTCGACCAGGATGGGCATCTCGCCCGCCTACGGCGACCGGGTCATGAAGAAGACGTTGCTGGTGCGCGATCTCTTCGACCCCGAGCACCTCGACGCGAAGCTGGCGCCGGTGCTCGACTGGGCCAACGCGCGGCTGACCACGATCTACGGCACCGATCCGGTCGAACTCGCCGACGTCCGCGCGTGGGTGGACAAGCTCGCCGACCGGTTGCGCCCGCACGTGGCGGACGTGACGTCGTTGCTGCGCAGGGCGTTCGCCGAGGGCAAGCACGTGCTGGCTGAGGGCCAGCTGGGAGCGTTGAAGGACATCTACTTCGGCATCTACCCGTTCACCACGTCCTCGACGTGCCTGGCGGCGCACGCGCCCGTCGGCCTCGGCACGCCGTGGGCGAAGCTGGACCGGGTGATCGGTGTGTCCAAGGCGTTCTCCAGCTGCGTGGGCGCGGGCCCGTTCGTCAGCGAGTTCGACGACGAGACCGCGGACCGCCTGCGGGAGCAGTGGGGCGAGTACGGCGCCACGACGAACCGCCCGCGCAGGCTCGGCGCGTTCGACGGCGTCGCCACCGCGTACGGCGTGCTCATGCAGGGCGCGGACGAGGTGGCCCTGACGAACCTCGACCAGCTCACCGGCATCGGCGACCTGCAGATCTGCGTGGCGTACGAGCACGACGGCGAGCGCACCGAGTCGTTCAACGCCGACCCGACCGTGCTCGACCGCTCCACGCCGGTGTTCGAGACCCTCCCGGGCTGGGACGAGGACATCACCGGAGTGCGGACCTACGCCGAACTTCCCGCCGCGGCAAGGGCGTACGTGGAACGCATCGAACAGCTGCTCGGCGCACCCGTGCGGTACGTCGGCGTCGGCGCACACCGCGACGCGCTCATCGATCGGGGAGGGGACCACTGATGCTGGCCGTGCTGGGCGTCAGCGACAAACGCGGCATCGACGTGCTCGCCAGGGGTCTGCTCGACCTCGGGTGGGACGTCGTGGCCACCGAGGGCACGCAGCGGCTGTGCGCCGAAGCGGGCTTGCCGGTGCGGGCGGTGGCGGATCTCGCCGGCGTGCCGACCCTGCTCGGCGGCCGGGTGAAGACGCTCACCGTGTCGGTGATGGCCGGGATCCTGGCGAGGGACGACGAGTCGGACCTGGCTGAGCTGTCGCGGTACGACATCACGAGGGTCGACCTGGTGGCGTGCAACTACTACCGGCTGCCGACGGACCCGGCGTCGTTCGCGGACTTCCGGGAGAAGGTCGACATCGGCGGGCCCGCCATGCTGCGGGCGGCGGCGAAGAACTGCGCGCACGTGGTGCCGTTGACCGATCCGGACGACTACGCCGGGGTGCTGGAGCAGCTCGCCGCGGGAGAGGTGCCGGTGGCGACGAGGCTGGCGCTGGCGGCCAAGGCGTTCCGGATCAGCGCCGAGTACGAGCAGGCGGTGGCGGAGCTGTACGCGGGCGCCACGGCCTAGTTTCTCCGAGGCGCCAACGGTCCTTCCGAACTGGTGGGAGGACCGTTGGCGTACCGGGAGAGCCCGCCGGTGTGTCGGAGAGCCCGGTCGGTGAGGCGTGAGAGCGCGGCTGATCAGGCGGGAACGAGGACGCCCAGCCGCTCAACGCCTCACGACAGCAGCTGCGCGGGCACCGCCGGTCGCGGCGTCATCCGCCCCGGCATGGCCCGCACCACCCCGTCGCTCACCACCACCGTGATCGCGGGGATGTCCCCGATCCGCATCGCCTCCGCCACCGTGTCCGCCTGCGACCCGGCCGGTGCCGCGAGCCCCAGCAGGTCCGCGGGCGCCCCGACCCGCACCCTGCCCTCCGGCAACCGCCACACGTCCGACACGGTTCCCGTCGCGAGCGACCACGCCACCTCCGGTTCCAGCCCGCCCAGTGCCGTCAGCTCCAGCACCGTCTTCAGCACCGCCAGCGGCATCACCCCGAACCCCGACGGCGTGTCCGACCCGACCACGACCCGGTGCAGTTCACCGCGTTCGGCCGCGTGCTCCACGAGCCGCAGGGCCGCTTTGAGGTTGCCCGCCTGCACCACCTGCAACGCCATGTCCGTCTCGTCGAACAGTGCCTCCACCTCCGCGAACGGCAGCGCGGTCGGCCCGCCGTTCGCGTGCCCGCACACGTCGGGGCGCAACGCCAGCAACGCCTTGCCGCCCAACGACGCGCCGCCGGCCGCGCTGGCCCCGCCCGCGTGGCACATCACGGTCAGTCCGGCCTCGCGCGCCCACCGCACGTGCTCCACGCCGTCCACCGGGTCCGCGAACGCGCCGAAGCCGTACTTCGCGAGCCGCACGCCGGTCTCGGCGAGCTCGGCGAAGTCCTCCTGCGTCAGGGTCGGCTCGATGAGCACCGCTCCGGCCCGCACCCGCATCCCGCCCGGCCGGTACTCGCTGAAGCACCTCTGCGCCGCCACGGCCAGCGCCTTCACCCCGGCCCGGTCGCGCGGGCGGCCCGGCACGTGCACCTCGCCCGCGGACACGGTCGTGGTGATGCCTCCCTGGACGTATCCGGCGAGGTAGTCGACGGTGCGCTGGCGCGGGCTGTAGTCACCGAACGTCACGTGCCCGTGCGAGTCGATCAGGCCCGGCGCGAGGGTGCCGCCGCCCAGGTCGATCACCTCGGCGCCGGGCAGACGAGCTCCGTGCGAGCGCGCACGGCCGATCGCCTCGATCACACCGTCGCGGCAGACCACCGTGTCGGCGTCGAGCAGCGGTGCGTGCGGGTCGCCGGAGAAGACGGTCGCCGCACCGGTCAGCACGAGCGTGCCCATGCGTCCTCCACTTCGGATTTCCGTGCGCTTCCAAGGAAAAGTGCTGGTAGGTGTTTGATAGCATCCGTCGGGTGAGTGCGACAGAGCCAGCCCAGGTCTTGATCTTCGACGCCGACGACACGCTGTGGGAGAACAACGTCCTCTTCGAGCGCGTGATCGACGACTTCCTCGACTGGGTCGACCATCCGACGCTCGGCCGCGAGCAGACCCGCAAGGTGCTCGACGACATCGAGGCCGCGAACGCGGTCACGCACGGTTATGGCGCCAAGATGTTGTTGCAGAGCCTGCACGACTGCTTCGAGAAGCTGAACGAGCGCACGGCGAGCGACGACGAACGCGCCAGGATCGAGGACCTCGCCGGCAAGCTGATCCGCCACGAGGTCGAGCTGATCCCCGGCGTGACCGAGACGCTCGACGCGTTGCGCGGCAGGTACCGGATGCTCCTGCTCACCAAGGGAGACCTGGAGGAGCAGCAGCGCAAGCTCGACGCGTCGGGCCTCGCGCCGCACTTCGACAGCATCCACATCGTGCCGGAGAAGAACGTCGACACGTACCGGGCGCTGATCGCCGAGCAGGACATCGAACCCGCCACGGCGTGGATGATCGGCAACTCGATGAAGTCCGACATCGGCCCGGCGCGCGCCGCGGGCATGAACGCGGTCTACGTGCCGAACGAGCACACGTGGGTGCTGGAGTTCGACGACTCGGTGAACCGCGAGGACGACGGGGTGTTGTTCATCGAGACGTTCCCGGAGCTGCTCAAGCACTTCTGAGACAACGAAAAACGGCCCGTTCGCCCACCAGGGGCGAACGGGCCGTTCGCACAGCCGGGGGTCAGGCGACCGCGGGTTCCTTGGCGGGAACGAACAACCGGTAGCCCACGCTCACCATCAGCAGGCAGAACAACGCGCCCACGCCCGCGTGCGCCGCGGCCAGGTTCAGGTCGTTCCGGTCCAGTGCCGGTCCCACCACCGCGGCGCCGAGCGAGCTGCCTGCCGCGAAGAGCGTGACCAGCCACGCGAACGCCTCGGCGACGGTGCCGCGCGGCGCCAGCTCGCCGATCAGGCGGAACAGGGCCGCCAGCAGCGGAGCCAGGAAGAACCCGGTGAGCAGCATCAGCCCGGCCATCCCGAGCGGTGACGGCACCGTCGCGAGCAGCCCGTAGCCGACGAGCAGGCCGACCGCGAAGAACACGATCCGGGTCCGGGGCTCGATCTTCCACGGGATCACGCCGTAGATCAGCACGCCGACCAGCGACGCCAACGCGTTGAGCGTCAACAGCATGGGCGCCCCGCCGAACACCTCGAACCGCTCGGCGTAGCTCACCACCAGCACGTTCAGCGTGCCGATCGCGACGCCCATGCCGACCGGGGCGAGCAGCAGCACCAACAGGCCCCGGTGCCGCAGCGGGCCGAGCCAGTGCCGGTTCTCCACCTTCTCCGGCGTCCACCTGCGCGCGGGAGACGCCGTCGCGAACATCGCCACGCCCGCCACCGTGAGCAGGGCCTGCGCCCACAACGCGCTGACCGGTGCGAAGACCGCGAGGCACAGCGTCACCACGAGCGGGCCGAAGACGAACACCAGCTCCTGCGCCGCCGAGTCGACCGCGTACGCCTTCTCCAGTTCGTCGTCCTCGACGAGGCCGGGCCACAGCACGCGCAGGCACGGCTCCAGCGGCGGCGTGAGCGCCCCGGCCAGGATCGCGCCGGTCAGCACCAGCGCGTGGTTCGACGGCGCCACCGCGATCAGCACGAACCCGGCGGCGGCGAGCAGGCCGGTCGGCACGAGCACGCGCACCTGACCGACCCGGTCGACGATCCGGCCGACGATCGGGGACCCGATCGCGGCGGAGATGGCGAAGCTGCCCGCCACCAGCCCGATGAACACGTAGTCGGCTCCCGCGTCGCGCAGCGCCAGCGGGATCGCCACGGCCGCCATGGCCATCGCGAGTCTGCCGACCCAGCTGCCGAACAGCACGCGGAACACGTGCTCTCTGCGCAGGATGGACCAGTACGTCACCAGAGCCTCCCCAAGTCCTGACGGTGCGTCAAAGCCGCGACTCCGAAGCGTAGCCGACCGCGTGCGGGTAGCGACCGGCGAGCTCGGCCACCCGCTTGCCGATCTCCGCGATCTGGTCGGCCGCCACGCCGGTGAACGGGCCCCGGTCGGCGAGCAGGTCGGTGAGCTGCGCGGTGTCCAGCGGGAAACGCTCATCCGCGCCGAGCGTGGCGAGCAGCGTGTTCTCCCGCTCGCCGTCGCGCAGGCCCGCGGCGGCCTTCAGCGCGTGCTCCTTGATCAGTTCGTGCGCGGTCTCGCGGCCCTGCCCCGCCCGCACCGCCGCGACGAGCATCTTCGTCGTCGCGAGGAACGGCAGGTACCGCTCCAGTTCCGCGGCGATGACCTTCGGCGAGGTGAAGAAGGTCTCCAGCACCGAGAGCATGGTCTGCAGCAGGCCGTCGATGGCGTAGAACGCGTCCGGCAGCGCGACGCGCCGGACCACCGAGCACGACACGTCGCCCTCGTTCCACTGATCGCCCGCCAGCTCACCGGCCATCGAGGCGTAACCGCGCAGCACGACCATCAGCCCGTTGATCCGCTCGCAGTTGCGCGGGTTCATCTTGTGCGGCATCGCGGACGAGCCGACCTGGCCCTCGGCGAAGCCCTCCGACGCGAGCTCGTGGCCCGCCATGAGCCGGATGGTCTTCGCGAGCGAGGCCGGTCCGGCGGCGATCTGCACCAGCGCGGTGAGCACGTCGTAGTCGAGGGAACGCGGGTAGACCTGGCCGACGCTGGTGAACCGGCGTTCGAAGCCGAGGAAGTTCGCGATCCTGGCCTCCAGCGCGGCGACCTTCTCCCGGTCGCCGTCGAACAGGTCGAGCATGTCCTGCACCGTGCCGACCGGGCCCTTGATGCCGCGCAACGGGTAGCGGCGGAGCAGGTCCTCCAGCCGTTCCACGGCGACGAGGATCTCCTCCGCCGCGGTGGCGAACCGCTTGCCCAGCGGCACGACCTGCGCGGGCACGTTGTGCGTGCGCGAGGCGATCATCGTGCCGGCGTGCTCGGCCGCGAGCTCGGCGAGCCGGGAGAGCACGGTGACGCAGCGCAGCCGGACGAGCTCCAGGCTCTCCCGCACCAGCATCTGCTCGACGTTCTCGGTGAGGTCGCGCGAGGTCATGCCCTTGTGGGCGTGCTCGTGTCCGGCGAGCGCGTTGAACTCCTCCAGCCGCGCCTTCACGTCGTGCAGCGTCACGACCTCGCGGCGGGTGATCGACGCGAAGTCGACCTGCTCGATCACCGCCTGGTAGTCGGCGATCACCTGCTCACCGATGTCGGCGCCCAGCTCTTGCTGCGCGGTCATCACCGCGATCCACAGCCTGCGTTCCGCGATCACCTTGTTGCGCGGCGACCACAGGGCCACCAGCGCCGGTGAGGCGTAACGGGTGGCGAGGACATCGGGCACGGTCTCGTCGTAGTCGGTCATCTCTTCCTCGGTCACGGGACGAAGCTGGTGGTGATGCCGGTGTTGCAGGCGTTGGTGAACCAGAAGTCGCGCACGAGCCCTCGCTCCCGCAGGCTCTGCGCCCACCGGGTGGCGGCGCCGGGGTCGCGGGTGAACGCGAAGCACGCGGGCCCGGTCACGCTGAGCGCGATCGCGTCCACGGACTTCTCGCTGCCGCCCTCGTCGAGCAGGTCGATCATCTCCCTGCCCTGGAAGCGGATCTGCTCGCGCTTGAAGTGACTGCGGAAGGTGATCTCGTTGACCGCGTCGCAGAACCCGTCGTAGTCGTGCTCGGCAATCGCGGGCGCGAGGCCCATGAACACCAGCTGCGCGGTGCGGGCGGCCTCGGCGGGCGGGATCGGCGTCACCGACTGGAACCACGCGAGCTCCTCGGTGCCGCCGAGGTGGCGGCCGTTGGTGAGCAGCACGAGGATCGGCCACTGCGGGAACGGCAGGCGCACCACGGGCTTCGGTGGCGGCACGGACTGCGCGAACCGGCTCGGCCGAAGGAAGGTCTCGGGAGCGCTGTAGAACTCCGGTGGGTTGCGGTGGCCGCCGTCGACGAGGAACCCGCCGCCCGCCGCGAGCCCGGTGCTGGCGCCCGAGGTGCGGCCGCGGCCGAGCAGCTCGGAGAGTTCGCGCAGGTCCACCTCTCGGCCGCACAGCACGCTGTACGCGTGGCCGAGGGCGAGCAGCGACGAGGTCTTGGAGCCGAACCCGCTGTGCTGGGGGAGCGGCCGGGTGACGTCGGCGCGGACGCCGGGGCCGTCCCACAGCTCGCGGAGCTTGGTCAGGCCCTTGGTGAGGTCCCTGGTGGTCTCGGCCTCGGTGCCGACGACCTCGACGGCCTCCGCCGGGCGCACGCGCGCGACGAGACCCGGCCTGCGCACGGCCAGTGCCGCGATCCCGTTGCGGCGCAGGGACTCGCTGTCGAGGTTGATCAGCGTGAAGCTCAGCCTGGCCGGCGCGGTGACCTCGACCGCCCAGCCGTCCGGACCGAACTGGTTGTCGGTGCTCATGTTCGTCGAGTTCCTCCGGTTCACAGGCCGGTGCGGTCGCCGAGATCGGAGCCGCAGGCCGCCTTGAAGTCTTCGATCGCGGTGGCGAACCCGGTGAGCGGCGCCCCGGTCCACACCGCGGCGAGCTCCGCGTACACCGCGGACGTCGCCTCGACCAGTTCGGGAGCGAGGTTCGGCTGCACGGGCCACTGCGCGCGGGGGAACCCGTCGCGGATCAGCTCCTGCACGACCTCGCGCAGGCCGGGGTGCAGGAAGCGCAGCAGCTCCTTGCAGACCGGCACGCCGCCGAAGTAGAAGCGGTTCTCGTCCGGTGTGCCCGCGTGGTCGATCAGGATCGGCCGCCGGTCGCCGTCGTAGCCGAACTCCGCCTTGCCGTCGACGAGCGTCAACCCGACCTCGCGGCAGTGCTCGTCGAGGACCTCGGCGACGCGTTCGGCGAGGCCCGCCAGTTCCAGCAGGTCACCGGTGCCGATCGCGCCCACCCGCGCGGCCTCGTCGCGGCTGACGAACCTGTCGGTCTCCTCGTACTTGGTGGTGAACTCCACCATCGGCGCCGCCAGCCACGGGGCCTCCGCGTACGGCGGCACGGTGCTCGCGTCGAGCACGCCCTGGCGCGCGCGGCGGTGCACCGACGACTCGCGCGGCAACGCGAGCCGGTAGATCACCTGCAACGGGACGGTGCGGCCCGGTCCCGTCGGACCTTTCGAACCGTCCGTGTCGATGTCCAGCAGCTGGATGCGGATCGCGTCGTCAGCGACCTGCTCCATGAAGTGCGTGGCGATCCCGGCCTTCTCGAACAACGCGAACGAACGCACGGCCATCGCGCAGGAAGCCGCGCCCTTCCCGGGGATCCGGTCGGCGAGGACGCCGTAGTCGAACACCGAATAGCGGTCGCTGAACCGCATGATTCCCTCACCGGGGACGCCGCCGCTCGGAGCGCGCACCACCGTCAAGTCCTTTGTGGACCATTGTTTCACGGATTCCCCCTCGGGTGCGTGAACGGATCGGAAGCTAGCACGGGATTTCTCGGCCGCGCCAGCGAGGCCGAAGGGGTGGAAAGCGCACTCCGGTTCGCCTAACTTGGTGGCCCTGTACACACGGCTGAAGCTGGGGAATGGTTGATGTTCCGCCATCATGGGCGACCGCTGCTGATCGGCACGGTGGCACTGGACTTCCTGCACGAGGGCCCGCTCGGCAAGGGCCTGCCACCCGCGACGTTGCGCTGGGGCGGTGTGCTGAACAACGTGGCCTGCGCACTCGGCGCGCGAGGCCGCGAACCGGTGCTGATCACCGCCGACTACACCGGTGAGTTGCGGGGAGCCGTCGCGGCGCACCTGGCCGGCAACGACGTCACGTGGGCGCCCGCACCCGTGCGTTCACCGTTACCCGTGTTCCACGCCGAACTGGTCGACGGTTCGGTGGCGGACATGCACTTCCTCGGGCAGGAGGCGCTCGATTCGCTGACGCCGCAGGTGCTCGGCGAACGGCTCGCGGCCGAGCTGACCGGGGCGAGCGCGCTGGTGGCGGCGACCGACGGCGCCGTGGACACACTGGCGTGGCTCGCCGAAGTCGCCGGTGACGTGCCCTACTGGCTGCTCTCGGCCGACCCGCGCGAGGTGGGCAAGCTGGTGCCGCGCGGCCGTCGGGCCGACCTGGTGGCGCTGAACCTGCGCGAGCTGTGCCTGTGGGCGGACAGGGGCTTGACCGACGACCGCGCGGTGGAGGCGGCGGCGCGGGAGCTGGCGGGCGACGCCGGGCACGTGGTGGTGACGCTGGGCGCGGACGGCGCGCTGGTGGTGGGTCCGGACCTAGTGGTGCGGCACTCGCTCCCGGAGGCGTTGGGGGACATCGTCACCGTGGGCGCGGGCGACGTGCACTTCGCCTGCCTGCTCGACGCGCGGCTCGCCGGCCTCGACTGGCAGACCGCGATGGCCCACGCGGCCAAGCACACCACCGCGTACCTCAACGCGTTGCAGCACAACGAGCACCCGTACACGAGTCTGCGATCGGCAGCCGAGGGCGCGCCGTCACCGCTCTGATCCACACCGCTAGACTCAGGCCGCATGGGGAACGCCGAGCGCACCGCCGCCACGCTGCTGGACGCCTACCGACCGGCCGACGACACCGAGGCGGCCGACGTGGCCCGGCTCGTCGAACTGATCAAGGCCGAGGACGACCCGTGGTCGCGCGCCCTGCCGTTGCACCTCACGTCGTCGGCGCTGGTCGTGCACCCGCAGACACAGCGCGTGCTGCTGCGCTGGCACCAGAAGATGGGCAGCTGGCTGCAGATCGGTGGCCACGGCGACCCCGGCGAGTCCGACCCGTTCGACGTGGTGCTGCGCGAGGGCCGGGAGGAGACCAATCTCGCCGACCTGCGCCCGTGGCCGGTGGCCGAGCTGACGCACGTGGTCGTCGTGCCGGTGCCCGAGTCGCCGAAGGAACCCGCGCACGACCACGCCGACCTGCGGTTCGTGCTCGCCACCGACACGCCGGACGAGGCGCGGCCGGAGAAGCCGACCGCGCCCCTGCGCTGGCTGACCGTGCCCGAGGCGCTGGACCTGGTGGCCGAGGACAACCTGCGCGACACCCTGTCGCGGGTGGCCCGCCTGTTCTGACGGCTCAGGCCACCGACGTCCACCTGCCCTGGTGCCGCACTAGAGGCGGCACCTCCTCGGGCACGGACCTGATCTCGACCGGGGCGCCGACGAGCGCCACGTGGTCGCCGACCTCCATCCGCCGCACCGCCTGGCAGCGCATTCGCACCGGTGCGTCGAGCAGGTGCGGCACGCCGTCCTCGTCGGGCTCCCACGCCGTCGCGGGCCCGAACCGGTCGGCGCCCTTGCGCGCGAACAGGTCCGCCAGCTCGCGCTGTCCCGTCCCGAGCAGGTGCACCGCGAACATCGGGACCGTGCTCAACACCGGCCACGCCGACGCCGTCGCGCCGATCCAGGCCGCCACCAGGGGCGGCCGCATGCTGGCCGAGCCGAACGAGCTGACCGTCACCCCGACCGGCCCGTCCGCCCCGGCGGCGGTGATGATCGCGACGGACTGGGGCTGGTGCCGCAACGCCTCCCTGAGCTGGTCCGCGATCACGCCGCCACCACCGCGTTCAGCGCGTCCGCGTCGATCATCTCCAGCAACGCCGCCGTCAGCGCGTCGCCGTCCACCGCGAGCGCGGACTCGGTGAGGAACAGGCCCCGTCCGGGCACCTGGCCGCCCAGTTCCACCACCAACGGCCGCAGGTGCACCTCCACGGCGAGCGCGTGCCGTTCGGAGGCGGCGACCTGGACGGGAACGACGGCCTTGCCCCGCAACCAGTTCGGCGGCGCCTGGTCGAGCACGGCCTTCAGCAGGCCGGTGTAGGTCGCCTTGTACGTGGGGGTGGCGATCACGAGCACGTCCGACCGCCCGAGTTCCTCCAGCACCACCCGCATCCGCCCGGGGTCGAACACCTGGTGCAGGATCTCCGCGGCGTCCACCGTGGCTCCGGCCACGGGGTCCTTGAGCACCTGCCGCAGGGCTTCACGTACCGCGAGCGCCGCCCGCAGGGTGCGGGAGGCCGGACGCGGATTTCCCACCAGCACACCGATCGCAGTCATGCGCCTCACCTTCCGCGAAGGCTCCGCGCGCGTCGAATTCCAGTCCACTGTGGACGATCGCCGCGCGGTCGGGGCCGACCGTTCGAGCGACCCCGGGAGAGGATCAGGCGGGATTCAGGAACAACTCCGATGGCGGAACGCGCTGGCAAGCTGGTAACGGAGAACAGCACCGAACGGAATCCCGAAGTGGTTCAACCGCAGATCGTCGCCGCGCTCCTCATGCTGGATCCCCGCAGAACCGGAGTGTTGCCGACCGCGTGGTCCACGGATCGGCAGCGAGAACCCCGCGACTTCGTCCGGGCATGGCACTGACGTTGTTGTGCAGCGAAGCGTTCATGAGTCTTCGATCTTCTGCGTGGCATCCGGATCAACGCGTGCGCCATCGCACCGCGCCGAACTGCAAGAGGCCGCGAAAACGTCCGGTTGCTCCCACTCCGTGCTCCCAAGCTCACTGGCGCTGCCTTGCCCATGGTCGGGCTGCGCGCTCAGCGGCAGGAGAGGACGTCCGAGTGATGTGGAGTTGCTGGCGTTGTGGGGTGCGGGGCGTGGTCAGAGTTGGTGTTCCCGCATGGCGGACAGCTCGGCCGCTGGGCCGGGAGCTGAGAGGCGTCGTTGTCCTCGACCCGGACCAGGCACGGCTCTTCTGATCTGTGCCGCAACCGGCGGGTCTGCACAAGGCCCCGAGGCCTCGCCGACTTCTCGGAGCACGCTTCAATTGGGGAGCAGAACCATGCGTTGAACGTGTTTGAACGGTCCTCAACAGAATCGAGCGGACCCAGGCTGACCTGCAAGAGTCTAATTTCCACAGGTCCGCCCGAGGAGACGCCATAACCCACCAGCAGGATTCGTGCCGACGGGTCGTAGCGCAGAGGCAGGCGCACCAGCCTGCAAAGCTGGGGCGCTGGTTCGAATCCAGCCGCCCGTCACCTTCAGACGCGAGCGACGGCGCCGCTGGTCCTCACCAGTTCCGGCACGGTCCCCGCGAACCTCGGCAGCAACTGCGCCAGCACCGCCCACGCGTCCGGATCCACGCCTAGCTCGGAGTGCACCAACGGCGCCAGCACCGCGGCGGCTTCCCTCACCCGGCGCGGGAACAGCACCTCACCGAGGCGCAGCACCGCGAGCATGTCCTGCGGAGGCCTGGTCACTTCGACGTACTCCGCCGGCTCGACGATGCCCGCCCGCCGCAGCCGGTGGGTGAACTTGGCGTGCGACCCGAACTGCGCGCGCACCGTCGCCGGACAGTCGATCCGCTCGGTCAGCGCCCACCGCGCGTAGCCCGGCAGCGGCTCCGTCCGGTCCGCCTCGGCGACGTCGGTCCAGTCGTCGCCGCCCACCACCCGCGCCGCGGCCCGGGCCGTCTTCATCGTCCGCGCCTCGCGCAGGTCGCCGACCACTCCGCGCGGGCCGACCGGGATCTCGGGAGCCTGGCCGTGCACGAGCACGTGCAGGCGTCCGCCCGTGCCCCCGAACGGCACACCGCGCAGGATGTCGCGCTTGATCGTGCCGGGGGTGCCGAGGTGGTTGAACAGCACCCGGTTGGTCGCGGGATCGTCTTCCTGGAGCATCCACAGCAGCACCGAGCGGGGCCGCGGGAGCCGGTCCAGCCACTGCACCGCGTGCTCGACGGCGAGCTCCTCCGGCTCGCCGATGCCGAGCCGCCGCCGCACCGCGGCCGCGTCGTCCTGGTCGATCAGCGAGAGCAGGAAATGCACTCCCGGATGGCCGTTCCCCCTGTTCACAGCGGGGAGTATCCCAGACGGCGCAGCGTGGTCGCGCTGGATTTCCCCTGGCCTACCGCCGCACGTCCGAGCAGCGTCGGACCACTCGGTCGTACTCGGCGGCGAGGGTCTCGTCGTGTGGCCGGTCGCCGTAGGGGTCCAGTGGATCCCGGACGTCGGCGAGCAGGCGGTAGCGAACGAGTCTCGTGGCCGCGTCGAGCCACGGCTTGATCCGCTCGGGTTTCCCCGGCGCGAAGAGGCCGAGCGCGATGTCGAACCACTGGGGGAGGACGAGGTCTCGGGCGACCGCGTCCTCGATGCGCTCGCGGATCGTCGCGCACGCGGCCTCGTCCGCCTTCGTCGACTGGTCCAGGGCCATCGTCTCGGCTCGCCGAGCGTGCACCGCTTCGTCGTACTGACGGCGTGCGCGCACCTCCTCCTCGACCGGGCGCGGGCCGCCGGCGCGGAACGCGAACCACGTCTGCTTCTCCTTCCGCCACGCCCGTTCCGCGGCCGGGGGGAGTTCGGACAGCGCCTTGACGGCCAGGATCGCGGCTTCCCGCGACCTGTCCCAGCGCGTGACCGCGTCCTGTGCCTGTTCCAGCTTCGTCAGCAACTGCTGGACCTTCGCTTCGGACACGGGCGCGGCAGCCAGTCGCGCACGGATCAACTGGACCATCTCGGGGGTGATGTCCGGTTGCCAGGTGTGGAAGTCCGCTCGGGGCAGCCCGCCGCTCAAGCGCACCTTGCGATCCAGAGCGGTGACTTCCAGACGCAGGTGTTCGATCTTCGCGGACTGCCTGTCCAGTCGCTTGTCCGCCTTGCCGAGGTTCGTCTCGACCTTGGTGACCTTGTCCAGCACCGATTGGACCGAGTGCCGGCCGACCTTGTCCTCCAGGTCGTGGAGTCGCTTGCGGATCTTGTCGGCGGTGTCCGATCTGGTGCTCAGCGCCGTCTCGAGCGAGTCGAGGCGCCGGTGGTGGTCGTCGGTCGTCTCCGTCAGGTTGTGGATCGGATCGTTCCTCACTTCAGGCACCTCCACGCCCACCAACCGATTCCCGCCAGCACGACCAACGCCGACCACCCGCTCAGCAGCGGCGTCGACAGGGCGCCCAGCACGGCGGCGATTCCCGCCCATCTGCGGGCACTCGGTTCCTCGTCGCCGCGCATGGCGGGGTTGATCAGGAGTACCGCACCGACGGCAAGAGCCAGCACGGCAGGCACCACGTTCCACGCGCTGAACCACCCGACGAGCACCACGACCGCGGCCACCGCAGCCGCTCCGCCGAGGACGCGGTTGGGAAGCAGGAGCCTGTCCGCATCGATGTCGCGCCGTGCCTTGAGGAGCGCCTCGACGGCGTCGTGCACCTCGTCGGAGATCTTGGCCCACTGCGGGTCGTCCGGAGCCGTTGCGGTGAAGGCGTCGAGCCGGGTCCGAAGTGATTTCTGCCTGACCTTGAGCTGGGAGTGAGGGTCATCCGCCATGGCAGAACATGGTCAGGGCCGGTGCGGGTCCCGATCCAGGCCTACCGCGCGGAATAGGCCGCTTGCCGACCGACATCACCCTTACAGCCGTTCCGCGGCAGCGAGAACGTGTCCACTTCCAGGCCAGTCCATTAAGGACTCTGGTGCAGCCACGCTTCGAGCATGACGAAGTCGGCGTCGGTGATGCCGGTCGTGGAATCGACGCGGAGGAGCAGCGCTTCGCCGCGGTGCTGTTCCGCCACCCAGACGCGGTCGAGGTCGCTGATCTCGTCGTCGACCCACGCGAACGGGCGGCCGGCCGCGATCTCGACCAACGCCCGTGTCTTCCAGTGCGGCACGCCGGCCTCGTCCTCCAGTGGCGCGTCCGGCAGGTCGGCCACCGGTAGTCGTGGCAGGCCGAGGATCGGGGCGATCACCGCGTTGGCGTCGTGCATCCACGCGGTGGCCCACACCAGGTCGCAGTCCAGGGCCAGCAGTCGCGGGCCGTGCTCCGGGGCGATCGAGGCCAGGTGCGGATTGGACGGAAGCTGCCATTCGGCCCATTGCCCGAGGGTGGACGGCAGCCGTGTTCCGCCGTGCGGCAGGAGGGTTCCGTCGACGTCGAGGAAGACCAGCGGGCGTGCCGAGGGGGCGATCACGGATGCACGGTATCGGCCGGCCTCAGCGCGGCCGCAGGTAGTAGAACCGCCGCCGGCTCAGCAGCAGCGAGTCGTCGGACAGCGTGAAGAAGTCGGCGAAATCGAATTCGTGCGGTCGTGACGTGGCGCGGTACCCGGTGGGGAGTAATGGCCGACCGCCACCACGCAATACCCGTCGCCGATCACCTTGAACAGTTCGTGCGTGCCTCTGGTGGTGCGGGCGAGGCGCAACGCCGCCGCGCGGCCGCGGCACGCCGGGGCGTCGGGTGCCCGCACCTGCATGTCCTCGTGCAGCAGTGACGCGTAGGCGTCCAGGTCGCCCTCGTCCTGGTACAGACAGGACAAGCGGACGTGGTCGACGCCCGCGGCCAGGGTCGCCGCGCTGGGGGCGTGCGTCGGCCGTCTCCCGTCATGGCGAACTCCTCCTGGCCGCTCAGAATGCAATGCCCAGAGTGCGGGACCGGTGGGTTCTGCCTGTTCCCGCAGTCTGGCAGGGTTCGATGCCGGACTTCACCGTCGACGGCCACTTCGCCCGCCGGGACACGTTCTTCTTCGCCCCGCTGGTCTGACGCCGACGGCCCGCCGGCGAACCACGCCGGCGGGCCGCAGGCTCACAGGTCGGCCAGCGGTACCGGCCTGCCCAGCAGGAACCCCTGCGCCTGGTCGCACCCGAGCGTCCGCAGGATCTCGAGCTGCTCCACCTGCTCCACCCCCTCGGCGATCACGGTCATGTCGACCGCGTGGGCCATGGCGATGATGCTCGTGACGATCGCCTCCGCCTCGTCGGACCGGCCCAGCCCCGTCGTGAAGGAACGGTCGATCTTGAGCGTGTCCAGCGGCAGGGTGAGCAGCTGCGCGAGGGACGAGTAGCCGGTGCCGAAGTCGTCGATCGCCAGCCGCACGCCCAGGTCGCGCAACGCCGTGAGGGTGCGGGCGGCGAGCGCCGGGTCGCGGGTCAGGGCGCTCTCGGTGATCTCCAGGCACAACGAGCTGGGGTCCAGCCCGGCCTTGTGGGTGGCGTGCCGGATCGCGGAGACCAGCCACGGGTCGTCGAGCTGGCGGGCCGACAGGTTCACCGTCAGCTCCAGGCCCGGTGCCAGGTCGGCGATCTCGCGGGTGGCGGTGTGCAGCATGTGGGCGCCGACGATGTTGATCAGGTCGCTCTCCTCGGCGAGCGTGATGAACTCCGCCGGGGAGATGAGGCCGTAGCGCGGGTGCGTCCAGCGCAGCAGGCCCTCGACGGCGGTGCGCTCGTCCGTGCGGAGGTCGACGATCGGCTGGTAGGCCACCCACAGCTGGTCGCTCAGCGGCGCCGTGCGGAGGTCCTGTTCCAGCTGCAGCCTGCGCTGGATGCGGTCGCGCAGTTCGACGTCGAAGAACGCGATGCGGCCCCGGCCCCTGGTCTTCGCGTGGTACATCGCGAGGTCGGCGTCGCGGAGCAGGTCGGCGCCGTCGCGCGGGTCTCCCGGTTCGGCCAGCACGATGCCGACGCTCGCGTCGACGTGCAGTCGCCGGCCGTCCACCGAGATCGGCCGGTTGAGCTCGGCGCGGACGTGGTCGGCGAGGGAGGTCGCCTCGTCCGGGCCGGCCACGCCGTAGGCGATCACGGTGAACTCGTCACCGCCGAGCCTGCCCACGACGTCGCCGCGGCGGGAGCTGCGGCTCAGCCTCGACCCGACTACCCGCAGCACCTCGTCACCGGCGCTGTGGCCGAGCGAGTCGTTGATGACCTTGAACTTGTCCAGGTCGATGAACAGCACCGCGGTGAGACCTGACCGGTGCGCCCTGGCGGCGGGGCTGAGGCGGTTGATCGTCACCGTGCGGTTGCACAGGCCCGTCAACGCGTCGTGCGTCGCCTCGTGCTCCAGCTGGCTGTCGATCATGCGGCGTTCGGTGATGTCGGTGAACGAGATGACCGTCGCCGAGGGCATCATCCCGTCCTGGGTCAGCGCGCGGGCGCTCAGCGACAGCCAGACGTGACTGCCGTCAGGACGCCGCGCGCGGAGGATCCGGCCGTGCTGCGCCTTGCCGGTGGCGCGGGTGATGGCCGACGCGTACTGGTCGTGCGGGACCGGCTGCCCGGACTCGTCGTGCAGCTCGGCCAGGGACGCGGGCTGGCCGATCACCTCCTGGGCGCGCACGCCGAGGATCCGCTCGGCCGCGGGATTCACGGACTCGACGAGGCCGGTGGCGCCGACGACCAGCACGCCCTCCTCGATGGCCGCGACCACCGAGGTGAAGTGGTGCTCGGCCCGCCTGCGCGCGGTCTCGTCCGCGCAGATCAGCACGTACCCGTCGTCCATCCGGGCGACCGACACCCGCACCGCCAGCGCGCCGCCGTCGGAGCGCCGGTGCACCGCGTGCACCACGCCTCCCGCCTCCAGCACCTCCAGCGGGTCCAGCGGGGCCCCCACCACGTGACCGATGGACTGCCCGATCGCCTCGGCCGCGCGCCGGCCGTAGACGTTCTCCGCGCTGCGGTTCCAGCTCGTCACGACGCCGTCGGAGGTGGTCGCGATGAGCGCGTCGCTGACGTGCGCGGCGAGTGCGGCCTGGTAGCGCAGGACCGCCGCGGCCGCCTTCTGCTCGGTGACGTCCCGCATGATCACCTGGAACGCCGGCCGGCCCTCCCACGTCGTGCGCACGGAGACCGACTCGATGTCGGTGGTGCCGCCGTCGAACCGGACCAGCACGGCGTCGGCCGGATCGCTCGTCGCGCCCGGCTCGGTCAGCTTCGAGATCCGCTGCATCATGTCCTGCTGCGAGTCCGGGTGCACGAAGTCGGTGATCGGGCGCCCGATCAGGTCGGACTCGGACCGCGCCCGCACGAACTGGACCGCCGCCGGGTTCGCGTACACCAGCAGACCGGCCTCGTGCACCACGATCGCCTCGGGGGCGAGGTCCACGAGCAGCCGGTAGCGGTCGGCGAGGTCCGCGAGCTCCTGCTGCTGGACGTGCCGCCGGGTCACGTCGGCGACGACGCCGACCAGGGCGCGGGCCGAGCCGTGGGTCGAGACGCGGGTGCGGAACTGGAGCCAGCGCGTGCCGATCGGTGTCTCGAGGGGTTGTTCCAGCTCGAAGTCCTGCCAGGCCGCCGCCTTGGTGGCCACGTTCAGCGGTGCGGTCAGCTCGGCCAGCCGGGCGCGCACGGTCTCCTGGTCCGCGCCGGGCACGCCGATGACCGCGTCGAGGCCGGGCATCCAGCCGAGCTCGCCGGCGTCGAGGTCCAGCCACCACACGACGGCGGCGCCGACCGAGAGCCCGAGCTCGACCAGCAGTTCCTGGTCGAACCCGGCGTCACCGATCAGGCCGCTCACGTCTCGGCCCCCAGATCCGGGTGTTGGCACTGTGAAGTCCTACTACACACTCGACCAGAGCCGCATCCGCCTGGCGTGAACATGGTGAGCCGTTATATCCGGTCGCCGGGAGCGCCCGATGATCAGGGTTCGCTTCTGACAGTCCACTGTGGACGGTCGAGCGCCTTTCCGCAAGCCGGTTTACACCGTTATCCTTTCCCGAAGAGGTGTCGGCCCTCAGTCTGGGGGAGCTGGATATGGTCGCGCGAAGCATGGGCATTTGCGGAATCGGCGTGGTCAGCGCGTACGGGTGGAACCGCCGGTCGCTCTGGGAGGGACTGATGAGCGGCAAACCCGCCGCGTCGATCGTCCCGGAGCTGAACCGGTTCCCGGGCGACACGGTCTGGGCCGCGTACGTCGCGCAGGGCGGTGACCCGGTCGACGGGCCGAGCCGGTTCGCGCGCGCCATGCGAGCCGCCGCCAGGGAGGCGATCGACGACGCCGGCGCTCGCGGCTGGCGTCCCGGCCGGAGGGTCGGGCTGCTGCACGCCGTCGTGCTGGGCGAGGTGGACCTGTGGCGCGACTTCTACGTCACGCGCGGTGGCGAGTTACCCGTGCACGACTACCTGGCGTTGATGCCGTCCACACCGATGTCGACGTTCATGCAGGAATACGGGTTCCACGGCCCCGCCATGAACGTCTCGGCGATGTGCGCGTCCGGCAACGCCGGATTGATCACGGCGAAGGCGTGGCTGGACGCGGGAATCGTCGACGACGTCGTGTTCGTCGCAACGGATCTGTCGCTCACCCCGGAGAACGTCTCCCACTTCGTCCGGTTGGGAGTGGCCATCGTGGACGCGGAACCGCTCGACGCGTGCCGACCGTTCCAGGAGGGCAGCAGGGGCTTCGTGATGGGCGAGGCGTCGGTGGCGTTCGTCCTTTCGCGAAACTCGGTCAACCCCTACGCCCTCACCCTCGGTGGCGCGATGTCTCACGACGCGTACCACGTGACGTCGATCGATCCGCGGCTCGACCAGGTCACCGCCTGCTTCACCGACGCGCTCGACAACGCCGGGGTGAGCGCGGCCGACGTGCGCTACCTGAACGCCCACGGTCCGGGGACGGCGCAGTGCGACACCGCCGAAGCGGCGGTGCTGGACCAGCTCTTCGGTCCCGACACCGGGATCTACTCCGTGAAGCCGCTGACCGGGCACTGCCAGGGCGCGGCGTCCGCGATCGAGGTCGCGGTGACGGCGATGGCGTACGACACGGGAACGATCCCGGCGTCACCGGTCGTCGCACCGGCACATCCCCGGCTGCTGGACGGGCCGACGCCGTTGCGCGGCGGCCTCACGATCAAGTCGTCGCTCGGCATGGGCGGCCACAACTCGGTGGTGGTGCTGGCGCCACCGGCCTGAGGCCTTGCGTTCTACCGCAATGGGTGTCGCCGCGGCCCCGTGATCCCTACGGTCGGCCTGATGTGGAAGCTGATGACGGCGGCACTCACGGTGCTGGCGAGCGTGGTGGTCCCTGCTCAGAGCGCTGCGGCGGCCGAACGGTTCTGGGAGCTCCAGCTGAACCTGTGCAACAGCGGGATCGCCGGCTGCTACCAGCAGGGCCGGTCGGTCCCCGAGGCCGCGGGCCTGATCGTCCGGCTGCGACCGGACCTCGTGACGCTGAACGAGATCTGCCGCAACGACCTGCCGGACCGCCTGGTGCCGGCCATGGTCGCGGCCTGGCCGGGCGACCGGGTCCACCAGTTCTTCGCGCCCGCGCTGAGGAAGGACACCGGCACGCCGGTGAAGTGCACCAACGGCCAGGACTACGGCAACGCCGTGATCGGCCGCGTGCCGGCGGCGACTTACCAGGGCGTGAAGACGTGGACCGGCAGGTACACCAGCCAGGACGCCGGCAACGAGCAGCGGACGTACGCGTGCGTGTACGCGATCGGTGACCACCTGGGCTGCACGACCCACCTGTCGGCGTCCAGCGAACCGGTCGCGCTCGCCCAGTGCCGGTCCCTGCTGTTCGACGTCATTCCGCAGATCAGGGCGGCGGAGGGCTTCACCGGCAGGACGGTCGTCGGCGGCGACTTCAACCTGGAGTACGACACCTCCGACCCGGAGAACGCCCAGAACTGCGTCCCGCCCGGCCACGTCCGCAAGGGCGACGGCAGCGTGCAGCACGTCGTGTTCTCCGGCGACCTGACGTTCGTCAGCACGCAGAAGTACTCGCTGCGCTACACCGACCACCCCGCCTTCCTGGTCCGCCTGACCAGGCCCTGAGCCCGGCCAGGCGGGACCTCGCTCAGCAGGCGGGGAAGAACGCCCTGGTGCCGCCGGTCGCCTGCCGGTCGCTGAACCGGCAGCCGAACCGCGGATCGTCCGTCCGGCGCACGTCGTCACCGGCCGG
The DNA here is from genome assembly GCF_040682435.1 of Lentzea sp. NPDC051208. Taxonomy (NCBI): domain Bacteria; kingdom Bacillati; phylum Actinomycetota; class Actinomycetes; order Pseudonocardiales; family Pseudonocardiaceae; genus Lentzea; species Lentzea sp. NPDC051208. The sequence continues at coordinate 22,043 of NZ_JBFBAW010000015.1, read as the reverse complement.
CCGCTTGCCCCGGTCCACCCACGTGGTCAGGTCGTTCCACGCGGTGCCGGCCTCGGCGGGGGAGAACTCGCAGTGGTCGACCGTGCGGATGGCGCGCTGCACCAGCAGGTGGGTGCGGCCGAAGCGGGCGGCGTCGTCGCGGTAGTCCTGCTCCATCGAGAACGGCACGAACAGGTCGCCGATCCCGTGCAGCGACACGACGGGAGCACTCGGCAGGCCCCGCACGGCGGGGATCTGCGTGAGCGCCCACGTGTGGCGCGCGACGGGGTTGGCCGGCCGGACCCGTTGCACGGCCGCGTTGACGTCCACCGGCGAGTTCGGCCGGTAGCGGGTGGTGAGGTTCGTGGCGATCTGCAGCGGGTTCTCCGCGAGGCTGGTGCTGGAGGAGTTCGTGACCAGCCCGAACAGGAAGTCCTTCCAGTAGGCGTAGGCCGCCTCGGTACCGGGCCGCGCACCGCCGGACAGGGTGGCGACGACGGCCTTGAACTGGTCGTCGCGCCCGGCCAGCGCCTCCTTGATCCGGGGCACCACGACGGTCGCGTAGTCCGGCGGCAGCGGATAGGCCTTGATGCCGGTCAACGCCTGCGCGACGAGGTGGTAGCTCAGGAAGTAGTCGAACAGCTCGTGGTCGCCCAGCACCCCGCACATCGGCAGCGCACCCGCGTAGAACCCCGGATACTGCTCCAGCGACCGGGCGATGACGTGCCCGCCCATGGACGCACCGGCCAGGAAGACCTTCGACGGCCGCTGCACCTTCCGCCCGAACAACGCGGCGAGCTCACGGGTCGTCGTGACGCCGGCCCGGACGTCGTAGGCGTTGCTGTAGTAGGACGACGCGGCCCACGCGTAGCCCTCGTCGAGCCAGCGCTGCCGCAGGCCGAACGGCGGAGCGTCGACGGTGAGAACCTTGCCGTCACCGCGATAACCGTGCGCCCACATCGCGAGCCGCCCGTTCCAGCGCGGCGGCACCTCGATGATGTAGCCGGCGTGGCTGTGCACGCCCTGCAGGACCCTCGTCGGCTTGCCACCGACCAGTGCCGGGGCGAGAGGCGGGTTGACGATCGTGTAGCCGGGCAACGGCTGATCGCCACCGCCGGTGGCCGCCGCCGGCTGCGCGACGACGGACACGAGGAGGAACGACAACGCGACGCTGAGCAGTCGTCTCATGCCCGGGACGCTACCTGCGGGCGGCCGTCGGCGACAGGACTCCGTTCGGCCGTACGGCGATGGCGAACCTGCCGGACCCCGTGAGCACCAGGGGCGTGGGCGGCGACGCTCCCCGGGCCGCGCCGGTCAAGAGAAAACTTGGCCGATATGTGCCACGCCGACCACCTTGTCGCAGGTCCGGCGTCTCATTAGCGTCGTTTTCGGTAAGGCCGAATTCCCTTCTGGCACAACGGTTGCCGGAGCCCCGGAGGACTCGATGGTGAGCTCGCCCGCGCGTGCGAACGCGCTGCTGTCCGTGCAGGGGCTGGTGAAGCGCTTTCCCGGCGTGACCGCGCTGGGGGGAGTGGACTTCGACGTCCGCGCGGGGGAGGTGCACTGCCTGCTCGGGCAGAACGGCGCGGGCAAGTCGACGCTGATCAAGGTGCTGTCCGGTGCGCACCGTCCCGACGAGGGCGAGATCCGCTGGCGGGGCGAGGTCGTGGAGTTCGGCAACCCGACGGCCGCGATGCGCAGCGGTGTGGCCGCCATCTACCAGGAGCTCGACCTCGTGGCCGGCTTGTCCGTGGCGGACAACGTGTTCCTCGGTCACGAACTGTCCACAGCGGGCTTCAGCCGGCGGGCCGAGGCGCGCCGCAGGACCCGTGCGCTGCTCGATCGTCTGGGGCACCGGGACATCTCGCCCGACCGTGACGTCGGCCGGTTGTCGGTGGCGCACCAGCAGGTGGTCAGCATGGCGCGGGCGCTGTCGCTGGACGGGCAGTTGCTGATCATGGACGAGCCGTCGGCCGTGCTGGACCCGGACGAGGTGCGGGTCCTGTTCGGTGTCATCAGGGAGCTCACCGCCCAGGGGGTGGCGGTGATCTACATTTCGCACCGGCTGGCCGAGATCAGGGAGATCGGTGACCGGGTGACCGTCCTCAAGGACGGCCGCACGGTCGCGACGGGTCTGCCCGCGCGCGAGGTGAAGACCTCGGAGCTGATCTCGTTGATGACCGGGCGGGTGCTGGAGAGCGTGTACCCGCAGCGGTCACCTCTCGACCCGGCCGCACCCGAGGTGCTGGTGGTGCGCGGACTGGCCGACGGCGACCGCTTCGCCGGTGTGGACCTCACGGTCCGCGCCGGTGAGGTGGTCGGGCTCGCCGGTCTCGTGGGATCCGGACGCTCGGAGATCCTGGAGACCGTCTACGGCGCGCGCAAGGCGGCCGAGGGCACCGTTGAGGTCGACGGCAGGCGCCTGCGACGAGGAAGCGTAGGCGCCGCCGTGCGCGCGGGGATGGGGTTGTGCCCCGAGGAGCGCAAGAGCCAGGGCCTGCTGCTGGACCAGGCCGTGTACCGCAACATCACCGTCTCGTCGATGTCGTCGTTCGCGAAGTTCGGGTTCCTGGACGACCGCGCCGAACGCGCCCGCTCGAGCCGGCTGACCGAGGCGCTGGACGTCCGGCCGGCCGGTGTCGACCGCGTGGTGCGCGGACTGTCCGGAGGCAACCAGCAGAAGGTCGTGCTCGCGCGGTGGTTGATGCGGGAGTGCCGCGTGCTGCTGCTGGACGAACCCACCCGCGGCGTGGACGTGGGTGCGCGCAGCGAGATCTACGAGCTCGTCCGTCAGCTGGCCGACTCCGGTGTCGCCGTGGTCGTGGTGTCCAGCGACGTCGAGGAGGTGCTGGGCCTGGCCGACCGGGTCCTGGTGGTGCGCGAGGGCCGCGTGGTGCACGACGGCCCGGCCGACGAGATCGACGAGTCCCGGGTCCTCGACCTGGTCATGGAAGGACAGCCAGCATGAGCGAGGACACCGCCGCCGTGCCCACGCAGCAGCAGACGCCCCCGGTCGCGAAGGAGTCCGGCATCTCGGCGCTGCTCGGCTCCCCGGCAGGGCGCAACACCGGTCTCGTGGTCGCACTGGTCCTGTTGTGCGCCGGCGGTGTGGTCACCGCCGGCGACCGGTTCGCCGACGTCGACAACCTGCTCACCATCCTGCGGCTCGCGGCGGTGATCGGCGTCGTCAGCATCGGCATGACGTTCGTGATCACCGGCGGCGGCATCGACCTGTCGGTGGGCGCGATCGTCGCGCTCTCCTCGGTGTGGGCAACCACCCTTGCCACGCAGGGGATAGCGAACGACACGCACTGGATCGTCATGGTGTTCACCGCGTTGCTGGTGGGCGGTGCGTGCGGACTGGTCAACGGCGCGCTCATCGCCTACGGGCGGGTCGTGGCGTTCATCGCGACGCTGGCGAGCCTGGCCGCCGCCCGCGGTCTCGCCGAGATCATCTCCAACCGCAAGACGCAGATCGTGAACGTGCCTGGCTTCGCCGCGTTCTTCGACGCGTCGGTGCTGGGGGTGCCGGTGCTCGTGGTGATCTTCGCGGTGGTCGCCGTGGCCGGGTGGGTGCTGCTCAACCGGACCACGTTCGGGCGGCGGACGTTCGCCGTCGGCGGCAACCCGGAGGCGGCCCGGCTGGCGGGCATCGACGTGCGGCGCCACACCGTGATGCTCTACTCGCTGCTCGGCCTGTGCTGCGGCCTCGCCGCCGTCATGCTCATCGCCCGCACCACGACCGGCAGCGCGACCCACGGCGGCCTGTACGAGCTCGACGCGATCGCCGCGGTCGTGATCGGCGGAACGCTGCTGTCCGGTGGCCGCGGCACGATCGCCGGCACCGTCTTCGGCGTCCTGATCTTCACCACGCTGTCGAACGTCTTCACCCTCAACAACCTCTCCATCTCCGCCCAGGCCGTCGCGAAGGGCGCGATCATCGTGGTCGCCGTCCTCCTCCAGCAGCGGCTCGCCCGACGCAGCGGCGCTTGAGGCCGCGACCCAACCACCGCCGCACTCCGAGGAGATAGAAACCCATGCAACACAAGAGAGTCGTTCGATTCGCCGCCGTGCTGACACTCGGCGTCGCGCTCACCGCGTGCACGGGCAACACCCCCGAGCCCCAGGGCGGCGGGAACCAGAGCGGCGGTGTGAAGGTCGCCAACGACGAGCCGGGCAAGAAGGTCGTCATCGGCTTCTCCGCGCCGGCCGCCGACCACGGCTGGATGGCCGCGATCACCGACGCCGCCAAGAAGGAGGCCGGCAAGTACTCCGACGTCGAGCTGCGCGTCGTCGAGGGCACCAACGACCCCAACCTCCAGATCAGCCAGGTCGAGACGTTCATCAACGACAAGGTGGACGCGATCGTCCTGCTGCCGTTCGACGGCGCGGCGCTCACCCCGGTCGCGCTGAAGGCCATGAAGGCCGGTATCACCGTGATCAACGTCGACCGCCAGTTCGACAGCCCGTTCGCGGCGCGGTCCACCGTGCTCGGCGACAACTACGGCATGGGCGTGTCCGCCGGCACGTACGTCTGCGAGCGGCTCAAGGACAAGCCGGGCTCCGTGGTCGCGGAGATCGCCGGCATCGACTCGCTGCCGCTGACCCAGGACCGCAGCAAGGGCTTCGCGGAGGCGCTCGCGGGCTGCGGGCTGAAGGTCAGCAACCGCGTTGCCGCCGAGTTCACCGTGGAGAGCGGTGAGCGGGCCGCCGCGAACCTGCTGCAGGCCGCACCCAAGATCGACGCCCTGTGGAACCACGACGACGACCAGGGCGTCGGCGTCACCGCCGCCATCAAGAACTCCGGCCGCAGCGAGTTCTTCATGGTCGGCGGCGCGGGGTCGGCGAACGTGATGCGCGAGATCAAGGCGGACAACGGCCCGCACAAGGCGACCGTGATCTACCCGTCCACCCAGGGCGCCGACGGCATCCGCCTCGCGCGGCTCGCCGTGCAGAACAAGGCCCTCGGCGACCTGGTCGAGGTGGAGGTCCCCCGGCAGGTCCAGCTCTACGCACCGGTCGTCACCAAGGACAACGTCGACCGCTACCTGCCGACCGCCTTCGAGTCCTGAGAAACCGAGAGGACCGCATTGTGACGACGCCGGAGCTGGGCATCGCGATGATCGGCCACGCCTTCATGGGAGCCGCGCACTCCCAGGCGTGGCGGGTCGCACCACGCTTCTTCGACCTGCCGCTGCGACCGGTGATGTCCGTGCTCTGCGGCCGCGACGCCGAGCGCACCGCGGCCGCCGCCGAACGCCTGGGCTGGGCGGAGGCCGTGACCGACTGGAAGTCCGTGCTGGACCGGGACGACGTGCACGTGGTGGACATCTGCACGCCGGGTGACACGCACGCCGAGATCGCGGTCGCGGCCCTGGACGCGGGCAAGCACGTGCTGTGCGAGAAGCCGATGGCCAACAGCGTCGCCGAGGCCGTCGCCATGGCCGAGGCCGCCGAACGCGCCGCGCAGCGCGGGGTGCGGGCCATGGTCGGGTTCAGCTACCGGCGGGTGCCCGCCCTGGGCCTGGCCCGCGACCTGGTCGCCCAGGGCAGGCTGGGCCGCGTCCACCACGTGCGCGCCCAGTACCTGCAGGACTGGATCGTGGACCCGGCCGCACCGCTGTCGTGGCGGCTGGACAAGGAGAAGGCGGGCTCCGGCGCGCTGGGCGACATCGGCGCGCACATCGTGGACGCCACCCAGTTCGTCCTCGGCGACACCATCAGCGAGGTGATGGGGACGCTGGTGACGTTCGTACCGGAGCGTCCGCTGGCCTCCACGCACTCCGGTCTGTCCGGTACCGCCGCGACCGGGCAGACCGGTCCCGTCACCGTGGACGACGCCGCGCTGTTCCTGGCGCGCTTCGCCGGCGGCGCGCTCGGCTCGTTCGAGGCCACGCGCTTCGCCAACGGCCGCAAGAACGCGCTGCGCATCGAGATCAACGGCTCGAAGGGCAGCCTGGCGTTCGACTTCGAGGACATGAACGTGCTGGAGTTCTTCGACGGCACCGAGGACTCCGCCGTCGCGGGCTTCCGCCGGATCATGGTGACCGAGCCGGAGCACCCGTACGTGGGCGCGTGGTGGCCGGCAGGGCACGGCCTGGGCTACGAGCACGCGTTCACCCACCAGGCCGTCGACTTCGTGCGGGCGGTGGCCGCGGGCACCGACCCCACGCCGACGTTCGCCGACGGACTGCGGGTGCAGCAGGTCCTCGCCGCCGTCGAGGCCAGCGCCGAATCCCGCACGTGGCAGCAGGTTTGAGAAGGGGAGACCGGAGATGGCACGTCCGATCACGCTGTTCACGGGCCAGTGGGCCGACCTGCCGTTCGAAGAGGTCGCCCGGCTGGCCTCCGGCTGGGGCTACGACGGCCTGGAGATCGCCTGCTGGGGCGACCACCTCGACCCGTGGCGGGCCGCGGAGGACGACGACTACGTCGCGGACCGGCTCGCGATCCTCGCCAAGCACGACCTGAAGGTGTGGGCGATCTCCAACCACCTCACCGGCCAGGCCGTCTGCGACGACCCCATCGACGAGCGGCACCAGGGCATCCTGTCCGCCCGCAACTGGGGTGACGGCGACCCCGAGGGGGTGCGGCAGCGGGCGGCGGAGGAGATGAAGGCGACCGCGCGGGCCGCGGCCAGGCTCGGCGTCGACACCGTCGTCGGTTTCACGGGCTCGTCGATCTGGAAGGCCGTCGCGATGTTCCCGCCGGCGCCCGCCTCGATGATCGACGCGGGCTACCAGGACTTCGCCGACCGCTGGAACCCGATCCTGGACGTGTTCGACGAGGTGGGCGTGCGGTTCGCGCACGAGGTCCACCCGTCCGAGATCGCCTACGACTACTGGACCACCGTCCGGGCGCTGGAGGCGATCGGGCACCGGCCCGCGTTCGGCCTCAACTGGGACCCGTCGCACTTCGTCTGGCAGGACCTCGACCCGGTCGGGTTCCTGTGGGACTTCCGCGACCGGATCTACCACGTCGACTGCAAGGACGCCCGGCGCCAGGTCGGTAACGGCCGCAACGGGCGCCTCGGCTCGCACCTGGCGTGGGCGGACCCGCGGCGCGGCTGGGACTTCGTCTCGACCGGACGCGGTGACGTGCCGTGGGAGCAGTCGTTCCGGATGCTCAACACCATCGGCTACTCCGGCCCGATCAGCGTCGAGTGGGAGGACGCGGGGATGGACCGGCTCACCGGTGCCCCCGAGGCGCTGGAGTTCATCCGCCGCAACGCCTTCGACCCGCCGTCGGCCTCGTTCGACGCCGCGTTCAGCTCCAGGGCCTCTATCGAAGTCTGATCCGCGACAGCCGGGCCCGAGGCGGCCCCTGGCGGCACGGCCGAACGGCCCACGTACAACACCGGTACGCAGGCCGTTCGCCCGCACCACCAGGAACCACCTCAAGCGCGACCCTCATCGAACCAGACTTCGATACAGGCCCTAGCGGGTGACGACCGCGAAGCACCTTCCCCTGCCGATGTGACAATTGTTCGATGGAGAGCACCTTGGGTGTCGAGGCGGGTTCGCCGGCCGCAGTGCTGCGCATGCTGATGGACGGCAGCCCGCGCACCCGAGCGGAGATCGTGGCCGCGACCGGCCTCGCCCGTTCCACCGTGCGCGCCAGGCTCGACCTGCTGGTGGCCGCCGGGCTGGTGACCGGCAGCGGCACGGGGGAGTCGACCGGCGGCCGTCCGGCCGGCAGGTTCGGCTTCAACCCCTCCGCCCACCTCGTGCTCGCGGCCGAGGTGGGCGCCACCCACGCCACCGTCGCGATCTCCGACCTGGCGTGTCAGCTGCTGGCCGTCGAGCAGGTGGACCTCGACGTGGCCGACGGCCCGGAGGCCATACTCCCGCTCCTCGTCACGACCTGGCGCTCGTTGCTGCTGACCGTCGACGCCGCGGAGATCGCGGGCGTCGGCATCGGCCTGCCCGGCCCGGTCGAGCACTCCACCGGCCGCCCGAACAACCCGCCGATCATGCCGGGCTGGGACGGCTTCGACGTCCCCGCGGCCATCGCGGCGGAGTTCGGCGTGCCGGTCCTGGTCGACAACGAGGTCAACCTCATGGCCCTGGGCGAGCACACCGCCTCGCACCCGGACGTGCGGCACATGATCGTGGTGAAGGCGGCGACCGGCATCGGCGCCGGCCTGATCAGCAACGGCGTCCTGCACCGCGGCGCGGCGGGTGCCGCGGGCGACCTCGGCCACATCAGGGTGCCGCAGGGCGGTGAGGCGGTCTGCCGCTGCGGCAACACCGACTGCCTGGAAGCGGTCGCCGCCGGCCCCGCACTGGCCGCGAAGCTGCGCGACCTGGGCCACCCCGCGGACTCGACGGCCGACGTGGTCGCCCTGGTCCGGGCCGGCAACCTCGAGGCGGGCCGCGTCGTGCGACAGGCGGGCAGGGACATCGGCGAGGTCCTCGCCGGCTGCGTGAGCATGTTCAACCCGTCGCTCGTGGTCATCGGCGGCCTCCTCGCGGAGGCGGGCGAGATGCTGCTGGCGGGCGTGCGCGAGTCGATCTACCGCCGCTCGCTGCCGCTGGCCACGGAGAACCTCCGCATCGTCGCGTCGGGTGCCGGTGTGACCGCCGGTGCCCTGGGCGCGGCGGCCATGGTCGTGCGGCACGTGCTGTCACCCGAGGTGCTGGACGCGCGGCTGGGCGAGGTCGCCGCCGGTAGCGCCGTGCCTGAAGTGCGGCTTTCCTCCAGCGCCACCTAGGCGCGTCGCTTCCACGGATACCTGTCCCGCCGAGGGGCAGCGATCACGCATGCCCCGGTAATGGCGGCTTTCATCCTGAAGATGCGCGCCATTTGACAGCTAAGTACGGACTTTTGATTGACGGCCGCCAATAGTCCGACATACAGTCGCCCAATGACTGTGACCCGCGTAACACCGGGGGTGGTCTCCCACCTGACCGTGGGCCAGGAGCCCACGATGGCGACTCAGCGCCTGCTGTGGCTCATGCGCACCGGCGCGACCGACCGCGCGATCGCGCGCGAGCTGGACGTCAGTCTGCGCACCCTGAACCGGCGCATCGCACGCCTGCAGTCGATGCTCGGCGTGCAGTCGAGGTTCCAGCTCGGCATGCTCGCCGCCGAGCTGGAGTGGTTCGCGGTGCCCCCGCGGGCGCAGGCGGCGGGGGAGTGAACGACGGCTCCCGCGCGGGAGCCGTCGTGTCGGTGACGTGTGACTAGATGCCGCAGCTCGGTGCGGACCAGAAGCGGCTGGACTTGTGCGCGACGTGCACGTGGTCGTTGTGGCCGGTGTAGCCCGGGCCGAGGATCTCGTTGAAGCCGTGGTTGCGGGCCTGCTTCGCCAGCGCGCAGAAGCCCTGCGCTCCGGCGCCCAGGTCGACGGCGTCGCCGTAGAGGTGCCGGCTTCCGGACGCGCCGCCGACGGCGTTGTTGCACGAGACGCTGCGGAAGCCGCCGTTGACGTCGATCGGCCTGTCTCCCATGGCGTGCCGCATCGCCTGCAACTTCCACATGGACACCAGGGCGTTGGCGCGTGCGGTCGCCGCCGAGACGTTGCCGCCCGACCAGTCGGAGTTGCAGTTGTTCAGCTCGTCGTAGGAGAAGTTGATCGGCGTGCAGTCGTTGTCCTGCAACGCGTAGAGCTTCGAGAACGTCGCGGACCCGGCGATGCCGTCGGCGCCGAGGCCGTAGGCCTGCTGGAACCGGGTCACGGCCGCCTTGGTGGCGGGCCCGAACTGCCCGTCGAGACCCAGCACGCCGCCGTAACCGGGGTAGCCGGCGACCCGGATCTGCAGCTGGCGCACGTCCTCGCCCGACGCTCCCTCCGACAGGGTGCGTCCCCAGGTGTAGCAGGCGTCGGCGGCCGACACGGGGTCCGCCTCCGCTGCCGCGGCAGGGGTGACGACCACGGCGGAGAGCAGGGCGAGGACCGGTAAGACGAAACGGAGCTTCATGACAAGCGGCACCTTTCGATCACAGGGAGGTGCAGCGTGTCGAGTCCGCGCGCGATCTGTCAATGAGCAACGAAATGAACATCGAGTGTGGCGACGAGAAACCACCCGAACAGCCGTCACGACAAACGCCGTCAGTGTCCACAAAGGACTGACGTCAGTCCTGGTCGCTCCCGAGCGCGGTCTGCAGCAGATCGCCCAGGTGGTCGAGCTGCGCGGCCGACAGCCGGCTGAACGACGACTCGACGATGCCGTCGGCCAGGGCCTGCCCCTCGGCTCGCAGCCGGGCGCCCTCTTCGGTGAGGCGGTGGCGCACGGCTCGTCCCGGACCCGGAACCCGCTCGATCAGCCCGCGATCGGCCATGCGCACCGCCAGTGAGCCGAACGACTGGTCGGTCTGGAACGTCAGCACCGCGAGGTCGTGCAGCGAGGCGTCCGGCCGGCGGTCCAGGTGGCGCAGGGTGTCCCACTGCACCAGGGACAGTCCGAGCGGCGCCAGTGCCTGGCTCAGTGCGCGGTGGTGGCGGTGCTGCAGGCGCTTCACGGCGAGCGCGACGTCGGCTGGACGGTGCTTCACGCCGGTCAGCTTAACGAATCTTGCTTATATAAGCCTCCTTATCTAAGTTTGCTTATATGACTCAGGCGTACCTGCTCCTGCACGGCGGGGGCGGCGCCTCCACGATGACCGCGTTCGCCGCGTTGCTGGCCGACCGCACCCAAGCCGAGGTGCTGGCGCCCACCCATCCCGGGTTCGGCGGCACCCCCACACCGGCCGGACTGACCGGCGTCCGCGAGCTGGCGCGGTACTACGTCGCGATGCTGGACGAGCAGGACCTCACGGACGTCGTGGTGGTCGGCAACTCGTTCGGTGGCTGGCTGGCCGCCGAGATCGCGCTGTGCGCGAGCCCGCGCGTCAGCGCCGCGGTGATCGTCAACGGGATCGGCGTCGTGGTCGACGGCCACCCCATGACCGACGTCCGCGGCCTGAGCGCCGCCGAGATCCGCTCGTTCTCGTTCCACGACCCCGCCAAGCTGCCCGTGCCACCCGCGGGCGGCACGGGCCCCAGTCCGGACGTGCGGGCGCTCATCGGCTACGCCGGACCGTCCATGTCGGACCCCTCGCTGCTCGGCCGGCTCGCCGACGTGAAGATCCCCGTCCACGTGCTGTGGGGCGAGAGCGACCGCATCGTCGATCCCGCCTACGGCAAGGCCTGCGCGGCCGCGATCCCGTCGGCGACGTTCACGCTGCTTCCCCGCACCGGCCACCTGCCGCAGGTCGAGTCCCCCGAGGAACTCCTCGCCGCCATGGCCTCCGTCCTGCCCGAGTAGCGACGCCTCAGCCCGGCCGGTGTCCGGCGAGGAACCGGCGCACCACGGTCTCGGGATCGGCGGGCGTCTGGGTGGCCCGCTGGTCCACCCGCCGCGCGATGGCCCGCATCATCACCGGTCCGACCAGCGCGAAGAACGTGTGTCGCGGTGGCTCGACGACGAGGGCGCCTCGTCGCTGGTGGTGCAGGATCACCGCGTCGACCCGTTCCAGCAGCTTCTCCGGTTCGGTGAGGACCGCGGCCACCTCCGGGCTGAACTTCGCCTCCCGCATCAGGGTGAGCACCACGCCACCGCGCGTCTCGTAGAGCCGGGAGTAGTAGCTCACGATCGTGACGAGGTCGGCGGTCACGTCGTCGCCCGGTGCGTCGAGGTCGAGGGCGAAGCCCGTGAAGTTGCTGCGCACGGCTTGCCGCAGCAGGTTCTGCTTGGAGGTGAACCGGCGGAACAGCGTCGCCTCGTTGATCCCGGCGGCGTCGGCGATCGCGCGGGTGGTCGCCCGTTCGTACCCCTGTTCGGCGATCACCGCCAGCGCCGCGTCGAACACCGTCTCGTCGGTCACCCGGCCGGCCACGCACCCTCCTCGATGTATGCAAGTGAGCACTTGCATCAGCGTGACCGGATGGCTACCTTGTTTGCAAGTGACCGCTTGCAATTCAGCCTACCGAAGGACGGGCCCATGGCCGACACCAGCTTCCCGGCTCGCTCCTCAGTTCTCGCGCCCAGCACCGGAGAGGTCGTCGTCGGTCTCCTGGGTTCCGCCGTGGTCTCGATCGCGGTCAACGCCCTGATCGCCTTCGTCGCGGGCAGGTTCGTCCCGGCGGGCACCGAACGCATGGGCCTCGCTCTCGCGGAGTACGCGCCCGCCACGGTGATCGGCGTCCTGCTCGGCACGCTCGGCTGGTACCTCGTGCGCCGCTTCGCCCGCGACCCGCGGCGAGTGCTGCGCGTCCTCGTGCCGGTCGTCGTCGTGCTCTCGTGGATTCCCGACCTCGGCATCCTCGCGGGAGGCGCCTCCGTGGTGAACTCAGTCGCGCTGATCGCGATGCACACCGTCGTCGCCGCCGCCACGGTGCCCGTGCTGGCGCGCGTCCTGCCGCTGCCCGTCCGGTGACCCCGCCGGGCGGACCTGTTTGGTGACTGCCCGGTGCAGCCAGCTGTCGAACAGGTCCCGGTAGTGCCCCGCGCGAGGGGAGCGGTCGTCGGTGCCGATCCGGTCGTAGAACTCGAACGGCCGGATGCGCCCGTTCTCCGTCCACTGCAGGTAGGACAGGAACACCGTGCCGTCGCCGAACCGGAAGCCGTGCACGATCGGCACGCACGCGTAGGCCCGCAGCTCCACGGTGATCCGCCGCCGGGCCAGTTCGTCGGCCTCCTCGGTGAGGAACGACCGGATGCGCTCCTGGCTGCGCCGCGCCTCGCCGGCCCACTCGGCGGGCAGTTCGCCGGACCGCGCGACGAAGTCCGGATCCAGGCCGTACAGCGTGACGTGCCAGCCGTGCGGCCGTTCGCCCGAGGTGAGCCACGTGGCCAGTGCGGGCCACGTGGTGTTGAGCGTCAGCCCCAGCACCTCCAGCCGCCGGGCCCGCCGCCCGATGCCGGGCTGTCCCGTGGCCGCCAGCACGTCGGTGAGGGAGTGCGTGACGTCCTGCCGTTCGCGTTCGGTCACGAGGGCCTTCAACTCACGGACATCCCTGCCGTGCTGGTAGATCGCAATGGTGGCGATCTCCAGCATCACCGCGACCAGCGCGACGAGTCCCTGCAGGTCGAGCTTGCCGACGTAGCGCTCCAGCACGATCCGGGTCGGCTCGATCGTGGTGAGGATCAGGTAAACGCCGGTCAGCAGCGCCAGCGAGGTGGTGACCACCTCCCACCCCCGCCGGACCCGACCCGAGACCCCACCGGCGCGCCGCTTCTTGATCGCCACCGCCGAACCCTCACCCACCCGGCCGCCCGGCACAACGGCCGAACGTGTGACCGCGTCCTGCGCGAACCGGCGGGCACGCGGATTTGTAGGCTGCACTCCGGTGGAACGCGCGGCGGCCGGCGCGCGTCGACTCGAACGGACGAGACGCGCGGGACACGAGGACGATGACGCAGGAGACGTTCGGGCCGTACCGGATCGAGCAGCTGCTCGGTCGCGGCGGGATGGGCGAGGTGCACCGGGCCTACGACACGGCGCACGACCGGTTCGTGGCGCTCAAGAGGCTGTCGCCCGGCTACCACGACGACGAGGACTACCGAGCCCGCTTCCGCCGCGAGGCGCAGATCGTCGCCCGGCTGCGCGAACCGCACGTCATCCCCATCCACGCCTACGGCGAGATCGACGACCGCCTCTACCTCGACATGCGGCTGGTGGAGGGCGCCGACCTGTCGGACGTGATCCGCGAGGGCACCGTCGAACCGGCACGGGCCGTGCGCATCGTCGACCAGGTGGCGAGCGCCCTGGACGCCGCGCACGCAGACGGTCTCGTGCACCGCGACGTGAAGCCCTCGAACGTCCTCGTGACCTCCGGCGACTTCGTGTACCTGGTGGACTTCGGCATCGCCCGCAGCGTCTCACCGGCCGCGACGAGCCTGACCGCGTCCGGCTCCGTGGTCGGCACCCTCGACTACATGGCCCCGGAACGCTTCGAGAGCGGCCCGGTGGACGGCCGCGCGGACGTGTACGCCCTGGCGTGCGTCCTGTTCGCCTGCCTGACGAACCGCCGTCCGTTCACCGCCGACGGCACCGCCGCCCAGATCTGGGCGCACCTCAACGAGGCACCGCCCAAGGCGTCCCCGCTGAACCCGGCTGTTCCCGCGGCGCTGGACGAGGTCATCGCCAAGGGCATGGCCAAGAACCCGGCCGACCGCTACGCCACGGCGGGCGCGTTCGCACGGGCGGCGGCCGAGGCACTGGCCGCGTCCGCCGGACCACTCGGGCTGATCGGCGGCGCGACTCCGGTCGCGGGACAGCCCGCCCTTCGGACCCCGCCGGGTGGGCACGCCGCACCTGCGACCCCGCCGGGCGGGCAGGTAGCACCGACTCCGCCAGGTGGGTACGTGGCACCGACTCCGCCAGGTGGGCTGGTCGGCGGCGCGATCTCTCCCGCGGGACAGCCCGCCCCTCCGACCCCGCCGGGTGGGCACGTCGCACCCGCGACCCCGCCGGGTGGGTACGTGGCACCGACTCCGCCAGGTGGGCTGGTCGGCGGCGCGATCTCTCCCGCGGGACAGCCCGCACCTCCGACCCCGCCAGGCGGGCAGGTCGCACCCCCGGCAGGCTGGCCACGGCCCGTCGCGCCGGTTCCGCAGGGCCGCCCGCAGTTCCCCCAGCCGTCCACACCCACACCCCAGCCCTGGGCACCGGCCCAGCACATCACGACCGGCCCGCAACAGGCCGTGAACCCGCTGCCGTACCCCCGAACCCGTACCAGGTCCGGCCCCGCCAAGCGGGTCGCCCTCGCCGCCGGCGCCCTCGCGGTCGTGGCCGGGCTGGTCACGACGGTGCTGATCATCGGGAACGGCGACAAGACCCTCGGGTCCGGCACGTCCAGCAGCACCCCGACCAGCACGACCACGACGACGACCGCCACCGCGACCACGAGCGCCACCCGGACGCGGACGCCGCAGGACGACGCGCTGATGGCCGCCTTGCCGACCGTCTACCAGAGCGCCAAGTCCTGCGCGCCCATCGCTCTCGACAAGGACACGGTCGCCACCGTCCGCTGCACCACCGTGACCGTCCAGGACCCGTGGGCCCCACCGCCCGCCGAGGCCGAGTTCCGGCTGTTCGCCGACCAGGCCAAGCAGAACGCGTTCTTCCTGGCACTGGTCACGAGCCGGGGCATCCCGCGGATGGACGAGCGCGGCGGGTGCCGGCCGAAGTCCGACCCCATCCACTACGCGCTCTTCTACCGCGACACCGCCGGCCCGCTGCCGAACGAGTACACCACCTGCTTCCTCGACGGCGGCACCGCCCAGGTCTGGTGGGTCGACACCAGGAGCCTCACCATCGGCACGCTGAAGAAGCCGGGCGACATCGACACCCTCGACAAGCTCGACCTGTGGTGGAACCACCAGATCCTGACGGCGTTCTAGGAACTCACGCGTGGTCGGCCGCGACGTCGAGGATCCACGTCACGCCGAACCGGTCGGTGAGCATGCCGAAGCCCGGCGCCCACTGCGCGGGGCCGAACTCCTCGATCACCGCGGCGCCCTCGGCGAGGCCCTTCCACAGGGTGGCGACCTCCTCGACGGAGTCGCCGCGCACGGAGAGGAAGAACGGCTCCGTGGTGATCGTGGTGCCGTTCGCCCGGTGCGTGGTGGGCTCGCCCTGCACGAACGGGACGTTCTCGCCGGGCACGTCGTAGGCCATGACCCGGAAGCCGTTGTCCGCGACGACCTGGCCGAAGACCACGTTCCGGGCGCCGGGCAGGTCGGCGGGCATGCCGAAGTCGGCGTAGGTGGCGATGGTGGCCTGTCCGCCGAACACCGACCGGTAGAACTCCAGGGCCTCCCCGGCCTGGCCGCGGAAGTTGAGGTGGGCGACTGCGTTGAGCGACATGGTGTCCGGTCCTTCACGAGTGGTTCTCGCCGCCGGAGGGCTCCGGCGACAAGAACCACGATGTCAGCGGTAGAGGACAGAGAACGTCCGCTTCTCCTGCCAGACTCAGGACCATGCCGACGGCTTCCTCGACGACCACCTCCGCGCGCCTGCTGGCGCTGCTGTCGATGCTGCAGGCGCGCCGCGACTGGCCGGGGGGCCTGCTCGCCGAGCGCCTGGCCGTCAGCGAACGGACGGTGCGCCGTGACGTCGACAGGCTGCGCGAGCTCGGTTACGTCGTGCACGCGGTCAAGGGACCCGACGGCGGCTACCGGCTCGAAGCCGGCAGTCAGATGCCACCGATGTTGTTCGACGAGGAGCAGGCCATCGCGCTCGCCGTGGCGCTGCGGATCGCGGTGAGCGCGGGCGCCGGCATCGAGGAAGCCGCCGCACGAGCCCTGGTGACCGTGCGTCAGGTGATGCCGTCCCGGCTGCGCCGCCGCGTCGACGCGCTGGAGATCACCGCGGCCGGCGCAACGTCCCCTCGGGTGGACACCGAGGTGCTGCTCACCTTGAGCAGCACCATCCGCAACCGGGAGGAGCTGAGGTTCGACTACCACTCGCCGGGCCGCCCGGACGACGCCGAGCCGCAACCCCCTCGGCGCGTGCAGCCGCACCACCTCGTCGTCCGGAGCGGCCGCTGGTACCTCCTCGGGTGGAGCGGCGAACGGCAGGACTGGCGCACCTACCGCGTGGACCGGATGACGCTCCGCGTGCCCACCGGTCCCCGTTTCACCCGGCGGGAGGTGCCCGGCGGCGACGTCGCGGCGTTCCTGTCCGCCCGGTTCAAGGGCTCCGCCGGTGCCGACGCCTGGCCTTGCCGGGGCGAGGTCGTTCTCGGCCTTCCACTGGCCGAGGTGGCGCTGTTCGCGGGAGACGGCACCGCCGAGGAGGTGGCTCCTGCCAGGACGAGGCTGGTGGCCGGTTCCTGGTCGTGGGCCGCGCTCGCCGCCCGGCTGGCGCGCTTCGACGCCGAGATCGAGGTCGTCGGGCCACCGGAACTGCGTGGCGCCTTCGCCGAACTGGCCGCGCGTGCGGCGCGGGCGTCAGGGGGTGAGGTCGCGGTGCACCGGTGAGTCCTCGTCGAGGGCGACGAGGACCTGGTGCAGGAGTTCGGCGGCGGTGTCGATCACGGATCGATCGGCGGGGGCGAGGACCCGGCTGATCACCTCGGTGACGGCCGTCCCGGCCTCTCGCGCGACGTCAAGTCCTTGCGGGGTGAGGCGCACGATGTTGCTTCGTGCGTCGGTGCGGTTCGCCTCGCGCGTGATGTGCCCGTCGTTCTGAAGCCTGCGCAGGATGTTGCTGATGCCGCCGGTGGTGAGCAGCAGCTGTGAGGAGAGCTCCTGCGGGCGTGCGCCGGCATCACCGCACGAGGCCAGGGCTCCCAGCACGTCGAGCTCGCTGCGGGACAGTCCGTGCTTCTTGAGCACCTCGGTGATGTGCCGCTCCAGCAACGTTTGCAGCCTGACGGCGTGCTGGGCGAGTGACAGCGCGGACATGCCTGGATCCTATCAGACGCCTTTCGTGATAGCTTTTGTAAAAGCTAAATTGGGAGGCGCGATGACGACGGCGATCGAGAACGTCCGGGTGTTCGACGGCTCGGTGGTGAGCGAGCCCCGGCGGGTGGTGTTCGGGGAGTCGGTCCTCGCGGACGACACCGCCGCGGCCGACACGGTCGCCGACGCGGCGGGAGGCGTGCTGTTGCCGGGCCTGATCGACGCGCACGTGCACACCGTGCGCGGCCGGGCGGATCTTGAGGACCTCGCCCGCTGGGGCGTCACGACGGGGCTGGACATGGGCGCCTGGCCGCTCGCGTTCGTCGATGAGATGCGGCGGCAGAGAGGCGTGGCGCAGATCCTGAGCGCCACGATCCCGGTGGTCGCGCGGGGCGGTCACCACGCGCGGATGCCGGGCTTTCCGGCGGAGGGGATCGTGACCGGCCCGGACGAGGCGCGGGCGTTCGTCGACCGGCGCGTCGCCGACGGCGCCGACTACATCAAGATCGTCACCGAGGCCGCACCGCCCGAGGGCATGGACCAGGCGACCGTGAACGCCCTCGTGCAGGCCGCTCACGAACACGACCTCCTCGTCGTCGCGCACTCCGTCACGACGGGCGCGTTCCGCGTCGCCGTGGAGTCCGGTGCGGACGTCAGCACGCACGCGCCGCTCGACGCCGTCCTCGACGACGACACCATCGCGCGGATGCGAGAGATCGGGATGGTGTCGGTGCCGACGCTGACGATGATGGAAGGCACCGCGAAGCTGTTCGCCGGCGCCGGTTTCCGCTACGAGCACGCGCGCGACACGGTGACCGCGTTCCACGACTCCGGCATCCGGTTGCTGGCCGGGACGGACTCGAACTCGGCGACCGGAGCGCCGTTCGCCCCGAAGCACGGCGAGTCGATGCACCACGAGCTCGAACTCCTGATTGCCGCAGGTCTGACTCCGGGCGAAGCGCTCGCGAGTGCGACTTCCTTGCCCGCACAGGTCTTCGGCCTCGGCGACCGCGGGGTGATCGCGGCAGGGAAGCGCGCGGATCTGCTCCTGGTCGACGGCGACCTCACGGCCACGCGGAACATCGCCGGACTGTGGATCGCCGGAGACCGCGTCCGATGAGCGACGCAGCCGAGAAGTGTCCTCGGCTGCGTTCGCCTGAGCACTACTGCGCGGTCGGGACGGGGTGGCCTTCCGAGGCCTGCACCACGACGATGCCCTGACCCGACAACGCGAGCTGGTACGCCTCACCGGAGCCGCGGCCGATGACGGCACCGAGCTTGGCCGTCTTGCGGATCGTGGACTGCAGCGAGGTGGACCACAGGACGGCGGACTGCATGTCGACGAACGTCGGCTGGTCCACGTTCAGCACGACCGGGGTGCCGTAGGCGGTGATGGCCAGCGCGCCGGTGCCGGTGAACGTGGTGTTGAACAGACCGCCGCTGAGCATCGACGCGCCTTCGGTGCGGTTGATGTCCCACTTGAGGGTGCTGTCGAAGGCGAGCACGTTCTTGCCGTTGACCGTGACGCCCTCGTCCTCCAGGTACAGCACGAAGATCTCGTCGGCGTCCTGGGCGAGGAAGACGTCGCCGCTGCCCGACACCTTCATCAGCGACATGCCCTCACCGGTGAAGGCCTTCTTGAACAGCTTGCCGAGACCACCGCTGCCCTCGTAGGCGAAGTCGACGTCGCCCTGGTAGGCGACCATCGATCCCTGCTTGGCGTAGAAGAACCCGCCGCTGCCGGTGAGGTCCACCTTGAGCATGCGTTCGTTCTGCAGTTGGAAGCTTCCGGGCTCGACGGCCCGCTCCTCGTGGTTGAACAGTGAGCTGCGCATGGGCAGATCATGCCGCAGACGCCTTCCGGACGATCCCGCGCGCCATCGCGGCGAACACGACGTCGTGCAACGGCTTCTGCGCCACCCAGTACAGCTGGCCCAGCAGGCCGTCGGCGGTGAACGTGATCTTCTGCCGATACCGCGTGCGATCACCCTCGCGATCCACGCGCATGTCGAGCAGCGTGCGGCCGGGCATCTTCATGTCCGCCCGCAACACCAGCTGCCTCGCCTCGTCGTCGCGGTGCACGACGGTCCAGAAGTCGACCACGTCGCCTTCGCCGACCTCGGGTGCCCGGCCGCGGTACAGCCCGATGCCGCCGAGCAGGTGGTCGATCGCACCCCGGACCGTCCACACGAGAGGGATGGTGTGCCAGCCGTCCTTGCCGCCCAACGTGTTCACGGTGCGCCAGACGTCTTCCGGTGACGCCTCGGTCAGCACCGTCCGTTCCTCGGTGAACACCTCGCCACCGTCCTTCTCGGCCTCCGGTTCCGTCGCGGCGCGGATGGCGTTGTCGACGCTGGTCATGCCGCCGGGTGGTGCGGGCAGCACGTCGGTGGCGAGTGGACCGTCCGCCGCGAGGTCGTGCTCCAGCGACGCGAACAGCGGTTCCGCGACCGCCGCGCGCACCGGGGTCACCAGTCCGGCGACCTGTGCGGCGAGCTTGTGCGACCAGAAGGGGGCGGGCACCGGCAGCCGCACCGGGAGCCGCAGCACGCGCGCACACCGCTGCACCAGCTCCAGGTAGCTCAGCCGCTCCGGGCCCGGCACGTCGAACACGCCGCCGACCGGTTCCGGGAGGTCCGCCGCGGCAACCAGGAAGTGCACCACGTCCGCGACCGCGACCGGCCTGCTGGTGTTGCGCATCCACGACGGCACCGGCACCCACGGCGTGAGCCGCGCGGACGACCGCAGCAGCTCGAAGCTCGCCGAGCCGGCACCGATGATCATCGACGCCTGCAGCACGAGTGCGGGCACCCGCCCCGCGGCCAGGACGTCGCCGACCTCGGCCCGTGAGGCGAGGTGCGCGGACACGCCGGGGGAGCCGGGGCGCGGTCCGCCGACGTAGACGATCTGCCGCACCGCCGCGTCCGCCGCCGCCCCGGCCAGCACGGCGGCGGCCTCGGCGTCGACGCCCGCGAAGTCCGGCCGGTCCAGCGAGTGCACGAGGAAGTACACGATGTCGTTGCCCGCCAACGCTTCCCGGACCGCGTGCGGGTCCGTGGCATCACCGGCGTGCACCATCACCCTGGTGGCGAACTGCGCCGCCTGCGCACTGTCGCGCACCAGCACGGCCACCTGGTGGCCGTGCCTGAGCAACTCGGGCACGAGGCGCGACCCGAGGTGCCCGGTCGCGCCCATCACGAGGCACCTCGTCGGCTGCCCGTCTTCGTCGGTCGTCACCCGCATGACGTGCCCACTTCCGGGTGGGCGCAACCGTCCGTCCACGAACGCATGACGTCGCGGTTGCCGAGCCGGGCCGTCGGGTACCGCTCACCGGTGACGACGTCGATCGCCCTGTTCACCCGTGACCTGCGGGTCCACGACAACCCGGTGCTGCACGCCGCGGCCGCGGCGGACCGGTGCATCCCTCTGTTCGTGCTCGACGACGCGATCGTCTCGTCGGCGTTCTTCAACGCCAACCGCGCCGCGTTCCTGTCCGACTGCCTGGCCGACCTGGACCGGTCGCTGCGGGAGTGCGGCGGAAAACTGGTGTTGCGCAAGGGAAAGATCGTCGACGAGGTCGCCAGGATCGTCCGCGCCCACGACGTCACCGAGATCCACCTCGCCGCCGACGTCAGCCGGTACGCCCGCCGCCGTGAGGAATCCCTGGAGGCGCTGGGGGTGGACCTGCGCGTGCACGACGCGTCGATCAACGCCGTCCCGCCGCTGTCCCTCACCCCGTCCGGCGGTGGTGACCACTTCGCGGTGTTCACCCCGTACTTCCGCAAGTGGGAGACCGTGCACCGCCGAGGCGTCCTGCGCGCGCCGCGGCTGACCTTGCCCGAGATCAGCGGTGAGCCGCCGGGCAGGCTCCACGACGGCACCCCGTCACCGGACCTGGCCTCAGGCGGTGAGACCGTCGGACGCAAGCTGATGGCGAACTGGGTGCGCACCGGCGTGGACGACTACGCAGACCTGCACGACGCACTGGCCGACGACGCCACCTCGCACCTGTCACCGCACCTGCACTTCGGCACGGTGTCGGTGACCGAACTGCTGGACCGCGCCGGCACCGCGTCCGAAGGTGCCCGCGCGTACACCCGCCAACTCGCGTGGCGCGACTTCCACCACCAGGTGCTGGCCGCCCGTCCCGAGTCGGCCACGAAGGACTACCGCACCCGGAACGACCGCTGGCGGCGCTCGGACCAGGACTTCGCAGCGTGGCGGGACGGCCGCACCGGCTATCCGATCGTCGACGCGGCGATGCGCCAGCTCGTCCGGGAGGGCTGGATGCACAACCGGGCCCGCCTGATCGCGGCGAGCTTCCTGTGCAAGACCCTGTACCTGGACTGGCGGCTGGGCGCCCAGCACTTCGTCGACCTGCTGGTGGACTGCGACCTGGTGAACAACCAGATGAACTGGCAGTGGGTGGCCGGCACGGGCACCGACACCCGCCCTAACCGCGTGCACAACCCGCTGGCCCAGGCTCACCGCTACGACCCGGACGGCACCTACGTCAAGCGTTACGTGCCCGAACTTGCCGCGGTGGAACCAAAGCACGTCCACGAACCGTGGACGCTGCCCGACGAGGAACGGAAGGCGCTGGACTACCCGCCGCCCGTCGTGGATCTGCGCGAGGCGGCGGCCAGGTTCGCCGCGGCGCGTTCCCGGAAGCCCTGAACGGCCCTGTGGCTTCAGTGCAGACCAAAACCGATCCGGCTCTGGGCCGGAAAC
>NZ_JBFBAW010000014.1:211858-274262 GCF_040682435.1 Lentzea sp. NPDC051208 | reverse complement strand
GCAGTGGCTCCACACCTACAATCACCACCGCGGTCACACCGCACTCAAAGGCCAACCACCCGCCAGCCGCGTTCCGAACCTCTCAGGGCAATACAACTAGCGCTCCGGGTAGCGCTTGGGAAGCTTGAACCCGCGCTCCTTCACGACGGTGCGCAAGCGGTCCGGGTAGTCGGTGATGATGCCGTCCACCCCGTCGTCGATCAGCTTGTGCATCGTCGCCGGGTCGTTCACCGTCCACGGGATCACCTTCAGCCCGTGGCGGTGGGCGTCCGCCACGAGTTCCCTGGTGGTGAACGGGATGTAGCCGGGGTCGCCGACCTTGCCGTTCTGCGGGTTCCCGTGCACCGGTGACAGGGCCTTGGCACCGAAGCTCTTCACCGCCTTCGCCACGCTGCCGCCGAAGTCGGCGAGTTCGAGGCCGCCCGTCCACGGCGAGCCCGGCCGCAGCATCTCCGGCTGCGTCAGCGCCACCAGCGGGATGCGCGGCTCGACCTCGCGCAGCCGCATCAGGGTGCCCCAGTCGAAGGACTGGACGGTGATGTTCGGCATGAAGCCCGAGCGGCGGATCTCCCGGACGGCGCGTTGCACGAACTGCTCGCGCGGCGCGGTCTCGTGCGGGGCCGCGGCCTCGACCTTGGTCTCGATGTTGAAGCGGACGCCCCACGCGCGGTGCTCGCGCGCGAGGTCGAAGAGCTCGGCCAGGGTGGGCATGCGGGCGCCCGGCGAGAGTTCCTGGTCCGGGTACTGCGACCACCTCGTGCTGCCGCAGTCGAGCGTCCGCACCTGGGCGAACGTCAGGTCCTTCACGTACTTGCCGACGTACGGGAACGCGGGGTCGCCGGGGAACGCGGGCGCGGTGTCGAGGCACTTCGCCGGGTTCGTCCTGCGGTCGTGGGTGATGACCTCGCGGCCGTCCCTGGTGATCTGCAGGTCGAGTTCCAGGGTCGTCACGCCGAGTTCGAGCGCCTTGCCGAACGCCTTGAGCGTGCTCTCGACGGTCAGGCCGATGCCGCCGCGGTGTGCCTGGAGGTCGAAGTCCCGGTGGTGTGCCTGGGCGACGCCTGGTGTGAGCAGCGCGATCACCAGAGCCCCGATGAGTGTCCGCATTCCTCCAACCTGGCACTCGGTGGGGAACGCGGGAAGGTCCGCCAGGGCGAACGTCGCCTGAACAGATCAGCGGGGCGAGCCGGACGCGCGGACCGAGCGCAGCGGCGGCTGGGGGGCGTCCTTGACCTCCACCACGCGCATCAGCCGGACGGACGCGGCGTCCACCGGCAGCAGCAGGGTGGTGATCCGGCGGACGACCAGGGCCGTCGTCACCGCGACGCCGACGAGCACGAAGTCCTGCAACGCGTGCATCAGCACGCCGTTCGCCAAAGCCTGCGTGCTGTCCGCGAGGGCCAGCCACAGCAGGTTGATCCAGAACATCAACCCCGCCGCGACCCAGAAGCCCCACCACCAGCGCAGGAGCTTCGACGGCCGGGGGCGTTCGCCGACGGGGCGGCGTTCCACCGCGTGTTCCAGCTCGGCCAGCACCGAACCCGGGACGACCAGGTTGACGAAGGGCACGAGCAGGAGCAGGAGTGCGTTCACGCCCGACCGGGACGGCCCGTAGCCCGCGAGGTACGCGGCCACGTTCCGCGCGCGCCGGATCCACAGCAGCACCAGCACCAGTGCGAGCAACCAGCCGACGAGCATGACCGCCCACGAGGACACGACCATGGCGTCCGACGTGAGCACCACGTTCGCGTCCAGAGCGCCGAACCGGCTCAACGCGAGCAGCACGTAACGCCAGATCTCGGACCCCGCCGCCCACAGGGCGACGAAGGCGACGACCCAGAGCGAGTTCTGCGCGGTCTTGCCGAGGCGGCGGACGTTGTCGACCGAGTTGGTCTGCTCGACCGTGCCCGGCACGGCCGTGGGCCAGCGCCACGCGAGCAGCGGGAAGCCCCAGCGCGGCGTGACCGGGTAGTTCGGGGGGCCGCCGTAGGACGGCCGCTGCGACCGGTGCGACGGCTGCGGGTACGCACCGGGTGGCGGAGTCGCCACCCAGTCCACGCGCATCGGCTGCAGCGGTTGCACGATCAGATGACCTCGGGTGCCATGCCGTCGGTGCCGCCCTCGAGCGGACGACCGGCGGCCTCCCAGTGCTGCATGCCACCCTCGACGTTGACGGCCTCCCAGCCGTTCTCGTTGAGGTACTGGGTCACGCGGGCGGAACGGCCACCGGCACGGCACACGACGTAGAGCTGCACGTCGTTCGGCACCTCGCCGAGCCGGGCACCGATCTCGCTCATGGGGACGTGCAGCGCGCCGGGTGCGTGGCCGGCGTCCCACTCGTCCTGCTCACGCACGTCCAGCAGGACGGCGCCCTCGGGCAGCTGCGCCGGCACGTCGGCGATCTCCACGCTTGGAACAGTCACGCCGTAGATGTTGCCATGCCGGAGGTTGCACGGACGTGAACCTCCGGCACGGCACACCCCGGCCCCTACTCCGCGAAGACGGGACCGAGCCTCGAGAACTGCTCCTCGCTCAGCGGGAGCGTCGGACGCCCGGCGCCGGTGCGCCTCGTGGCGCCCGGGTTCGCCGGGTTGTCGGCGGTGAAGTCCGGGCTGCCGTAGTTGCGCTGTTCGAGCTGGACCAGCAGGCCGTCCTTGCGGTACACGGCGAGCGCCTGGGTGAGCGTCTGGAACGGTTCGAACGGCCGCACCGCGTGCAGCTGCATGACCGAGCCGTCCGGCTGGACGAGCCGCCGGGCGGGCTCGCAGTCTCCGGTCTCCCACAGGCCGTCGTCCGCGCTCGCTTTCGGTGTACCGGTGAACCTGCCGGCCCAGATCCTGATGCTTCCGGTTCCGCCGGAGTCGGACACGTCGAACTCGTAGAAGGTGTGGGACGGAAAGCGGATCACCTTGCTGATGGTCATCTCCGGCAGGAGCTCCTCCACCCGACCGCGCCACTTGGCGACGAGTTCGGGAGCCATCGGCTCCGCTCCGAGACCCATCGGCCGCGGCACAGCTGGTGCCTTGATGTTGCACAGGGGAATGTTGACCACAGCCCTCCCCGCGCTCGGTGGCGCACTCGCCGCGGGCGACCACGTCCTGTACGGGGTCTGCGGTGCGGTGTCGACCCTGGGCCAGCCCGTCGCGTGCTCCACGGTCGCGGGACCCGCGTCCGGCCGGTCGGCCTGCTGGGGTGGCGGTGCGGCCTGGTTCAGCGTGGCGGCGCTGAACCCGATACCGGCGACCACGGCGAACACACCCAGCACTGCGCCCGCGCGCTGGGCGAACACCCGGCGGCGGCCGCGCTTCATGACCACGTCCAGCGTCGTCGTGGGAGGCGGGGCGGAGACGTCGAGAGCTCCGCGCAGCTCGTCTTCGATGTTCATCAGGCACTCTCCGAGTTGACCGGTTCGCCGTACGCCTCGCGGAGCGTCGCCAAACCCCTGGCTGTCTGACTTTTGACGTTGCCGACCGAACACCCGAGCTCGGCGGCCGTCTCTTCGATGGACAGGTCGTGCACGAAGCGCAGCACGAGCGCGGCCCGCTGCTTCGGCGCCACCTGTTGCAGTGCCGCGTTCAGCCGGGCGTCGGGATCGGAGAAGCCACCGCCGACACTGAGTTCGGGCAGCTCGGCGACCGGGTGTTCGCGACCTCGGCCACGGCGCCTGCTGTCGAGGAACAGACGCGTCACGATGGTGCGGACATAGCCCTCCGCCGTTTCACGCCTGATGCTCGGCCATTTCGCATACGCCTTCACGAAGGCGTTCTGCGCCAGTTCTTCCGCCTCCGACCAGTCGCCGCACAGCGCGTACGCCGTGCGCCGTGCCCAGTCGAATCTGCTCGTGAAGAACTCCGAGAACTCCTCGTCTCGTCGCACTCCGGTCCCCCAAGCTCGTGCCGCGTTCGCAGTGAGTACGCGGACAGCACCGGCAGGGTTGCACAACACGAAGAACGGGCCGCCCCCGGAGGGACGGCCCGTTCTCGGTGTTGCGCGTACTAGTGCGCGGTGGCCTTCTCGGCGCCCGCACCGGTGAGGGAGCGGACCTCCATCTCGGCCTGCTTGACGGAGTCGGCCTTCTCCTTGGACAGGATCGTGCCGACGTAGCCGAGCAGGAACGCGACGGGGATCGACACGATGCCGGGGTTCGACAGCGGGAAGAGCGCGAAGTCGGCGTTCTTGAACATCGAGGTCGGCGAGCCGGAGACGGCCGGCGACAGGACGATCAGGGTGATCGTGACGACCAGACCGCCGTAGATGCTCCACAGCGCGCCCGAGGTGTTGAACCTCTTCCAGAACAGCGAGTAGAGGATCGTCGGCAGGTTCGCCGAGGCCGCGACCGCGAACGCCAGCGCCACGAGGAACGCGATGTTCTGGCCGTTGGCGACGATGCCACCACCGATGGACACCAGGCCGATCACGATCGCGGTGAGGCGGGCGACCTTGACCTCGGAGTCCTTGTCCTCCGCCTGGCCCTTCTTGATGATGTTGGCGTAGATGTCGTGTGCGAACGACGCCGACGCCGTGATCGTCAAGCCCGCCACGACCGCGAGGATCGTCGCGAAGGCGACGGCCGCGATCAGGCCGAGCAGGATCGGGCCACCCAGTTCCAGCGCGAGCAGCGGTGCGGCCGAGTTGGCCTTGCCGGGCGCCGCGTTGATCGCGTCCGGGCCGACGAGCGCACCGGCGCCGTAGCCCAGGACCAGGGTGAACAGGTAGAAGATGCCGATCAGCCAGATGGCCCACACGACCGAGCGACGGGCTTCCTTCGCCGTCGGCACGGTGTAGAAGCGCATCAGGATGTGCGGCAGACCCGCGGTACCGAGCACCAGGGCCAGCGCCAGCGAGAGGAAGTCCAGCTTGCTGGTGCCGGTCTTGCCGTACTGCAGACCGGGGCCGAGCAGCTTCTCGCCCGCCTTCGGCGCGGCGTCGACAGCGGCGCCGAGCAGGGACGAGAGGTTGAAGCCGTACTTGCCGAGCACCCAGACGGTCATGATGCCGGCACCGGCGATCAGCAGCACCGCCTTGATGATCTGCACCCAGGTGGTGCCCTTCATACCGCCGATGAGGACGTAGGCGATCATCAGGGCGCCGACCACGGCGATGACGAGGGCCTGGCCACCGGCGCCCGTGATGCCGAGCAGCAGGGCGACGAGGCCACCGGCACCGGCCATCTGGGCCAGCAGGTAGAAGAACGAGACGGCCATCGTCGACGTGGCCGCGGCCGCGCGGACCGGACGCTGGCGCATCCGGAAGCTCAGCACGTCGCCCATCGTGTACTTGCCGGTGTTGCGCAGCAGCTCGGCGACCAGCAGCAGCGCGATGAGCCACGCCACCAGGAAGCCGATCGAGTACAGGAAGCCGTCGTAGCCGTTGAGGGCGATGGCGCCCGCGATGCCGAGGAACGACGCGGCCGACAGGTAGTCACCCGCGATCGCGATGCCGTTCTGCGGACCGGTGAAGGCACGACCGGCGGCGAGGTAGTCGGCAGCGGTCTTGGTGTTGCGGCTCGCCCGGATGACCACGAAGAGCGTGATCAGGACGAAGACGCCGAAGATGCTGATGTTGAGGATCGGGCTGGACTCGTTCACTTGCCGTCTCCCTCGATCTCGTTGCGGAGCTTCTCCGCCAGCGGGTCGAGGTTCTTGTTCGCGTGCCGCACGTACAGCGTCGTGATGACGAACGTCGACACGAACTGCAGCAGACCGAAGATGAGCCCGACGTTGATGTTGCCGAACACCTTGGTGGACATGAAGCCGTGCGCGTAGTCCGCCAGCAGCACGTACAGCAGGTACCAGGCGAGAAACAGGCCGGTGACGGGAAATACGAACTTGCGCAGTCGGTGCTTCAGCTCGATGAAGTCATCGCTCGCTTGGACATCGACCCACTGTTGCGCGTCCGGGGCCGACTCAGACGGGGTGTGGTCAACGGAGCTCACAGTCCCCTCCTCGCGGTACTCGTCGTAGGTGTCAGCAACGTGACGTGCACGTAATGCCTCCAGGTGCGGTCTGTTCTTGGTCCGAGACCGTATGGAGACTTGAGTCACTCAGGTAAGACCCCGATCGAGGCGTTGCGCCCAGCAGTCGGGTGATGCGACGAACGGTCAGTATGCGTAGACGAACAGCACTGAGCGTGACCTTGTTCACCGTTCACCGATTCGAGTGACCAATTTTCACCCATTTGAAACGGCGACTACCTACCGTGTCCGACCAGCTCCCCTGCGCTTGTCGTCCGCCAGCCGGGCCTTCTCCTCGGCGGTCCCGAAGCGGGCTATGGAGCGGTCCTGGATGAAGCCCAGCGGGTCCGGCGCGTGCAGCCGGAGCAGGATCTGGCTGACGTCCACCGGCACCCGTCTGCGGGTCGCCTTGCTGACCACGATCATGACCATGAACGCCACCGGCACGGTGATCAGCGCAGGCTGCGTGATGAACGCGGGCGCCCAGCGGCCGGTGTACGAACTCACGACGCTGACGACCTGAGCGGTGATGACCATGCCGCCACCGACCACGAGACCGCAGACGGCGCCGACCCACGTCAGTCCTCGCCACCAGATGCCGAGGACGAGAAGCGGGCAGAACGTCGACGCCGCCAGGGCGAAGGACATGGCCACGGTCAGTGACGCGTCGGAGCGCGGCAGCAGCAGGGCAAGACCGATCGCGACGAGTCCGGTGAACACAGTTGCCCACCGGAAGTCACGAACCTTGCCCGGCATGATGTCCGTCGAGACCACTCCGGCGACCGACACCACGAGTCCCGAGGAGGTCGACAGGAACGCCGCGAACGCGCCCGCCGCGACGATCGCGCCGACGATCTGACCGCCCAGATTCGGCAGCATCGTCTCCGGCAGCATCAGCACCGCCGCGTCGGTCTTGCCGTTCACCAGCAGCTGCGGCAGGTAGAGCCGCGACAGCACGCCCAGCACCGTCGGGAAGATGTAGAACAGACCCAGCAGGTAGAGCACGTGCAGTGCCGTCCGGCGGGCCGCCTTGCCGTCCGGGTTGGTGTAGAAGCGGACCAGGACGTGCGGCAGGCCCATCGTGCCGAGGAACGTCGCGAAGATCAGCGAGTACGTCCTGATCAGTTCGGAGATGCCGCCGGTCTGCGGCCGCGTCCAGTCGAAGTTGCTGGTCGGCGAGCCCTCGACCACCGGCACCGGGCTGCCCGCCTTGAACTCCATCCTCGTGCCGGGGCTCAGCTCGTAGACGCCGCGGCCCCAGAACACCGCCCCGTCCGCGTTCCTGCCGTCGATCTGGCCGTGCACCTCCAGCGTCAGCGGCTCGTCGACGCGGACCTTCACGACCTGCTCGGCGATGGTGACCGACTCGGCCTTCGGGAACCGGACCACGCCGTCGTCGGTGATCGGCTGCGTGCCGCGGTCCGGCGAGGCCAGGAACACCACGAAGAGCACGAACGTGGGCGCGGCGATCGCGAAGAGCTTGCCCCAGTACTGGAACGCCTGCACGAGCGTGATCGCGCGCATGCCGCCGCCCAGCACGTTGACCACCACGATGACCGTGACGATCAGGCCGCCGAACCACGCGGGCAGGCCGGTGATCGTGGTCAGCGTGAGGCCGGCGGACTGCAGCTGCGGCACCAGGTACAGCACGCCGATGCACACCACGAAGAACGTGCTGAAGTGCCGCACGTTCGCCGAGCCGAGCCGGGCCTCGGCGAAGTCCGGCAGCGTGTACGCGCCCGACCTGCGCAGCGGCGCCGCCACGAAGAGCAGCAGCGCGAGGTAGCCGGCGGTGAAGCCGACCGGGTACCAGAGCGCGTCGACGCCGTCCTTGAGCACGAGCCCGGCGACACCGAGGAACGACGCCGCGGACAGGTACTCGCCGGAGATCGCGGCGGCGTTGCGGGTGGCCGGGATCGCGCGGCGGGCCACCAGGAAGTCCGGGGTGGTGTTCGCCTTGCGCGACCCGACGTAGCCGAGCAGGAACGTCACGGCCGCAACGAGGACGATGGCGCTGAGGCTGTAGATGGTGGCGTTCACGTCAGCGGTCGACCATGTTCACGAAGTCGCGCTCGTGCCGTTCGGCCTGCCTGCGGAAGACCCACCCGACGCCGTAGAGGATCGGGAAGGGCGCGAGACCGAGCACGAGCCACGGGATGGGAATGCCGAGGATCTTCAGTTCCCCGATCGAGGGAACCAGGTAGAAGGTGATCGGGAGCAGGCACATCCCGATCAGGACGGCGAACGCGAGCCCGAACGCGGACTTGAGCTGCTGCCGGATGAGGTCCCGCACCAGCTTCTCACCGACGCTGGTCTGCTCCTCCAGCTCGATGATCGTTCGTAAGGCCTTGCCGCTCTTCTTCGTGGAGTCCGCGAGCACGACCCTGCGGCGGCGAGGCCTGCTGCCCTGCTCGCCGAGCCAGGCCTCCCGGGCGGGCGGCTCGGGCTTCCCCGCGTCGTGCCTGCTCACCAGCCGCTCTTCGGCGGTCGCACGATCCGTTCCTTGAGCTCCTTGGTGTGCCGGCGGCTCACCGGGAGCTCCTTGGCGCCGTCACCGGTGCCGATGACGACCGCGTAGCCGTTCGCCGTCATCCGCAGCTCGCTCACCAGCGGCAACGCCACCAGGTACGAGCGGTGGATGCGCACGAAGCCCGCGTTCGCCCAGCGTTCCTCGAGCTGCGCGAGCGGGATGCGGACGAGGTGGCTGCCGTCCTGCGTGTGCAGGCGGGCGTAGTCGCCCTGCGCCTCGACGTACCGCACGGACGCGCGCGGCACGAGCTTGATGGTGCCGCCGAGCTCGACGGGGATGACCTCGTCGTCGGTCGGTTCGGCGGGGTTCTGCGCGGCCGGGCCCGACGGGTTCGCCGGCGCCGCCGTGCGGCCCACCCGGTCCGCGACCCGCGAGATCGCCTTGAGGACGCGCTCCTCGTTGATCGGCTTGTTGATGAAGTCGAGCGCGCCGACGTCGAACGCCGTGACGAGCGCGTCTCGTTCCTCGACACCTGTCACGAAGACGAGCGCGGGCGGATACCGGAACGCGCTGAGCACCCGGGCGAGGTCCATTCCGGACAGTCCGGGCATGTTGATGTCCGCGAACACCGCGTCGACCGGCGGCAGGCCGGCCTTGGTCCGCGCCATGACCTCCTGCTCGTAGTCACCCCTAAGGATGCGCAGAGCCTCGGCGGCGTCGAACGCCGTGAGGACGCGCCTGATGTGAGGGCTGCTCTCGAGCAGGAACTTGATCTCGCTCAGGCCAGGAGCCTCGTCATCGACTGCGAGGACGAGGAGACCGGCGTTGTCTTGGGTACTCACTGTGTCGGGCATCTTGCCCATCAATGTGCGGTCATGTCTACGCCGGGGCAGGTCTCGACACGCCCTGTGAAACCGAACTGATGCTCACAGCCCGAATCGGGACCAGCGAGCACGTTCCTCGACACTCGCCAGCACCTGCGCCACGAGATCGCCCGATCGGGTGGACGCCCCGGTCAGTCCCAGCTTGGCCAGCAAGGGCTTGCGCGGCTCCGCGATCGTGAGCTCGGCGTCCGGGAAGCGCTTGGCGATGACGGTCCGGATGGTGCCGATGCCGTCGATCAGGCCGAGCTGCTGGGCCTTGGTGCCGGTCCAGATCTCACCGCTGAAGAGGTCTTCCTCGCTCTTGAGCTTGGCGCCGCGGCGTTCGGTGACCCACGCCTTGAACTGCTCGTGCAGATCCGCGTGGAGGCCCTTCAACCACTCGACGTCCTCGGGCTTCTCGGCCTGGAACGGGTCGAGCCGGACCTTGTTCTCGCCCGCCGTGTAGACGCGGCGCTCCACGCCGGCCTTGTCCAGCAGGCCGTTCAGCCCGAACCCGGCGCTCACGACACCGATGGAACCCACGAGAGAGGTGCCGTGCGCGTAGATCTCGTCACCGGCGCAGGCCAGCCAGTAACCGCCGGACGCCGCCACGTCCTCGCAGAACGCGAGCACCGGCACGTGCTTCTTCGTGGCGAGCTCGCGGATGCGCTCGGCGATCAGTGCGCTCTGGGTGGGCGCGCCACCCGGAGAGTTGATGAGCAGGGCCACGGCGATCAGGCGCTCGTTGTCGAACGCCCTGTTGATGGCCGACTCGACGTTCTGGAGGTTGATCGTGTTGCGCGCGACAGGCGAGGACTGCGGGGTGATGACCCCGTGCAACCGCACCGCCGCGACCACCGGCGGCCGCTCACCCCGGTCCATGACCCTCGGGAGCCTGGCCGCGATCTTGTCCGTGACGCTCATGTACTCGACAGTACGTGCGTTTCGCGGACACGCGGGAGCCCAACTGCGCTGTCGGTTGCTCCCGCGTGACCTGGAACACAAGATGCTAGGTTCGGGCTGTGACGTTCAACCCGATCCGCTGGCTCGAACGGTATGTCGAGTGGTGGGACGACCGGGGCAGGCAGAACGCCGCCGGGCCGACGCCGATGCACATCTACTGGATGTGGGTGAGCTGGAGCGTGTGCGCCGTCGTGCTGATCACGACTTTGGCGGTCGCCTCCCGTTGAGCCGGGTGCTCGTCAGCACTTGCAGCTGCTGAACCCCTTGGCGGTGCACTTGATGCAGATGCGGACGCGCTCGGGTGCTTGTTGTTCCTGCACTGGATGTGGCCTTTGCTCCCGGCCGGCCGCTGGTTGCTCAATCAGCCGGCAGTTCATTGGTCAACACCACAATCGGCACGTTCCACGCCGGGGTTGAGCATGGTTGACCTTACAACTTCTTACGTGCCCATCAGCGCAGGTCAGGCGCGGACTACCGGTTGCTCCGCCGTCATCGGCTCGTCGGTCATCTGAGACCCGATGTTCAGGTTCGGCAGCACGTTGCGGGCGAACTTCGGCACCTTCAGGATGACCTTGGTGCCCGCGTTCGGCGCCGTCTCGACGACCAGCGCGTACTCGGCGCCGAACACCGTGCGCATGCGGTCGTTGATGTTGCCGATGCCGACGTGCGCGCCGGTCTGGTGGGCGTCCTTGATGTCGTCGAGGCGGTCGGGGTCCATGCCGACGCCGTCGTCCTCGACGCTGATCAGGGCCTCGCTGCCGTTGTCCTCGGCGGTGATGGTGAGCATGCCGCCGCCGGGCTTCTTGGCCAGGCCGTGGCGCACCGCGTTCTCGACCAGGGGCTGCAGCACGAGGAACGGCAGGACGACCTGCAGGACCTCGGGGGCGATCCGCAGCCGGACGCTCAGCCGCGCGCCGTAGCGGGCCTGTTCGATGGTCAGGTAGCGGTGGATGTTGGTCAACTCATCGGCGAGGGTCGTGAACAGGCCGTCGGTGCGGAACGAGTAGCGCGTGAACTCCGCGAACTCCTGCAGCAGCTCACGGGCGTGCGACGGGTCGGTGCGGATCAGCGAGGAGATCGTGTTCAGCGCGTTGTAGACGAAGTGCGGCGAGATCTGGGCCCGCAGGGCCTTCACCTCGGCCTGGGCCAAGGCCTGGCGTTGCTTCTGGACGACTTCCAGTTCGAGCTGGGTCGAGACGAAACGGGCGGTCTCCTCGGCCATGCGGATCTGGCGCTTCGAGGCGACGCCGGAGACCACGATCAACGTGCCGGCGACGTCCCCCTCGACGACCAGGGGCACCACGACGACGCTGTGCAGTGAGCACGGCCCCTGCAGCTCGCAGCCGAGCTTGCGGTGGTCGACGTGCTCCTTGTGGCAGTTGTTGATGGCACGGGCCACCGTGTCGCGGAGGTACTCGTAGTGGTCGTTCGCGCCGCCGTCCCACGACAGGACGGTGCCCTCTTCGTCGGTGATGGCGACCGCGACGCACCGCAGCATCTCGCGCAGGTGGGGCGTGGCCTTGTCGGCGGCCTCCTGGGTCAGGCCCGCGCGGAGGTCGCTCGACGCCTTGGACATCCGGTCGAGCATGTCCATCACAGCATCCTCGACAGAGGTGCTGACTCGTCGAGCGCGGCACAGCATCACGAAGAGGCCCAGAACGGCCAGGGTCGCGATGACACCGAGCACGGCGCGCTCGGTCAACAGGTCGCCCACGGTGCACATGCTGTGCTGTGGGGCACCCCTATAGCAAGAGGCGCGCCCGGCGTACCCCCGTACGGTCCACCGGCCCGGGTAGACATCCGATGAATTTGGGGAGAGGGTGTGCGCGTGAAAGTGGCACTGTTCGCGACCTGCCTGACGGACACGTTCTTCCCGGAGACGGCCCGTGCCGTGGTGCGCCTGCTGGAGCGGCTCGGCTGTTCGGTCGAGTTCCCGCTCGATCAGACGTGCTGCGGCCAGATGCACTTCAACACCGGCTATCGGGAGCATGCGAAGCCGTTGGCCCGCAAGTACACCGACGTCTTCGGAAGCTACGACTACGTGGTTGCGCCATCCGGGTCATGCGCCGGCATGGTCCGTGAGGTCCACCCCACCCTGGGCGAGTCCCCGCCGCGGACGTTCGAGCTCGCGGAGTTCCTGGTCGACGTGCTCGGTGTGACCGACGTCGGGGCCTGGTTCCCCCACCGGGTCACCTACCACCCCACCTGCCACTCGCTGCGCATGCTGGGCGTCGGCGACAAGCCGTTGGCGCTGCTCAGGGCCGTGAAGGCACTCGATCTGGTGGAACTGCCGGACTCGACGCAGTGCTGCGGCTTCGGCGGCACGTTCGCGGTGAAGAACGCCGAGACGTCCACGGCGATGCTCGCGGACAAGATGCGGTGCGTGCTCGACACCGGCGCCGAGGTGCTGTCCGCCGGTGACAACTCCTGCCTCATGCACATCGGAGGAGGGCTCTCGCGGCTGCGCGCGGGCGTGCGACCGGTGCACCTGGCGGAGATCCTGGCTTCGACGGAGGAGGACCCGTGGCACGCAACCCGGTGACGTGGCTGGGCAGCCCGACGTTCCCCAAGGCCGCGAAAGAGGCGTTGCAGGACACGCAGCTGCGGCAGAACCTGCGCAGGGCCACCGGCACCATCCGGGGGCGCAGGGAAGCCGCGGTCGCCGAGATGACCGACTGGGAGATGCTCAGGGTCGCCGGCGAGCAGATCAAGGACGACGTCCTGGCGCGCCTCGACACGCTCCTGGTGCAGCTCGAGGAGTCGGTCACGGCCCACGGCGGCGTCGTCCACTGGGCGCGGGACGCCGAGGAGGCGAACCGGATCGTGCTCGACCTCTGCCGCGCCGAACAGGCGGACGAGGTCGTCAAGGTCAAGTCCATGGCCACGGCGGAGATCGGGCTCAACGAGGCACTTGAAGCCGGTGGCGTGCACGCGATCGAGACCGACCTCGCCGAGCTGATCGTGCAGCTGGGCGACGACCGGCCGTCGCACATCCTGGTGCCCGCGATCCACCGCAACCGCTCGGAGATCCGCGAGATCTTCCAGCGCCGCATGGGGGTCGAGGTCTCCGACGAACCGGCGGACCTCGCCGAGGCGGCGCGGGTGTACCTGCGCGAGAAGTTCCTGACCACCAAGGTGGCCATCTCGGGAGCGAACTTCGCCGTCGCCGACACCGGGTCGATCGTGGTGCTGGAGTCCGAGGGCAACGGCCGGATGTGCCTGACGCTGCCGGACACCCTGATCACCGTGATGGGCATCGAGAAGCTCGTGCCGACGTGGCAGGACCTCGAAGTCTTCCTGCAGCTGCTGCCCCGGTCGTCCACGGCGGAACGGATGAACCCGTACACGAGCGTGTGGACCGGCGTGACCCCTGGCGACGGCCCGCAGCGGTTCCACCTCGTGCTGATCGACAACGGCCGCACCGCGACGTTGACGGATTCCGTCGGGCGCCAGGCACTCCGGTGCATCCGCTGCTCGGCGTGCCTCAACGTCTGCCCCGTCTACGAACGCACCGGCGGCAAGTCGTACGGCTCGGTCTACCCGGGACCGATCGGCGCGATCCTGACGCCGCAGCTGGTCGGCGACCTGCACGACCCGCAGGCGGCCTCGCTTCCGTTCGCCTCTTCGCTCTGCGGCGCCTGCTTCGAGGTCTGCCCGGTGCGGATCGACATCCCGGCCGTCCTCACGCACCTGCGTGCCGAGGTCGTGGAGGCCAAGGGCCGCACGCCGGAGTCCGTCGCGATGGCGGCCGCCGCGTGGATGTTCAGGGAGGCCTCGCGCTACGAGAAGGCGCAGAAAGCCGGTTCCCTGGCGCGTTTCCTGGCCAGGGACGGCAAGATCACGTCGCTGCCGTGGCCGGGGTCGAGGTGGACGTCCTCCCGCGACGTGCCCGCACCGCCTGCCGAGTCGTTCCGCGCCTGGTGGAGGAAGAACCGTGGCTAGCGCCCGAGAAGAGATCCTTCAGCGCATCCGCGGCGCGAAGGTGCCGCCCGCCCGGCCTGTGGTCCGCGGTTACAACAAGACGGGGCCCGGCGGCATCGAGCTGTTCGCCGAACGGGTCGCCGACTACCGCGCGATCGTGCACGTGGTCAGCGACGTGCCCGAAGCGCTGAAGACCTTGGCCGGCAAGCGGATCGTCGCGCCGCCGGACGTTCCGGACGAGTGGCTGATCGACGGCGTCACGTGGCTGCGCGAGCCGTTGTCGATCGAGGAGCTGGACGGGGCGGACGGCGTGCTGACGGGGTGCGCGGTCGCGATCGCCGACACCGGCACGATCGTGCTGGACGGCAGCGAAGGCCAGGGCCGCCGCGCGCTCACGCTGCTGCCCGACTACCACCTGTGCGTGGTGCGGGCGGACCAGATCGCGGCGTCGGTGCCGGAGGCGTTGCAACGACTGGAACCGACCCGGCCGCTGACGTTCATCAGCGGCCCGTCGGCGACGAGCGACATCGAGCTCAGCCGGGTGGAGGGCGTCCACGGCCCTCGCACCCTGGAGGTCCTCGTAGTCACTTAGCGGCTAGTGGTCCAGTTCGAAGTCGCGGTGGTCGTCGGGGTCGACCGCCGCGACGAGCCTGTTCCCCGGTCGCAGGCCGGGGTCGTACCTGGCGTCGTGCTCGATCACGAACTCGGGCACGTCCGGGCCCTTGATCAGGAGCCGGACGCGGACCGTGGCGTCCTCGCTGATCGGCTCCATGGACAGGACCACGGCGGTCGCGGGCAGACCCACCTCGTCCAGGCGCAGCAACCGCCGCTTGGCGCGCGCGATACCGCGCCACACGGCGATGCCCAGTGGCAACAGCACCACGGTGAGCACGATGCCGACGGTGCCGCCGTCGTTGGCCGCGTAGACGATCGGTCCGGTGACCATCAACGCCGCGGCGAAGAGGTGCAGGAACACGTTGTTGCCCCGGTTGGCCCCGCGTATCTCGACGAACCCGTCCTCCGCCATTCCGGCACCTCAAGCGGGTCGCGGGATGCCGTGGGCCGGGTTGGCGCGAGTGCGGCCGGACGGATCACCGGGCCGAGGTTCGGAGACGCCGCTAGCCGCAGTGGACTCCGACGGCGTCCTTGATGGCCACCTCGTCGTAGTAGTAGGTGATCGCGCGGATCGTCACGCACTTTCCCTTGGCGTACACCTTGACCGGGCCGGCGTAGTACTGGAACTTGCCGGAGTCGAAGTCGTTGTTGTAGCCGGGACGGTTGTTGTCGTCCTCGCGGAAGTCCTGGTTGTACATGGAGATGCTGGCCTGGTGCTTGAACTGCGAGTAGTAGGCCGTCTTCACGTTGGCCGCGCAGTTGTAGCCCGTGCTGGAGTTGTAGTAGAGCCGGATCGTGCTCAGGTGGTTCGGCACGCGCGACATCACCTTGTAGGTGTCGATCAACGTGCCGGTGCACCCGTACTCGGCAGCGTGGGCGTTCATCGGCGCGAGAAGGAGGGCCGCGGCAACGGCCGTCACGACGGCGACGGCTTTCCTCAGACGTGTCATGAGCACAGGCTGAGGAACGCCGGTTGAGCCGTGGTTATTTGAGCAGGCGGGACAACCGGCGGTCGGCCAGCGGCTTGCCGCCGGTCTGACACTTCGGGCAGTACTGGAACGCCTTGTCCGCGAACGACACCTCACGAACCGTGTCACCGCAGACCGGACACGGCAGCCCTGTGCGCGCGTGCACCCGCAACCCCGACCGCTTCTCGCCCTTCAAGCGCGCGGCGTCCTGCCCGACGGACCGTGCGACCGCATCGGTCAGGGTCGTGAGCATCGCCTCGTGCAGGTGGTCGAGCTGCTCGGAGTTGAGCTTGCCCGTCGTCGCGTACGGCGAGAGCCGCGCCATGTGCATGATCTCGTCGGAGTAGGCGTTGCCGATGCCCGCGATCAGGCTCTGGTCCGTGAGCGACGTCTTGAGCCGCTCCGTCCGCTTGTCGAACAGGTCTTCCAGCTGCGTGCGGGTGATCCCCAGCGCGTCGGGACCCAGCCTGGCGACGCTCGCGATGGTCTTCGGGTCGCGCACGATCCACGCCGCGAGGCCCTTCTTCGTGCCCGCTTCCGTCAGGTCGAACCCCGGCCCCTGGCCGGGCGGACCGAGGTGGACGCGCAGCGCCAGCGGCCCGCGGCCCTGCTTGGGCGGTGGCGCGGACATGGTGTCGGCCCAGCGCAGCCAGCCGGCACGGGCGAGGTGCACGACCAGGTGCAGGCCGTCCGCGACCTCCAGGTCGAGGTGCTTGCCGTGCCGGTGCGCGGCCACGACCTCCTGGCCGTGCAGCGCAGTCCACGGCGGGTCGAACGTCTTGAGCACCTGCAGTGATGCGACGTCGACGCGGTGCACCACACGGCCCACCGCGTTCTCACGCAGGTGGTGAACCAGTGCTTCTACCTCGGGTAGTTCGGGCACCGGTCCAGTGTCGCATCAGTCGACGGGTTGCAACGGACCTTCGACGTCCGGCAGCGAGTGCATCTCGATCGTCCTGGCGACCCGGGAGGCCTCCTGACGCACCGCCATCGGGCCGCGAACGGAGCCGATCCACCGCTCGGGCGGCAGCTCGTCCGCCGTGGCCTTGCTCTCCGCGACCAGCGTGTGCGGGCGGCGCAGCGCCCAGCGGACCGGGAAGAAGGCGAACAGGAAGATCAGCGCGAGGATCAGCCACGCCGGCACGACGACCTGCTCCGGCGTCCAGGCGATCAGCACGACCACCATCACGACGAGCATGCCCGCCATCATGATGCCGGGCAGCGCACCGCCGCTGACGTCGTGTTCGAAGTCGTCGGACTCCACCGGGTTGCGCCACTCGATGCGGCTGTGGACCGTCCACATCCGCCCGTCCGCACCGCGCACCAGCCGCGTCATGTACCCGTCTCCCACGCTCGGTCGGTCTTGGTGAAACCGTACCTGGCGCGGGCAGAGCCTTGTGGGTGAACTCGCCGGACCTTGATCGTCACGGTCAGTTCAGGCGCGGCTCCGTCGGGTAGAGCGTGGCCGTCGTGACCGTCGTCCGCGGTGACGAGCACGGCGTCGAGGACGGCGCCGGCGGTTCGGACGACGTCGACTGCACGTTGAGCGACCTGACCTCGCGCGACGTCGTCGACGCCGTGCTGACCAGGGCGGACGGGCCCGACGACGCGACGATCGTCTCGGCCCGCTCGACCGGCGGGTCCTGGCGCTGCTCGCTGGTCGGCGGCACGGACGAGGCGGTTCTGCGCACGGTCTCCTGGCGCTGCTGCTTGCCGGGGTTGACCACGTTCTCCTGCGTCTTGACGCGCTGCTGCTCGGGAGCGGGCGGCTGGGCCACCACGAGTTCCTGGCTGCGCTCGGAGCTCGACGACCCGGACGTCTCCATGGCGATCACCGGGTTCTGGTCCGGCTGCAGCACGGCGACACCCGCGGCACCGTTGAACACGGCGGCCATCGTCCCGAACAGGCCGACGGTCGCCACGCTCGCCGCCGCGACCGCCAGCTTCGCCTTGGTCAGGAACACCTTCCCGGCGAACGCGAGCCCCAGCGCCGGAACGATCAGGTACGCCGCGCTGGCGCGCAGCGTCGCGCAGACCTCGTTCAGCTCCGTGTAGAGCTGGGTGCAGGCGGAACAGGTGTCGAGGTGGGCGCGGATCCGGCGTTCCTCGACGCCCTGGACCCCGCCCGCGGTGTAGGTGCCGAGCTTCGACCGGATCGCCGCGCACGACGAACGCCCGTCGTCCGCCGCGAGGTGGGCCTGCAGGTACGCCGCACGCAGCCCCTCGCGCGCACGGCGGGCCAACGCCGACATGGCGTTCGGCGAGAGTCCGAAGTGCGGTGCCACGGAGGCGGGGCGCTCGCCCTCGACCTCGACGCGCCACAGCACGACCCGCCAGCGTTCGGGCAGGCTGGAGAACGCCCTGGTGATGAGGTTGTGCTCGGCCCTGCTGTTCGCGTTGTCGCTCACCGGCTCGACGCGACGGCCCAGCTCCTCGTCCTCCACCGGCACGTCACGGCGCCGCCCGCTCCACTCCCACGCGACGCGGCGCGCGACGGTGAGCAGGTAGGTGCGGACGTGGTCGGTGGGCCCGCTGCCGCGGCGGATCGCCTGGAGCATGCGGAAGAACGATTCAGCGGTGAGGTCGTCGGCCTCGGCCGCCTCCCGGACGTGCCTGAGAGAAAAACGGCGGATCGCGTCCGCATGCCGGGAGAACAGTTCGCCGTAGGCCGAGTCGTCTCCCTCGCGCACTCTGGCGAGCAGGTCCCGGTCGACCTCGTTCTCGTCGACCATCACAGGCTTCAACATGCCACAAGGGGCCAGAACTGCTCCTCAACGAGAACAGGTCGATATACAAGACCATCCGTTCGGCGTGGGCCGATCAGCGCAACGCGATCGGTGACAGGACGGTCACAGGTGGGCGTCGGACGGTCGGCGCGACAAGATCGAGCGACTATCGTCACGCACGTGGTGGACTGGCGAGAACGTGCTTCGGCCCTGGTGCCGGAACTCCGGGGTGTCGCCGAAACCGAGGAGTGGTCCTGCCACGTCTTCTTCTCCGAGCTGTACCAGCTGGCGCAGGAAGCGCACCGCGAGCAGGACGACGAGGTGCTGCGGCGCGCGTACGGCTTCGCTCACTGGTGCTTCCACCAGCCGGAGCAGTTCCTGGAGAACGCGGCGTTGGTCAGCTTCTACGAGCACGTGTTCGACGACTGGGACCTCCGCGAGGAGGTGGCCGCGTGGCTGCCGGTCGACGTGCTGCCCAAGGTGCGGGCGTTGTGGGAGTGGCGCTGGCCGAAGGAGCAGTTGGACGAGGTAGATCAACTGCTGGCCGGTTTGGAACCCCCCTCGCAAGATGCCGTCTGAGGCCTGTTGTATAGTTCTCTCCCGTAAGGCAGTGCGGATGTAGCGCAGTTGGTAGCGCATCACCTTGCCAAGGTGAGGGTCGCGAGTTCGAGTCTCGTCATCCGCTCTCGGAAGAAGCCCGGTGTCCACAAGACGCCGGGCTTCTTCCGTTTCTCGGTGTTCACGCGGTTGTCGAGGTTCACGCGGTTCTCGAGGTGATCTCAGGGGCCACCCGTGAAAAGGTGGTCCCAGACCGCTCGAATCATCCTGATCGAGCTCGTTCGACAAGGACCTGGAGATCATGGCCATCAAGCAGACGGCAAACGCTCACTGGGAAGGCTCCCTCGTCGAGGGCAAGGGGAACGTCAGCCTCGCCACCTCCGGCAGCGGCAGCTTCGACATCGACTGGAAGGCGCGCGCCGAGGAGGCGGGCGGCAAGACCAGCCCCGAGGAGCTCATCGCCGCCGCGCACTCGTCCTGCTTCTCGATGGCGCTCTCGCACGGCCTGGCCGGCGCGGGCACGCCGCCCACCTCGATCGACACCAAGGCCGAGGTCTCGTTCCAGGCGGGCGTCGGCATCACCGGCATCCACCTGACCGTCCGCGCCAGCGTGCCGGGCCTGTCCCAGGAGGACTTCGTCGCGGCCGCCGAGGGCGCCAAGGCGAACTGCCCGGTCTCCAAGGCGCTCGCTGCCGTCGAGAACATCACCCTCGACGCTGCCCTGGTCTGAACCGCAGCTCCGCGGGCCCGTGACTGATCAGGTGCCTGCGGTAGCGCACGTCGCCGGGCTGCTCGGCCACCTCGGACGAGCGGTCGAGCAGCTCTTCGGCGACGATCCGGCCCTCCAGCCGTGCCAGCTGGGCACCCAGGCAGTAGTGCGGCCCGTGCCCGAAGCCGAGGTGCCCTGGCACGGACGGCCTGCCGGGGTCGAAGTCCTCGCTGAACACCTTCGGGTCGCGGTTGCCGGCCGCGTAGTCGAGGAACAGGTGCTCGCCCGCCTCGATCCGCACCCCGCGCGTGGTCACCGGGCACGTCGCCGTCCGGAAGAACCCGGTGAACGGCGTGTCGAGCCGCACCACCTCCTCCACCACGCCGCCCAGCCGGCGTTCCTTCGCGTCGAGCCGCAGGAACGTGCTGGCCAGCATGTTCGTCGTCGAGTCGGTGCCGGCCACGACGATCGCGAGGCACAGCGACAGCCGTTCCTGCTCGGACAGCTGTCCGCCCCGGAACGCGTCCGAGCGCGCGAAGTAGGCGCAGAACTCGTTCATCCCGGCGAAGTACGAACCGAGCGCGCGTTCGCTGACCTCCTCACCGCTGGTCAGGTCCAGCACGGGTGCCACGAACTCGCGGAACAGCGGGAAGTCCGCTTCGGGCACGCCGAGCACGTCACCGACGACTCCGAGCGCGAACGGTGCGGCGAACTCGCTGACGAACTCGGCTTCTGCCGGCAGTTCGTCGAGCAGGGTCCTCGCACGTTCCCTTATTGAGTCAGCCATTTGGCGCACCGCCGTTGGGGTGAATTTCTGATTCGCCGCCGCGCGAATTCGGGCGTGCCTCGTGCCGTCCGCCGCATTGAGCGAGGACATCAATTCGAGTAATCGCCGCTGCTCCGGCGGCATCAGTGCCGCCACGGCCGCGACCTGCGGACCTGCCATGTTCCGGGAGGAGAACGTCACCGGATCAGCCAGCACGGCACGCAGCTCGGCGTATGCGGTGACGCGCTGGGCGTTGATTCTCGGGTCGAATTCCATTGCGCTATCTTTGCGCGGTTCCGGCCTTTGTCGGGGGCTGACGACAGGACCAACAACGTGATCATCCGCCTGCTCGGGCCGCTCGAACTCACCGGCCCGAACGGAGCAGTTCAGCTCAGCAGTGCGGGACAGAGAACCCTCGTGGCACGACTGGCGCTGAACCCAGGTGAAACGGTGCCGAGGAGTGCGCTCGTGGACGCGCTCTGGTCGGACGAGGTACCGGCGTCCGCCACGAAGACCCTGCACAGCCTGCTCGCGCGCCTGCGCGGTCAGATCCGCGACGCCGGGCTGGGTGAGCTGATCACCACCCGCGAGCCGGGTTACGTGCTGAACGCGCCCGCAGACACCGTCGACGCCGCACGGTTCGAGGCGCTCGTCGCAGCAGCGCGGCACAGCGACGAGCCGTTGGCGTCCGCGAAGCTGCTGCGCGAAGCCCTCGCGTTGTGGACGGGCGACCCGCTCGCGGACTGCCGTCCCGGCGAGTGGACGCGGCACGAGTCCGCGCGGCTCATCGACCTGAGGATGGACGCGACCGAGGAGCTGATGGAGGCGTCGCTCGCGCTCGGCGAGCACGCCGCGGTGGCACCGCTGGTCAACGCGCTGGTGGAGCGGCATCCGTTCCGCGAGCGGCTGTGGGAGCAGCTGATGATCGCGCTCTACCGGTCCGGGCGGCAGGCCGAGGCGCTGGCCGCGTTCCAGCGGGCGCGCGGCGTCCTGGTCGACGAGCTCGGCATCGAGCCCGGCCCCCGGCTGCGGGACCTCGAACAGGCGGTGCTGACCGCCGACCCCCGTCTCGACCTGCCGGAACGCACGCCGGTCGTGGTGCGCGGCAACCTGCCGGCCGACCGGTCGAGCTTCGTG
This sequence comes from Lentzea sp. NPDC051208, assembly GCF_040682435.1. Taxonomy (NCBI): domain Bacteria; kingdom Bacillati; phylum Actinomycetota; class Actinomycetes; order Pseudonocardiales; family Pseudonocardiaceae; genus Lentzea; species Lentzea sp. NPDC051208. The sequence goes on along the minus strand of NZ_JBFBAW010000014.1, from coordinate 252,613 downwards.
GACCGCCCGGAGACCGCGCACGTCGCGGACCTGATCAGGAAGCACCGGCTGGTCACGCTGATCGGCGTCGGTGGCGTGGGCAAGACGCGGCTCGCGATGCACGTGGCGCGCGGCGAGCAACCAGCGGACGGCGTGTGGCTGGTGGAGCTCGCGGCGTTGCGTGACAGGGCTCTCGTGCCGCACGCCGTCGCCGAGGCGCTGGGCGTGGTGGACCAGACCGGGCGCGGGCAGCTGAGCGTGCTCACGGAGTTCCTGGCCGGCAAGGACGCCTTGCTGGTGCTGGACAACTGCGAGCACGTCGTGGACCACTGCGCGGTGCTGGTGGACACGCTGCTGCGAGTGGCGCCGGACCTCCGTGTCATCGCCACGTCCCGGCGCGCGCTACGGGTCTACGGCGAGCAGGTCATGTCCGTGGCGCCGTTGTCCGTGCCGTATCCGGCGGCGACGTTGTTCGCCCAACGCGCTGATGCGGCGATTCCCGGCTCGTTCGTCATCACGGCGGCGAACGAGCAGGCCGTCAGCGACCTGTGCCGGCGGCTGGACGGCATCCCGCTGGCGATCGAGATGGCGGCGATGCGGGTGCGCGCGCTGAGTCCGGCGCAGCTGCTGGAACGGCTCGACGACAGGTTCCGGGTGCTGACCGACGGCGGGCGGACCGCGTTGCCGCAGCACCAGACCCTGCTCGCGACGATGGAGTGGAGCTTCGACCTCTGCTCACCGCGCGAGCAGCTGCTGTGGGCGCGGGCGTCGGTGTTCGCCGGCAGTTTCGACCTGGCCGCGGCGGAGGCGGTGTGCTCGGACGACTCGCTGACCGCGGACTTCATGTTCGACGCGGTGGACGGGCTGGTCGACAAGTCCGTGCTGCTGTGCGAAGAACACGCGGGCGTGGCGCGCTATCGGTTGCTGGAGACCATGCGCCAGTTCGGGCAGACGCGGTTGCGTGCGGGCGATGAAGAGCCACGGCTGAAGACACGCCATCGTGACTGGTACGCAGGTATTGCCCTGCAAGGAGAACGGGCCTGGTTCACGCCGCGGCAGGCAGCGACCGTCACGGCGATGACGGCCGAACGCGGCAACCTGCGGGCGGCGCTGGAGCACTCGCTGACGACGCCGGGCGAGGCCGACTCGGGCCTGCGGCTGGCGGCGGCGCTGTGGTTCTACTGGGTCGGCTGCGGCCGGTTCGCCGAGGGACGGCACTGGCTGAACTGGGCGCTGTCCCTGCGGACCGAGCCGTCACGGGCGCGTTGCAAGGCGTTGTGGGTCACCGGGTACCTGGCGACGTTGCAGGGCAACACCTCCGCGGTGCCCGCGTTGCTGGAGGCCTGCCGTGCCGAGGCCGCGGTGCTGGGAGACGAGGACGCCGACGCCTACGCGACCTACGTGCAGGGCGCGGCGGCGGTGTTCGACGACGACCTGCCGCTGGGCGCGAGGCTGCTGGCCGAAGCCGACCGCAGACATGCCGAGCTCGGGCACATGGACAGCAACGTGGTCATGGCGCGGGTGGCGCTGGCGATCACCGTGGCGTTCGGCGGCGAACTCGACCGTGCGGCGGAGATCTGCACCGAGGCACGGGTCGTGTGTGAGGAGAACGGCGAACTGTGGGCGCGCGCGTTCGCGCTGTACGTCCTGGCTTTCGTGGCGATGGGACGTGGCGACGTCGTCGAGGCCCGTGAGCTGGCCATGTCCTCGTTGCGCATCAAGGAGAAGTTCAACGACCTGCTGGGCATCGCCGTGTCGGTGGAGTTGCTGGCGCTGATCTCGGTGGTCACCGGGTCCGCGTCGCACGCCGCGGTGCTGCTGGGCGGCGCGGACCGGGTGTGGCAGTCGGTCGGGTTGCCGCTCTTCGGGTCGGCGAACTTCGCGGCGTCGCACGACCGATGCGTGGCGTTGTGCCGTCAGGCGTTGGGACCTGAGGAGTACGAGGAGCACTTCTCGCGCGGTGCGGCGATGACGGTGCCTGCGGTGATAGCGGCCGCGCAGTCCTGACGCAGGTTCCGTGCAACCGGGCGCCGGGACGCTGTCCGGATGAGGACCAGCGTTCGCACACCTGACGCGGGAACCGTCGAGGAAGTGCTGAAACTCGCCGCCAGGGCACCGTCGTTCGGCATCGTTCCGCCGTGGCGATGGCGGAACGGCAACGAGTGCCTTGAGCTCGTGACCACACGCACGGACCAGACGGCGTTGCTCGCGTGTGGTGCGGTGCTGCACCACACGCGGGTCGCGTTGTCGGCGATGGGCTGGGACTGCCACGTGCTGCGGACCCCTCAGCCGGACGGCCAGGTCGCGTCGGTGCACCCGCGCTGGGAACTGGACCCGTTCTCGTGCGAGGTGGCCTCCGCGGCAGCGATCTCGTTGCGCAGGGCCGATCCGCGCCCCTACCTGGGCGACGAGGTGCCGGACTCGGCGCTGACGTGGCTCCTGCACGCCGCCCACGCGGAGAACTGCGAGCTGGAACTGGTGGCACGGCGCAGCGGAGTGCTGTTGCGGATGCTCGGACACGACTGGCTGAGCCTGGGCGAGGCCGTGAGTGCCGTGCTGCTGGCGTCGACCGTGTGGGGCCTGGCGTCAGAACCGTTGCTGTACGAGGGCGAGGTGCTCGTCCGCGTGGGCTGGCAGTCGCCCAATGCCGAACCGTTGCCTCAGTCGGCCCGCTAGCGACTCCCTTTGCGGGGACTATGGGTGCGTGGACCGGGACAGAACGCTGGCGCACCTCAGCGAAGACGACTGGGGCAGCCCCGACTCGTCGTCGACCCAGCTCTACCGGGACCTGTGTGCGCTGCGCGATCTGCCGGTGGGGCAGCTGACGCCGACGTCGTTGCACCTGCTCGTGACGCACCAGGTGGGGCTGGACGTGACCGCGCTGCTGGCGCTGGAACACGTCGAATGCGACCCGTTGCGGTCGGTCGCCCTGTACCCCGGCGACCTGCTCGCCGCTCTACTGAGAGTAGATCACTCGTTCTGGACCGATCACCCAGCGTTGCTGTCCAGGACGTCCGCCTTGCTTGATCGACTGCGCACCCTGCCGGACGGCGACTGGCACCTGCTGGTGTCCGCGGCCGAGCAGTTCCCCGGTTAGGCGCGCATTAGGCGGCTCTTTGCCGGTGCGTGAGTTGCTTGCACCATGGCAAAGACTCTCGCGGCGGCCGGCCTCACGCTGGCCTCTCTCGCCGCCACCGCTGTGTTCTTCTCCCCCGTGGCTTCTGCCGAGACCTGCAAGGCTTCCTACTACTCGGGCGGCGGGACGACCGCCAGCGGCGAGCGCTTCGACCCCGACAAGCTGACGGCCGCGCACAAGACCCTGCCGTTCGGCACCAAGGTCAAGGTGAAGAACCGTTCCAACGGCAAGACGGTGACCGTGCGGATCAACGACCGGGGCCCGTTCATCACCGGCCGCTGCGTCGACCTGACCCCCAAGGCCTTCAAGACGATCGCCCCGCTGTCACAGGGCGTAGTGGGCGTCACCGTCACAAAGGTGTGAACACGGAGAAAAAGACCAGTTTGCTTGACCCAATCGAGTGAACGAGATAGTCAGTCCGGGTGTTCGCGGCGATGAGTGGGCCTGCCAGGCTCGCAACCGGAGCGTTGATCGGCGCGGTCGTCGCCGCGTTTTGCGTGCTGGGGACGCACGTCGGAGCGCTCGTGGCGAGCGATCCGACCGGGCCGGACGGCGATTTTCCGGCCCGCGTCTCACTCATCAACACGCCTTCGCTGATCCCCACGGAGTCCGAGCCTCCGTCACAGACAGTGGCGTCCAGCTCATCGTCCGCACCGTCGTCGTCATCATCATCGTCGTCGTCGTCGTCCAGCACAACGACTTCGACGACCACCACGACCACAACCACGACGACGACAACTCAGGTGCCGCCGGCCGTGACGACGACAACGACAACGCGACCACGGCCCCCAACCACGACAACAACGACCACACGTCAGTGCGGTCTCATCTTCTGCTGATCAGACAGCCCTGCGTCCGGCCATCGCGGTAACCGCTTTCAGCCTTGCGGCTCACTGCTCCGCGAGCTTCAGCCCCACCGGGCACGACACACCGGTGCCGCCCAACCCGCAGTAGCCGTAAGGATTCTTGGCGTCGGACAGGTACTGCTGGTGGTAGTCCTCCGCGTAGTAGAACTCCTTCAGCGGCGCCAGCTCCGTCGTGATCTTCCCGCGCCCCGCCTCGCTCAGCGCCCGCTGGTACACGGCCGCGGAAGCCTCGGCCGTGACCCGCTGCCCTTCGTCGGCGTAGAGGATCACCGACCGGTACTGCGTGCCGATGTCCGCGCCCTGCCGCATGCCCTGGGTCGGGTCGTGGCCCTCCCAGAACACCCGCAGCAGGTCCTGGAACGGCAGCGCGGCGGGGTCGAAGACGACGAGGACGACCTCGGCGTGGCCGGTACGGCCCGAGCAGACCTCTTCGCAGGTCGGGTTCGGCGTGATGCCGCCCGCGTAACCGACGGCCGTGGACCAGACGCCGGGTGTCTGCCAGAAGAGCCGTTCGGCGCCCCAGAAGCAGCCCAGGCCGAAGACCGCGGTGCGGTGACCGGAGGGGAAGGGTGGCGCAACGCGACGGTCCGGGAACACCGCGTGGAAGTCGGCCGCGGAGATCGGGTCCGGGCGGCCCGGCAACGCGTCGGCGTCCGTCACCCGGCGGGCTTTGTCTCGACCGAACAGGGCCATGACCTGCATTGTATGGATCAGTCGGCTCCGATGTGACTTGGCACATGAAAGCATCCCAATCGGGCACCAAAGCAACTGGCGATCAGCGAGAATTCCCGGACCGTCGTTCGCTGGGGGTTCCGCCATGTCCGATCGCGCCCGCCGCGCCGTGCCCGTCGTGGCCGTGCTCGCGCTGCTCGTCGGCATCGGCGCGGGAGCTTGGGCTATCTGGGGAGACGGCTCCGGGAACGCCTATGCGGTCGACGTCGTGACGACTCCGGATCCGACGCCTCGGTTGCCGTACGTCGAGGCGACGGACCCACTGGTGGACCCGCCCGGCGACATCGCGTTCAAGAAGACCGGCCGCACGGACGTCTTCGAACGTGACACCCTGCTGTCCGAGGACGAGCTCGAGATCGCCCGGGAGACCGGCGTCGCCAAGATCGACGCACGCGTGACCAGGCAGGCGGACGGCACGGTGCTGGGCGTCTGGAGGTTCACGCTCCGGGACGGCACGGACCCGTTCACCGCGCTGGACGAGTTCGACGGGCTCTACAACCGCGGCAACCACCAGCTCGTCCCCGGTGGGGACGACGTCCTGCTCCGCCGTTTCGTCAGCGAGGACGGGAGCGCGGTCTACCACGCGCACTACGTCCGCGGCCGGGACGTGCTGCGCGTGGACGGCTACGGTCCCAGCGCCGCGGACGAGGTCATGGACCTGCTCGGGCGGCAGCTCGCCCACTCGCCGGCGGAAGCCGAGCCGGAATGATCTCGACTGGAACCGCCGTGGCGCCGAGTGCCGAGGCGACGCGGGTGCCGAGACCCGGCGTCGTGCTGATCCGCGCGGTCGCCGCCGTCCTCGTCCTGCACGGCTTTCTCGTCGGGCTGTGGACGACCCAGCACGACGTCCGGCTCGGCTACCTCGACGCCGTGCGGCACGTGCTCAACCGGCCGCTGGGCATCGGCGAGGACTTCGGCGTGTTCGCCGTCATGCTGTTGCTGACGACCGGCGGCTACCTCGCACAACTCGACCGCGCACCGCTGCGGTGGCAACTGGTGCGCGACTACCTCCCGGTCGGCGTCACCTCGGTCCTCGCCACGATCGTCGCAGCGCTCGGCGCGCAGATCTGGACCGTTCCCCTGGCGCCGATGACCGACGTCCTCACGGCCGCCGGCAACGTCACGCTCGTCAGTCACCTGGTCAACGAAGTCCAGTTGCTCGTGCCGCTGGCCTGGTTCGCACTGCTCCTGCTGGCCGGCACCGCGGCCGCGGCGGTGATCAACGAGTACCGCGGACTGGCGATGCTGGTCGTACCTCTCGGGCAGATCGTGCTGTCGGCGGCCGTGGTCGCCGTCGCGCCGGACAGCCGGCTGGCCGGGGTGATCGTCTTCTTCCCCCTGGTGGCCGTGGGACAGCTGATCGCACTCGCTCAGCGAGGCGGGCTCAAGACGGGGCCCGTGGTCGGGTTCGGGTTCCTCGGCCTGTTCGTCATGGTGATGCTCCAGACGCTCAAGCCCGAGTTCGCCAGGTGGTGGTACCCGGTCCCGGCGGTGTTCACGATGCTGCTGGTCGGACTGGGTGTCGTGTTCAGCGGCGAACTGGCCGCACGACTCACGACCTTCCGCGTGGTGCGCTGGCTCAGTGACCACGCCGTCTGGCTCGCCCTGCTCCAGGGCGTCGTGGGATACGCGGTGCTGGACGTGCTCGGCGGGTTCTTGCCCGTCGGCGTGGCGCTGGTGGTGGCGGTGGGCGCGACCGGCGCGGCCGCGGCGGCATGCCATCTGCTCGTGCGGCGGGTACCGGCATGAGCAACAAGCCGGGATACATGCCCGGACTCGACTTCGTCCGCGTCGTCGCGTCGGTAGCCGTCGTCTACCACCACTACGCGGACTGGATCCACCTCGATCGCGAGCAGTACGCCACGGCCAACGAGGTCAACTCGCTCCTGGTCGACACCCTGCACCTGAACCCCACCCTCGGGTTCGCGGGCGTGGCGGTGTTCCTGCTGATCAGCGGCATGGTGATCACCGGAGCGTCGTTCCGGGAGAGCGGTCCCGAGTTCCTGGCGCGACGGTCGGTGCGGCTGCTCCCCGCGTTGTGGGTCGGGGTGTTCATCGCCTGGTCCGCGGTCAGTCTGGGGCTGCTGCCGTCCACCCTGCCCGCGGACTTCGACGACCTCTTCCTGAACGCGTTCCTGGTCAACTACCTGGTGCCGGGGACGTCCGAGGTGCTCGGCATCGACTGGACGCTGGCGCTCCAGTTCGTCTTCTACTTCTACGTCATCGCGACCATGCCGCTGCTCAGGCGCTGGCCGTGGGTGCCGCAGGCCGTCGCGGTCACGCTGGTGTCGGTGCTGATCTCCGTCGTGCCCCCGGACGGCGGGCCGCCGTTCAGCTTCCTGCGTCAGGTGGCGACGTTCCTCCCCGTGCTGTTCATCGGCCAGCTGATCGCACTCGTGCGGTCGGGAAGACTGCCGATGCTCGCCGGCGTCTCCCTCGGCGCGATGCAGTACCTGCTCTTCATCCGGGCGGACCTGACCAGCGAGACCTGGCCGGGAAACGGCGAGGCCTATCCGCGTACGCTCGCCATCCTGTTGATCGTGGTGTTGCTGGCCAGCCGGGCTGACGGAAAGCTGGTGCGGGCGCGGTGGGTCGCGGTGGCCTCCCAGCGCACGTACGGCATCTACCTGCTGCACATCCCGGTCGGCATCCCGTTGCGTCGCCTGATCACCCCGTTCACCGGATACTGGCTGGCCATGTGCATCGCGATCGTCGTGGTGCTCATCGCGACAGAGCTGATGTACCGCTTCGTGGAGACTCCGGTGGAGCAGTGGTACCGAAAGCGGACGAAGGCACGCAGCACCAGGTCGGCCATTGGTCAGGGGAACCGGGGGACATGAACGCGGTCGCATGCACGATCACCAGGGAGAGCGGTCTGCCGCTGGCGACGGTGCTCGCCCGGTCCTACCTGGCGCACCACCCCGGCAGCCGGTTCGTCATCGCCGTGCTCGACGCCGAACCCGGTGCCCGCTCGGAAGACGGAATCACGTTCCTCGGTCCAGGTGCGATGGGGGTGCCGGAGGACGACTACTTCAGCCTGGCCACCGCCTACCCGCCGGAGCAGCTCGCCGAGGCGCTGAAGCCGTTGCTGCTGCGGGAGCTCCTGCTCGACGCCGACGTCGCCGTGCACCTCACGTCGTCGAGTTTCGTGCTGGCGCCGATGGACGACCTGCTCACCGGTGCGCACTCGCTCGTGGTCTCGCCGCACTTCCAGCAGCCGTTCGACGACGTGAAGTCGGACGAGGGCCGGCTGGTCGGCACCGGGGTGTTCGACCCCGGCTTCGTCGTGGTCTCGCAGGGTGCGGCGGAGTTCCTGGACAGCTGGGCGGAGGCCGTCCGGACCTTCCACGCGATCGACCTCGGCCGTGCCGTGTGGGCCGACCAGGCGTGGTTCGACCAGGCCGTGAGCCAGCGGGCGCACCACGTGGCGCGCACGACGGTGGGGGTCTGGAACGCCTTCGAACGGCAGGTCGGCGCCGGTACGCAGGTGATCGACCTGCTCGGGTTCGACGCGACCAGGCCGTGGCTGCTGAGCACGCACCTCGCCGGGCGTCCGCGCACGTTGCTCTCCGCGCGTCCCGACCTGGCACCGGTGGTCGCCCGCTACGCCGAGGCGCTGACCGAGGCCGGGTTCATCGCGCCGGAGGACGTCGCGCCGTCGTGGCTGAGCGAACTCAGCGACGGCACCAAGATCACGCCGCTGCTGCGTGCGATCTACCGGAAGGCCTCGGTCGAGGACGACGAGCAGCCGCCGCACGCGTTCAGCGGCAAGCCGTTCCGCGACTGGCTGACCGAACCCGAGCTCGGCACGCTGAACCGGTGGGCCGCGGCGATCTGGCGCGACCGGGCAGACCTGCGCGGCTACTACAACGACGCGGCCAACCCCGGCTACCTGGACTGGCTGCGGGCGTTCGGGGTGCCGGCGGGCGACCTGCCCACCTGGGCGATCCCGGCGCCGCCCGCGCCGATCGCGCCCGCGAACGACGAGCTCGGCGTCAACCTGCTCGGCCACCTCACGGCGGTGCTCGGCGTCGGTGAGCTGGGCCGGTCACTGCACGACGCGCTCGCCGCGGCGAACGTGCCCACGGCGTCCGTGATCGAGGACGAGTTCGTGGTCAACGAGCTCGGCATCGACGCCCCGGACGACGTCAGCAGGCCGCGGTTCCCGGTCAGCGTCCTCTGCGTGAACGCCGATCTCACCCAGGCCGTGCTGCGGGCGCACCCCGAGGTCGCCGAGGGCCGGCACAAGATCGGCGTGTGGTCGTGGGAGCTCGAGGAGTTCCCCGAGTCGATGCACGTCTACGACAGCCTCGACGAGATCTGGACGATCAGCGAGTTCTGCCGCGAGGCGATCGCCGCGCACACCACCAAGCCCGTGAAGGTGTTCCCCATCCCGGTCAAGAACCGTGCAGCGGTGTCGAAGAAACCGGGCGGGCGCACCAGGTTCCTCTTCGCGATGGACTTCAACAGCGTCTTCAAGCGCAAGAACCCGCTCGGCACCATCGAGGCGTTCCGGCGCGCCTTCCCCGGCCGCGACGACGTCGAGCTGGTGCTGAAGGTGATCAACGGCAAGCAGCACGTCCCGGCCGCCGAGCAGCTGCGGGCCGCGGTCGCGCTGGACGACCGGATCACGTTGATCGAGAAGTACCTGTCCGCGCAGGAACTGCACGAGCTCTACGAGAACAGCGACTGCTACGTGTCGCTGCACCGCTCGGAGGGTTTCGGCTTCACGGTCGCCGAGGCGATGTCCATGGGCATCCCGGTGATCAGCACCGACTACTCCGGCACGGCCGAGTTCCTGGACCCGGTGAACTGCTGGCCGGTGCCGTACGAGATCGTTGAGGTCGGACCGGATGCCGCGCCGTATCCGCCTGACGCGCACTGGGCCGAACCGGATCTCGACGCGGCCGCACAGGCCATGCGCGAGGTCGCGGACGATCCGGCACGAGCCGCCGAACGAGGGCTGGCCGCGCGGGACCATCTGCGTCGCACGCGCAGCACCGAAGCGGCAGCGAAATGGATCGAGGACCAGGTCGGCAACGCGTTGCGGGCCTGGCGGGAGGTTTCTCACCCGGCTCCGCCCGTCGTTCCCGAACCGGAACCGGCGGCAGGGGGAGGTGTGACGCCGGTTCTGCGCAAGGCGATACTGCGGGTGGTCAGTCAGGTCGAGCGGTATAGGTCATCCGGACCAACGGTCCGATAGGCCGGATCACGACTTGGCGGTTGGCCGGTCAGCCCTCAGGCAGGACATGCACAATGGCCGGGTTCGCACATGGAGAAAGGGGCTGTCAGCGTGAACTGGCAGGACGAACTGCGCAAGCTGGACGACGAGCTTGCGAGCGGCCGGATCTCGGCTGACGACTACCGGGTTCGCCGCGACCAGGTGCTGTCCTCCAGCAACGCGGGCGGCCAGCAGGCTCCCGGACAGCAGCGCTGGCAGGCCCAGCCGCCGTCGGCGGGGCCCGCGACCGGTTCCCAGGCGACCCAGTACATCGCCCCCGTCGGCGAGCCGCCGAAGGCGCCGAACCCCGACGCCACGCAGGTCGTGACGCCGCGGCCGCCCGACGCCGACCGCACGCAGGCCGTGCCGAGCGCGGGCATGGGCCAGCCGAACTACGGCCCTCCCTCTCCCGCGCACGGTTTCCAGCAGCCCGGGCCTCCCCCGCCGCCGTGGCAGGTCAGCAGCGACCAGGCACCGCCGTGGCTGACCCAGTCGAACGACAGCTGGTCGCGCTCCGGGCCCGAGGTGTTCGACGAGACCTCGTCGGGCAAGGGCAAGAAGGTGTTCGCGATCATCGGCGTGGTGCTGGTCGTCGCGCTGATCGGTGGTGCGGTCTGGTGGTTCGGCCTGCGCGAGGGCTCCGGCGGTGGCGGGAACACGACCGCTGCTTCAACGGCAACGACCACCACGACCACCAAGCCCAAGACCCCGCTCGAACTGCTGCCGGCGGCGCCGGGCACGGCCGACCCGAACAACGGTGAGGCGACGGCGGAGAAGCTGGTCACGGCCGGCTTCCTGACCGCGGACGACGCCGAGGCGCTGACCACGGCGGGCGTGCAGAAGATCGCGTTCAAGGGTGGCAAGGAAGACGCGTTCACCTACCACGCCGCGGTGTTCGAGACCGACTCCCCGGAGAAGGCGACGAAGCTCGCGACCGACCTCGCCGAGGCGGCGGGCAGGTCCGGCATGGTCGAGGGCGCTCGTGGCGCACTGCCCGCGAAGTCCAACGTGCTCCAGCTGATCAAGCCGAAGCAGAGCGGCTCGTACCTCGTCGTGTACGCGACCGGCAAGCAGGTCGTGCGCGCGATGACGGTCCAGGAGCCCATCGGCGACTCGGACACCGACCTGATCAGGAAGTTCCAGGAGTACAGCGTCGCGGTGTCGAAGAAGTTCCCGACCTCCTGACATGAGCAACGACGTCGTCGACTACGCGGACGGCGCCGAGGACGCCGTTCTCGAACGGCTCCGCGCGGCGGCGGACGTCAGCGCCGGTTCGGCTGAGCTCGCCACGAACCTGGGTGGTTCGTGGGAGCTCAGCTACCACTTCTCACCGCAGCGGCTCGGGCTGCTCGCGCCCCTGGACATCCGGCCGGGGCAACGGGTGCTCGACGTCGGCTGTGGAAGCGGCGTCCTGAGCCGTGCCATGGGCGAGGCGGGCGCGGAGGTCGTCGGTGTCGAGGGCGTGCCGTTGCGCGCGGCCGCGGCACGGGAGCGGTGCCGCGACCTGCCGGGCGTGCGGATCGTCGACAGCCCTGCCGTGGAGCTGAGCAAGCACGGGACGTTCGACGTCGCGATGGTCTGCGGGGTGCTCGAGTACTGCGATCCCGAGCAGCTGCTGGGTGACGTCGCCGAAGCGCTGGACACCGATGGTGTGCTGGTGCTGGCGATCGAGAACCAGCTCGGGCTCGGGTACCTGCTCGGCCGGGCGGAGGACCACCGCGGCAAGTCGTGGGTCGGTCCCGCCGGCTATCCGGGCTCCGGCGCGCGGACGTGGAGCAGGCAGCGGCTCGGCGAGCTGCTCTCCGCCGCCGGCTTCACCGCCCAGCGCTGGCTGGCGCCCTACCCGGACTACAAGATCCCGCGGATCGTCGTGGACGCGTCGCTGCACGACCGTCCCGAAGCACCCGAACTGATCGACAAGCTCGTGCGCGACCCGCTGCAGGGCGCCTTCGGCGGCACCGTCGGCGCTGTCGCCGGCAGGCTGCCGCACCGCCTGGCCGTCGCCGACGGGTTCGGCATGGCGGTCTCGCCCTCGTTCCTCGTGGTCGCGGCACGCACGCAGGAGTCCGTCGACCGGACCATGCGGCCCGGCCTCGCCTGGATGGTCAACAACGGCAGGTTGCCGCAGTGGCGCCGTTCGCGGACTCTCACCGGCGATCTCGATTTGGTGATGGCCGACGGCCGCGAGAGCGCGGCGGGATGGCTGCGCCAGGTGCTCGTCGAGCGCGATCCGGTGCTGCCGGGTGTCGCTCTGGACAGCCTGCTGCTCGACGCCTTGGCGGACAACGACCTCACCGGTCTGCGCGATCTCCTGGAGCGGTGGCGCCAGTACTGCACGGTGGACGCGCGGCCTGTCACCGGCGCGGACGTGCGCCACCCGTTCCTGCCCGGCCGCGAGGGTGTCGCGGTGCTGCCGCCGGACTGCCTCGACGTGCACCCCGGCAACTTCATCGTCGCGGACCACGGGACGTACCACCGGATCGACCTCGAGTGGCAGGCCGAGTCCGGAGTGGACTCCGAGCTGGCGCTCGTGCGGGCGCTGCTGGAGTTCGCCCGCGAGGTCCACCGCAGCGGCGCCGCGCATCCGTGGCCCGCGGAGTGGTCGATCCGCCGGCTCACCGAGGAGCTGACCGCGCTCGCCGGGCTGCCCGCCCCGAGGTGGGACGACCTGCTCCCGGCCGAGGCGACGTTGCAGGAACTGGTCAGCGGCACGCCGGCGGACGAGGTGCTCGCCGCGTTGCGCAGCGAGCTCGACGTGCCCGGCAGGCCGAGGCTCTGGGAAGGGCCCGCGCTCACCGAACTGCAGGACGCCGCGGCCGCGGTGCCGCAATTGCACGCACAGGCAGTGGAGCTGAACGCGCGAGCGGTCGAACTGACCGAGCGGCTGCACGAACGCGGCGAGGAACTGGAGAAGCTGCACGAGCAGTCGAACACGGCCGCCGCCGCGTTGCGCGAGGAGATCGGCCGGCTGGACGACCTGGTCGGCAACTCGCTGATGGAGCTCGCCGACACCGACGCACGCCTCTCCGAGCAGACGGCGCTGGCGGAACGGCTCGCCCAGGAGAACGCGGAACTGCGGGCACGCCTGGACAAGCTGGACTCGTCGTCCATCGTCCACATCGGACGCGACTACGTCTGGCCCGCCGCCCGTGCGGTGCGCGGCACGCGTGACCTCCTGCTCGGCAGGGGCGGCGAGGAGACCGACGCGGTGCTGCGGCGGCTGGGCCCGATCGCACCGCTGGTCGGTGGCCGGGTCCGCGAGGTGAGCAAGCACCAGCGCGCCGAACGGATGCGCTACGAGGTCGCGGTGCCGGCGGACGAGGTCGTGGTCGGCCGCGGCCAGGTCGTCGAACTCGAAGGCACGGCCGTGCACGAGGACCTCCCGGTGCACGCCGTCGCCATCCGTGCGGACGGCAGGACCTACCCCGGCACGACCGGCCACCCCGGCAACGGGATCCGGCTGCGCGTGCCGGTGCGCGCACGCACGTCACCGGGGTCCATCGCGCTCGAACTCCTGGTGACGCTGGCGGACGGCACGGTCTTCCACAGCGACCTGCCGCCGTTGCGCGTCCGTCCACAGTCGACGGTCGAGCGGGTCGAGGCGATCTGGCCCGCCACCGGGCCGAAGGTCGCGATCTGCCTCGCCACCTACAACCCGCCGCGGCACCACTTCGCCGCCCAGCTCGACACGATCCGCGCGCAGACCCACCAGAACTGGGTGTGCGTGATCAGCGACGACAACTCGGACGAGACCGGCCGGGCCACGTTGCACGACGTGGTGGGCGACGACCCCAGGTTCGTGGTGGTCGAGCACGACCGGAACGCGGGCTTCTACGGCAACTTCGAGCGGGCGCTGCGGATCGTGCCGGCGGACGCGGAGTTCGTCGCGCTGTCCGACCAGGACGACCTGTGGGACGCCGACAAGATCGAGACGTTGCTGGCCGAGTTCGCCGACCCGGCGGTGCAGCTGGCGTACGCCGACATGCGGCTGGTCGACGACGACGACAGGGTGATCGCCGAGAGCGTGTGGACCGGCAGGTCGCGCCAGAACACCGACCTGGAGCAGTTGTTGCTGCTCAACACGGTGACGGGTGCCGCGAGCATGGTCCGCGCGGACGTGCTGGCCGAGCGCATGTTGCCGCTGCCGCCGAGCACTCCGGCGTCGTACCACGACCAGTGGCTCGCCGCCTGCGCGCTGTCGATCGGCCGGATCGCGTTCGTCGACCGGGCGCTGCACTCCTACCGCCAGCACGGCGCGAACGTCACCGGCTGGCAGGTGCCCCGCCTCGCCGACGGCCTGCCGGGGCTCAAGGGCCTGGCCAGGTACGCGCTCGGCCTCGACCAGGACTCGCTGGCGCACAAGCAGCCCGAGCTCGACCACATCGTCGAGCACGAGACCCGCCGGATCGCGCAGTTCGCGACGGTGCTGCTGATGCGCAACCACGACCTCATGTCGCCGGAGGCGGTCCAGCACATCTCGCGGCTGACCACGGCCGAACGCAGGCTGTGGCCGTTGGTGCGCCTGGCACTCGAAGGCGACCGCCCGGACACGGCAGGTGCCGAACGGAGGCTGCTCGCGGCCGCCTTGTTGCGGCGCGCCCAGCGCTAGGCGGTGTCTGACTTCGCAGGCGCCAGACCGCAGTCGACGAGCACGTCGTCCAGCACGTCGTCCGCACGAATGACGGTCTGCGCCCACTCCTCGGCGCTCGCGAGCCGCGCGCGTTCGACACCGGCCCGGATCGCGTCCTCGCGCTTGCGGTCGCGGGCGTACTTCTTCTCCCAGGCGACGTGCGGCAGGACGTCGAGGCGCAGCACCCGGACGGCCTGCGGCTGCCACTCGGTGATCTCCGCCGCGGCCGTGCCGGGACCGAGCGCGATGACGACGTCGTAGAGACCGACGCGTTCACGGCTCCACGGTTCGGGTTCGGCGCCGGACACGACCTCGATGCCCGCCGGTCGCCAGTCGTGCTCGGGTTCCTCCGGCACGAACAGCGTGACGGCGGCCTCGTGGTCGCGGTCCCTGAGTTCGGTGAGCAGGGCCGCGTCGAGCTCCTCCTCGCCACCGACCACCAGGATCCGCGCGGTCGTGGGGCGGTCGCGCAGCCACCAGAGCCGGTGGGGGTGCTCGTGGATGCCCAGCGACGGCGGGCGGGTCGCCAGGTCGTCGGCGTGACGACGGCGGAACACCTCGCGGTTGATGTCGGAGAGGCGTTCAGCCGTGGCCGTCGAGCTCGTGCCGTGCCGGACGTGCAGCACCCGTGACGCGGGCTGGACCCACACCTGCCAGCCGTGCCGACGCAGCATGAACTGCAGATCGGTGTCCTCGTAGTAGGCGATGTGGTACTCCGGCGAGAACCCGCCGACCTCGTAGAACGCCTTGCGCCGCATCACCAGGCACGCGGCGGAGGCGTAGTCGACGACGCGGGGGTAGAACGAGTCGACGTCGTACTGCCCGTCGCCCCAGCCCCTGCTGTACGCGTCACCGCCGAGGAGACTGCCCGCCTCCTGCACCCGTCCGTCCGGGAAGACCATCAGCGGTGCGACCGCGGCGGCCTCGGGCTTGCCGTCGAGGAGCTCGAGCAACGGCGGCAGCCAGCCCTCGGTCACCTCGACGTCGGCGTTGAGGAAGCAGACGAACTCGGTGCCCGCGTGCTCGACGCCGACGTTGCACCCGGCACCGAACCCGAGGTTCTGGCTGAGCCGGATCACCGTGGCTGATTCGAGGTTGTCCTGCAGCCACTGTCCGGTGCCGTCGGGCGACGCGCTGTCGACGACCACGACCTCGTAGGGCTCGTCGGTGTGCTCGGCGAGGACCTCCAGGCAGCGTGCGGCCATCGGCCCGCCGCCGTAGGTGACCAGGACGAACGTGACGCGGGGGTTCACCGGCCGCGCAGCTTTCCGTAGACGACGCGCGGCAGCCGGGACCACCGGTAGAGCTTGGTGGAGCGCATCGCCGCCAGCTCGGCCCGTTCCGCGGCCAGCGCGGCGAGCACGTCGCGGTGCCGGTCGGCCAGGTCGGCGTGCAACCGCCGTTCCGTGGCCAGGTCGGGCCCGATGTCGCCGCTGCGCAGGAGCATGTGCTCGACGAGCGCCTCCCGTTCGGCGATCAGCCGTGCGTGCAGCTGCCGGTGCGCCTTGCGCAGCGCCCGGTTCTCCGCGGCGAGCAACGCGATGCGCGGCTCGACGGCGCCGGTCTGGGCGAACGCCTCCTCCGCCAGCCGGGCCACGGCGTTGAGGTGCTCGTCCAGCAGCCGGACCGCCTTGGCGGACCGCTCGACCTTGAGCGCCCGGCGCATGGCCGTGACCAGCCTGCTCGGGGCGGTGACGACCTGGTCGGGACTGCCGAACTGCTCGACGGCCTGCCGGTCGGCACCCTTCGGGTCGAACAGCACCCAAGTCCGGCCAAACGCTTGCGCGGCCGCCGCCACGTGTTCGTCGCAGGCCACCACCGCGGCCGCGTTCGCGATCACGGCCAGCCTGTCCTCGACGACGGCGTCGTGCGGCATCGCCGGCCAGCTGGACTCCTCCGGCTCGACGCCGGTCGGCAGCACCACGACGTGGTCGATGGCGAGCAGTTCGGCGGCCTTGGCGACGGCGGGCCGCAGCCGGGCGAGCGGCGTGGTCGCGGTGACGTGCAGGACCAGGTACCGGTGCTCGGGCAGCCTGCCGAGCTGCTGGAGGTGCTGCACGCGAGCGGTGAGGACCTCGGGCTCGACGAGCCGGTCGGCGAGCACCCCGAGGTTCGGCACGACGTCGGGACCCTCGTCCCGGGTCGAGAGCACCTCGATGCCGGTCCGGCCCCCGGACTTGACGGCGACCCCGACCGCGCGACCGGGCAGTTCGGAGATGTCGAGCGGCTCGGACGGCGACACGACGATCAGGTGGAAGTCGTCGGGGCCCACCGAACTGATCGGTGTCGCCCCCAGCCCGCCATCGGCGCGATGCGAATGCTCCCTGCGCGCGAGCGCGGTGATGCGCCAGTCACCCAGCCGGTCACGCAGCTCCCGTTCGAGGACGCGCACCGGCAACTGGTCACCGAGCCCGTCCAGCTCGGTGCTGCACAGCAGGCCGAGTGCTCCCCCGACGGCGGTTTCTTCACGCACCGTCCTGACTCTACTGGCCTGACCTCGCGCAGAACGGCGAGTCGGCAAAGGTGCAACCCGCAACGCGTGCTACACGTCTAGTACGGGTGTAGGAGCCACTCGGAGGCGACGATGTTGATCACCGTGACATTAGTCACATTGGCCGGTTTGGCGTTCTTGGTGCGAACCGTAGCGGTGCTCCAGGCCGTTTCCTCAAGCAAGAAGGCCAACGATTACCCTGCGCCACAAGCGTCTGCCAATTGAGATACTCGTTCGGAGTACGTCTTACGGCAGAACGTTGCCTTACCGTACGATCCTTTCGGGTCGTATGACTGATCAGTCACCCGAAGGGGACCTCACAGGGGTAGGTGCGCCATGGACCACGCACTGAACAAGGTCATCGAGCTGCGCGAGAGTGGCTTTCAGTTCCTCCACCTGAGGGACGACGCCGGGCAGCTCGACCGCATCATGGCGTTCAAGCAGCGCAGAGGCTTCATCGACTCGATCCTGTTCTGGTCGGAGACAGAGGCGCGCGCGGGACGACTTCCCGCGGTCCGCGACTCGGCTCGCCCGGCACAGGCCGTGTGGATCTACGAGGGCCCGCTGATCGAGGCCGTGGACAGGCTGCTGGACCTGCCTGAACCCGGCGCGCGCAACGCTCCTTCTCTGATGAAGGCGACGGCATCGGACCTGGCCGTCGTGACGACGCTGCCGTTCAAGCTGAAGCTGCCGCCGGGGGCCATCGCCTAGGCCGGCCCGTCAGCTCTCTTCCAGGTCGCCGCGCTTCACGGCGCTGATGAACGCTGCCCAATGGGGCGCGGTGACCTCAGAACTCGTCTGGTTCTTGGAGTCGCGCACGCGCGCGACTGCGCCGGTCAGAGCAATCTCGACGCAGTTGCCGTTTCCGCCGTTGTTGCTGCGGCTGCTCTTGCGCCACACAGCAGACACTTAAATCCCTACCTCTCGGCAGCCAACCTCTCGATCCACGCGGCGGACTCTTCGGGGGTCAACGCCAGCTTCGAGAGGTGCTTGAAGGCAAGGGTAGTGGTCTTCACCCGGTTCTGGTCTTCGATGTGCATCGAGCCTCCAGCGTGCTCGACATAGAGGACTTTGGGGTCTCCGGCGTACGGAAACTCCAGCAGGGTGAAGGGACCGTTGTGTCCGTCGTGCAGTCCGGCTGTGTCCAATACGACCTGGATGGTGACGTTCGGTAGCAGGGCGACCTGGTTGATGTGCAGCAACTGCTCGCGGTCGGCATGCCGTAGCGCGGACTCAGCGATGATCGCGTGGTAGCGCACGGGGTTGCTGCCGAACAGGCGCTCCTGCCGCCGCACACGAACAGCGATCTGGTTGTCGACCCACTTCTTGGACCTCTGGGTACGAGCACCCGCGAACACCGCGCGCATGTATCCCCTGGACTGGACCATGCCTGGGAGATAGCTCGATTGAAACTCTCTGATCGCTGACGCATCGTGCTCCAAGCTGATGTAGCCCTGGTCTTCGAGGCGGTACTGCTTCCACCACCCCTTCTCCTTGGCGAGCTGCCACATCTCGATGTATGGCGCCTCCTCGACCCCGATCACGCCATAGAGATCGAGCATCGCGCGGAATGCGTGGATGTCCGGCACCTGGCCGTTCTCAATGCGACTGATCTTGGGCACGTTGTAGTGCAGCCGTTCGGCGACCTGCTGCTGGCTCATGCCCGCACGCTCGCGCAGCAACTGCAGCGCCTCCCCGAGACGCTGCTGCCGGAACGTGGGTTCAGCCACGGCCCGAACGTTACGGGCAAGATCCGGAATTTGAGATTCTCACTCGCCGGGTGCGGTGAGGAACGTCCTGGTCATGGACCACTTCCACCGCATCGAGTACCACCGCCGCCTTCCCGACGGCGCAATGGTGCTCGAGCACACCGAAGAGGTCGTCGACCACGGTTGGTACATAAGAAAAGGCGACGACTGGCGGCGCCGGTACACGCTGGAGTGCGCGTGCGACTTCATGTCCAGGGCCGGAACGAAACCGGGGCTGTACGCGATATCCGTGTGGCGCGGCGCGGATCGGGTTTGCACGACCACTGTGCGCTGGCGCCCCCTAAAGGATGAAGAACTTCCCTCGCCTGAGTTACGCAGCTTGATGTAGAGGGTCCGAACACGACACGTTCGCGCCTATGAACCTCAGGAAGACCGTCGCGGGGGCCGCTGTTGCCCTCGGCAGCGCTACCGTCATGCTCGGCCTGGGTGGTATCGCCAACGCGGACACCGGGTCCGCCGCCGTTCACACCACGCCCGACCTCGGTGGTCAGCTGGGCGACATCGCCACCGTCGGCGACCTCGCGTCCGTGGACACCGCCGATGCGGCCGGCAAGATCCAGGCGCTCAACGCGCAGGACCTCGACGCCGCCGCGCTGGTCGAGAACGTCGACGCCGGTGCCAGCGGTCTGCCGGCCGCCACGCTGCTCGGCCTGAGCGAGCCGACCGGTGTGCCGAACGGCGCCGCGTCCGTCGACATCTGATCTGACAGACCTTCCTGGCCGGGGCGGCGCCCGATTCCCTCCCCCTCGAATCGGGCGCCGTTCCACTTTTCCGGCGAGATCAGAGATCTCGGTGGCTGGAGCTACCGGCCTGCCGCATAGCCCTGCGCACCGCGTGGGTTCGCGCCGGCGCGCAGCAGTCCGTCGAAGGCATCCCTTGCCACGGCGGACATCCGGCCGAGGGTCCACTCGCCGGCGTCCACGACCTGGTGGCCACGCGATCGCAACGCATCCAGGACGTCCGCGCCGGCGCGGGACTCGATGACGAGTTCGCCCGGCGTCCAGGCCCGCGGGTAGAACGAGCTCGGGAACGCGTTCGAGTGCCACATCGGCGAGTCGATCGCCTCTTGCAGGTTCAGGCCCGCCTGGTGTGCCAGCCAGAAACCGAGCTGCCACTGGTCCTGCTGGTCGCCGCCGGGAGTGCCGAACGCGAGTGCCGGGCGGCCGTCGCGCAGCGCCATCGACGGCGACAGGGTGATCCGCGGACGCTTGCCGGGGGCGAGTGAGTTCGGCAGACCCTTGTCCAGCCAGAACATCTGGGCGCGGCTGCCCAGGCAGAAGCCGAGCGACGGGATCGTCGGCGACGACTGCAGCCAGCCGCCGGACGGCGTCGCGGAGACCATGTTGCCCCAGCGGTCCACGACGTCCACGTGCACGGTGTCGCCGCGCGTCACGCCGGAGCGTTCCACGGTCGGTTCGCCGATCGCGCCCGTCGGGTCGGCGAGCTGGGTCGCCGGCCCGCTGATGATGTGGTTGGGCAGCAACGGTTCCCGGCCGTCGGGTGAGCCGGGCCGGAGTTCGAACGACGCCGTGGACGAGATCAGCGCACGCCGTTCCGAGGCGTACGAGCGCGACAGCAGCGTCTCCAGCGGCACGTCCGGAACGTCGCCGTACCAGGCCTCGCGGTCGGCGAACGCCAGCTTCGCGGCCTCGACGGCGAGGTGCACGGTCTCGGCCGTGGGCTTGCCGTCCACATAGGACAGGTCGTAGCCCTCCAGCAACCGGAGCTGTTGCGCCAGCACGGGGCCCTGCGTCCACGCGCCGGCCTTCACCAGCGACCACTCGCCGAAGTCCGCGACGATCGCGTCCTCGTAGGAGGCCTCCCACGACGCCATGTCGGCACCGGTCAGCACGCCCGCGTGGTCACGGCCGGAGTCGTCGCGGAACTCCGAACGGCAGAACTCGTCGATCTGCGCGGCGACGAACCCCTGCGACCACGCCCGGCGCGCGGCTTCGATCTGCGCCTCGCGATCGGCACCGGCGGCCTCGGCGGCGGCCAGCAGCCACTCCCAGGTGTCGGCGAGCTTGGGGTTGCGGAACCGGCCGCCGGGAGCCGGCGCGACGCCGTCGGGCATCCACTGCGCGGCGGACGTCGGCCAGTGGTCGCGGAAGAGGTCCGAGACCATCCCGATCGTGTGGGCGGCGCGTTCGACGAGGGGGAAGCCGTCACGGGCGTAGCCGATCGCCCGGTCGAGCACCTCACGCAGAGTCTTGGTGCCGTGGTCGCGCAGAAGCGTGAGCCATCCGTCCCACGCGCCCGGAACGGTCGCGGCCAGCAGTCCGCTGCCGGGGATCAGCGACAGCCCCAGATCGGTGTAGTGCTCGATCGACGCCCCGGCCGGCGCCACGCCCTGCCCGCAGAGCACCTGAGGGGCCGCGCCGGCGGCCGAGAAGATGATCGGCACCTCGCCGCCGGGGCCGTTGAGGTGCGGTTCCACGACCTGCAGGACGAATCCCGCGGTCACGGCGGCGTCGAAGGCGTTGCCGCCGTCCTCGAGCACCGCCATGGCCGACGCGGAGGCCAGCCAGTGGGTCGATGCGACCATGCCGAAGGTGCCGACGAGTTCTGGGCGCGTGGTGAACACCCCATAAAGGTACGCGAGGCTAACTAAATTGCGTGACTCCAAGTGACCTACGCCCCAGGCCCGAACGGAGCAGACCCTGATACCCGTACGACTTTGGTCGTAGCGGACCGTGACAGATCTCCTACCAGAGGTCTACCGACGCGGACGATGTTTCGAACACCGTCGAACGGCACAGTTCTACACATGGGAATTCTGGGAATCGCGACGATCTTCATCGGCCTCGCGCTCGTGGCAGCGGTGCCGTTGGTGGCCCTGCTCCACTGGACCGACCGTTGAGTTCCAGGTAACGAGCGTTAACCTCCTCGCGAGCAGTTCGCTTCGAGGAGGATGAAGGCATGGAGATCTCGGGTACCGCGGCCATCGTCACCGGTGGCGCGTCCGGCCTCGGCGGCGCGACGGCACGTGCGCTGGCGGCGCGTGGAGCGCAGGTGTTCGCTCTCGACCTGCCCAGCGCCATCGCGAACGCCGACGCGATCGAGAACGTCACCTACCTGGCCGCCGACGTGACCTCGGGCGAAGAGGTCCAGGCCGCCGTCGACACGGCGGCAGGCTCCGGCGCCCCGCTGCGCATCACGGTGAACTGCGCGGGCATCGGCCCGTCGTCCCGCACCGTCGGCAAGACCGGCCCGCACGACCTCGACCTCTACCGCAAGATCATCGAGGTCAACCTGATCGGCACGTTCAACGTCCTGCGCCTGGCCGCCGCGGCCATGGGCAAGACCGAGGAGCTCGAGCACGGCGCACGCGGCGTCATCATCAACACCGCGTCGATCGCCGCGTTCGACGGCCAGATCGGCCAGGTCGCCTACGCCTCGTCCAAGGGCGGCGTCGTCGGCATGACCCTCCCGGCCGCCCGCGACCTGAGCAACGTCGGCATCCGCGTGCTGACCATCGCACCCGGCATCGTCGACACCCCGATGCTCGCCACGGTCTCCGACGAGTTCCGCGCGGGCCTCGCCGCCGGCATCCCGTTCCCGAAGCGCCTGGCCCAGCCGTCGGAGTACGCGCAGCTCGCGCTCTCGATCATCGAGCACGACTACCTGAACGCAGAGGTCATCCGCATGGACGGCGCTCTGCGCATGGCTCCTCGCTAGAGGTCTCCGGCAAACGGCAGGCGGGTCATCGCGTCCGAGGTCATCCACTCGCGCAGGCGGTGGGTGGCCCGGACGTCGTCCTCGTTGTACCAGAGCAACCGCTGTCGCTGATCGACGTCGAGCTCGTCGTCGTTCATCCCCACCGCGGACCGGTACCAGCGCATCGAGTTCTCGCCGCCGGCCTCGGGATCACGCCACGAGAACCCGGCGGCCGGGGCGATGACCTTCAGGCCCTTGCCGTGCGCGCACAGGAACTGCTCGCGCACGATGCCGAACAGGTCCACCCACGAGTCGGACCCGATGAACTCCTTGATCTGCGCGACCGTCGGGATCCCCGGCATGCCCGCGAACCGTTCCGCCGACGCGAGCAGCCAGCGGTTCTCCGCCAGCTCGTTGTAGCAGTAGGCGCGGAACGACAGCCCGCGCGCCTTGGCCCGCAACCGGATACCGGTCAGCCAGGTCCAGAACTCGGCGAACGAACGCGCCTCGTCGTCGCACGGCAGCGCGTCCCACGTCACGAACGCGCGGTAGCCCTGCTCCTCGTCGATGTCCTTTCCGGACAGCAGGCAGCCCCACATGTACGCACCGAGATCGCCGAAGCTCTCCATGTCGACATCGACCTCGACGTCCGCGCGCGGCACGTTCATCTCGGGCACCCGGCGCACCAGCGTCAGGTCGCGCAGCCACGCCCGCGCCAGCACCACGGCGTCGCCGAACGGCATGCCGACGAGCTGGACCGGGCCTTCCGCCGACGGGTCGAGCTCGGCCAGCTTGTCCACAGTGGACAGCCCGATCTTGCGCAGCGCCACGGCGTCCTCGCCGCGCACGACGAGGCTGACGTCCCTGCCCTGCTTCAGGTCGCGGTCGCACGTCGGCCACCACGGGCACGTCTTGCAGTCGACGATCCGCGACGGGCGGGCCAGCGGGTCCTTCTCGTTCGCGGCCGCCAGCGCCACGGCCAGCCGGTCGCTGAAGCGGGCGTCGTACTCGGCCAGCGCGTTGCGGCCGCCGGGCCACGTCGGCGCCTCGAGGTCGTGCCACAGCACGACGTCGGCGTCCATGCCGATCACGCCACCGGTGGCTCGCCCGTTGCGGGCATAGCCGGCGGCCTGCAGCTGCCGTTGCGCGTGAGCCAGCCGCAGCTGGTCACGGGGCTGGGGACGGACCTTGCGGTGCGGGTCCGTGCGGCTGCCGTCGGGCAACGGCATCGTCAACGGGCTCGTGCGCGCGCCCTGGCCGGGATCGGTGATCTTGTGCCGGACCACCAGCACCGGCACGTAGCCGGTGGAGTCCTTGACCAGCAGGTCGATTCCGCCTCGGCGGCCACCGCGCTGGTCACGGGGCAGCGCGGCACCCCAGATGTACTGCGCGCCCATCTCCATCGCGGCGAGCGTCACGCGTTCGCGGTCCGCGCTGCGCACGTCGGGTCCGCTCGGCACCTCGAAGAGGTTCGAGCCCACGATCCGGCCGAGCGCGTCCGCCACCGCGCGACGGTGGTTCGCCGCGTCCGCTTTCCGTTGTTCCGAAGCCGGATCCGGCGCCGCCTTGGGGGCGTCGGGCATTTCCGGATCGTTTTCGAGGTGCACCCGCCGCCGACAACGAGTGACCACGCCGGCGTCTAGCTGCACCTGGGAAGTCACAGGATGCAGGGTATGTCGCGCGTCGGGGAGATGTGTCGGCAACCTGGGCAGTAAGTTTCACGTGACGGAGGAGGTGTACCCGAATGGCGCGCAAAGCGAAGGCCGGCTTCACGCCCGGCCGAGCCAAGAACCTGGTCGGTGTCGCGAAGGTGGTGGCGCCCGCGCTCATTCCGGTGCTGGCTCCGGTGATCGCCCGCGGAGCTGGGGTTTTGAGCGAGCAGTACGACCGGTACCGGGCGCGCAGGCTCGGCATCGACGTCGCGGACATCGGCAGGTACTCCGGATACGGCGCCCGGTTGCACGCGCGGATTGTCGGCTTTTCGGAGTCGCTGGAGACGTTGCGGGCGACGGATTCCGATTGGGTGTCGAAGACCGAGGCCCGGCTGACGCAGTTGCTCGCCGCCGTCCGCGCGTCCGAACGCATGCCGACGGCCCGGCGCAAAGCAGCGCACCGGGCCGTCGGGACTGATCTGGAGATGCTGGAGCAGGAGTTGCTCAGGCGCCTGAACGTGCGCTAGCAAGATCAACAGGCCGGGGTCACACCCCCACCCTCCCGGGGGACCGGCCCCGCTCCAGTTTATCGGGGTACGGGCTGGTCGAGCTGCCGTTCAGCGATCTGTGGATAACCGTCGGCGATTTCTTCCATCACCTCGGCCGTCCGCTCCTCACGCCTGATCATCGGGTCGGAGCGCAGGTCCTTGGCCAGCGAGACGCACAGCCCGACCATGACGACCATGAACGGCAGCGCCGCGATGATCGTCAGGTTCTGCAGCCCTGTCAGCGCGTTCGACCCGCCGACCAGCAGCATGACCGCGGCGACGGCACCGGTCAGCACACCCCAGAAGATCACCACCGGCTTCTTGGGCCGGATGGTGCCCTCCTGCGAGAGCGTTCCCATCACGATGGACGCGGCGTCGGCGCCCGACACGAAGAAGATCGCCACCAGCACCATGACGATCACCCCGGCGACTCCCGCGAGCGGGAACTGGTCGAGCAGCGAGAAGAGCTGCGACTCGGGCGACGCCTGACCGGCGAGATCCACTCCGTTGCGCTGCTCGAAGATCGCCGTGCCACCCAGGATCGCGAACCACACCAGCGACACCGCGGACGGCACCATGATCACGCCGGCCACGAACTGCTTGATCGTGCGGCCGCGCGAGATCCGCGCGATGAACATGCCGACGAACGGCGTCCACGAGATCCACCACGCCCAGTAGAAGATCGTCCACCCGGACATCCACGTCTGGGTCGCGTCGCCACCGGAGGCGGCGGTCCGGCCGGCCATGTTCGCGAGCTCGCGGAAGTAGTCGCCCAGCGCGGTCGGCACCAGGTTCAGGATGAAGACCGTCGGGCCGACCACGAACAGGAACAGCGCCAGCACGACGGCCAGCACCATGTTGATGTTCGACAGCCACTGGATGCCCTTCGCGACACCCGAGACGGCGGACGCGACGAAGGCGACGGTCAGGATCGCGATGATCGCGACCAGCACGCCCTTGCCGACGCCACCGGCCCACCCGGCGGCCTCCAGCCCGCTCCCGATCTGCAGGGCACCGAGACCGAGCGAGGCGGCCGAGCCGAACAGGGTCGCGAAGATGGCCATCACGTCGATGGCGCGGCCCCAGCCCGACGAGGCACGACGGCCCAGCAGTGGCGTGAACGCGGAGCTGATCAGCGAGGACCTGCCGCGGCGGAAGCTGCTGTACGCGATGGCGATGCCGACGATCGCGTAGATCGCCCACGGGTGCAGCGTCCAGTGGAACAGCGTGGTGGCCATCGCGGTTTCGAGGGGATCACCCTCGGTGCCGGGCGGCGGCTTCACGAAGTGGGTCAGCGGCTCGTTGACGCCGTAGAACATGAGGCCGATGCCCATGCCGGCGCTGAACATCATCGCGACCCAGGACACGGTCCTGAACTCGGGTTTCTCGTCGTCCTGGCCGAGCGGGATCTTCCCGTACCGGCTGAACGCGAGCCACAGGGCGAAGACCACGAACCCGGAGGCCGAGATCACGAAAGCCCATCCCAGGTTCTGGATGATCCAGCCGAGCGCGGCCTTCGAGGCGGCGGCCAACGAGTCTGTTCCTACGATTCCCCAGGTCACGAACGCAAGCGTGAGACCTGCGGCAACGCCGAACACAACCCGGTCGGTACGGCCCGGCCTGTCGCATTGAACGGTCATGCGGCCCTTGGTACCCGGTCGTAGACCTGGCCAAACTCCTCCGATTACCCTCAAACCCGTGAGCACACGGACGAGTGAGTTGCGCACCCTTCGTGGTGCCGCACTCGCGCTGACGTCCGCCGCGCTCACGATCACCGCCCACGGGCTGGGCGGCGGCGAGATCTCCGAGTTCATCCACGCGCTGCCCCTGGTGGCGCTGATCGCGCTCGCGGCGGCGTCACTGGCCGACAAGCGCACCGGGAAGCTGTCGGTCATCGCCGGCCTCGGCACGGCCCAGCTCGCGCAGCACCTGCTGCTGACCTGGGTCAACCACGAGCACAACAACACGCTCACCGGTCAGATGTTCGTGGCGCACCTCGTCGCCGCGACGCTGACCGGCATCCTGCTGTTCCACGCCGAGAACGCCCTGTTCAGGCTGATCGCCGCCGTCACCCGCCTGATCCCCCGCAGGCTCACGCCGCTTCCGGTCACCACGCCGGCGCGGACGTTCACCAGCACGCCGTACGTCCAGAACGCACGCCACCTGGAACTGTCGCGTGTGAACGGGCGGCGCGGCCCGCCCTGTGACTCCTGATCATCCGCATCCCTCTGCAGATCCCTTTGGCATCAGGAGCCACAACTTCATGTCGACAAATCGATTCGGCGTGCGCACGCTCGCCGTCCTCGCCGTTGCCGGAATCGCCGTCCTCGGCACCCCGACCATCGCGTCGGCGCACGTCAGCGCCCAGCCCGCGGAGTTCACCCAGGGCGGCCGCGCGACGTTCGCGTTCCGCGTCCCGAACGAGCGCGACAACGCCGGCACCACCAAGATCGAGGTGACGCTGCCGAAGGACACACCGCTCACGTCGGTGCGCACCAGGCCGCTGACCGGATGGAAGGCCGAGGTCGTCAAGGGCAAGCTCGACAAGCCCGTGACGATCGCCGGCAAGGAGGTCACCGAGGCGTTCACCTCGATCACCTGGACCGCCGAGCCCGGCACGAAGATCGGGGTCAACGAGTACCAGGAGTTCTACGTCGCCCTCGGCACCCTCCCGGAGAAGGACACCCTGCTCCTGCCGACCAAGCAGACCTACGAGAACGGCGAGGTCGTGGACTGGAGCCAGGCTCCCGGTGCCGACGGCAAGGAGCCGGAGCACCCGGCGCCCGCGCTGAAGCTCGCCCCGAAGAAGGCCGGCGACGACGGCCACGGTGGTCACGGCACGACTCCGGCCGCCAGCGGCACCGACACGCACGAGGCGTCCGCTGCCGGTTCCGACCAGACCGCCCGCTACCTCGGTGGCGCCGGTCTGGCCGTCGGTGCGCTCGGCCTGGGCTTCGGTGTCGGCGCGATCCTGCGTTCGAGGCGCAAGGCATGAAGCGCGCTTTGATCGCGTTCCTGTTCGCTGGTGCGGCCGTGCTCGTCACGGCCGCCCCCGCGGCGGCGCACAACGCACTGATCGGCAGCGACCCGAAGGACAAGTCCTCGCTGGAGGTCGGTCCCTCGACGGTCACGCTGACGTTCGACCAGGACGTGCAGGGCGGCCAGGGCATCAACACGATCTCGGTGGTCGACTCGAACGGCGGCCACTACGAGGCCGCGGGCGACCCGACGATCAAGGACACAACGGTCTCCGCGAAGGTCGACGCCCTGGGCAAGGCCGGCGAGTACAAGATCGGCTACCGCATCCTGTCCGCCGACGGGCACCCCGTCTCCGGTGAGCTGACGTTCACGCTCACCAAGGACGGCACGGGCACGCCCCGCGCGATCGACGCCAACAACCTGATGGACACGCAGCCGTCCGACGGCCTGCCCATCTGGGTCTGGATCGCCGGCGCCGTGGTCCTGCTCGGCGGTGGCGTGTTCTTCGCCCTGCGAGGCGGAGGCACGAAGGCATGAGCGACGTCCGGACCGCCGCCCCCACGCACTACCGCGTGCTCGCCGGACTCGTGTTCGGCGCACTCGGAGGCATCGCGCTCGGCCTCGTGCTGGCACCACCCGTGGTGGTCGCCGGGGTCGTCGACGCCGGGGCTGCGGTCCGGTACGGCCTGCCGGTCACACGGGTGCTGCTCGACGTCTCGGCGACGATCGTCGTCGGGCTGTCGATCCTGCCGAAGCTGCTCGGCTTCGACCGGCCCACGCACACCGAACCCGTCATGCGCATCGCCCGGCCGGTCGCGGTCGTCGCCGCCGCCGTCTGGGTGGTCACCGCGCTGGTCGCGATCGTCCTGCAGGCCGCAGAGCTGCGGCCGGGCAGTGACGTCAGCGTCGGCAACGCGATCGACTACATCGCGACCGTCGGCGCCGGCAAGGGCCTGCTGTTCAGCGCGGCCTGCGCGTTCGTCTACCTGGTCGTCGGCGTGATGGCGGTCCGCAGCGGCGAGTCCGTGCCCGCTGAGCTGCGGATCCTCATCTCGATGTTCGGGCTGCTGCCGATCCCGGTGACCGGGCACGCCTCCAACTGGAAGTACCACGACTACTCGATGGTCTCCATGGAGCTGCACGTGCTGGGCGCCGCGGCGTGGACCGGCGGGCTCGGCGCGCTGATCGCGCTGGTCGCCTACCGCAAGGGGCTGCTGGCGATCGCGCTGCCGAAGTTCTCGAAGGTCGCGACCGTCAGCCTGGTCGTCGTCGCGGTCACGGGCCTGTTCAACGGGTTGCTGGAGCTGATCCTCAACCCGGTCGTGCCGTTCCCGCAGTCGCTGTTCACCACCGGTTACGGGCTGCTGTTCGTGGGCAAGGCCGTCTGCGCCGTGCTGATCGCGGTGCTCGGCGCCCACGTCCGGTGGCGGCTGCTGCCGAAGATCTCCCAGCACAAGGTCACCGCGATCGTGCAGTGGGCGATCCTGGAAGTCACGATCATGGGCGTCGCCTTCGGGCTCGCCGTCGTGCTGAGCCGCGCGCCGGTCAGCTGAAGCCCGTCGCGACCCTGACCAGGTCGGCGAGTGCGCGTGACCGGCTGTGCGGAGGCCACGCGATCACCGTCGTGACCCGAGGCGCGTCGACGACCGGAATCGCGACCAGCCCTTCGGCCAGCCCTGTGCGGACGGCTTCCGGCAGGACCGCGACAGCTCTGCCGAGCTCGATCAGCTGGAACAGCTGGGTCAGGTTGCGCACCTCGGCCCCGGAGCCGTCCGGGTAGGTGCCGTCCCGGCGGGGCCAGCGCGCGAGGTCCGGCAGGTCGCTGACGTCAGCCGCGCGCAGCTGGGACCTGGCGGCCAGCGGATGTGCGGCCTGCACGACCGCGACCTGGCCCTCGGTGTTCAGGACCTCCACGTCGAGGCCTGTCGTCGGGTCGTACGGCTCGTGCAGCAACGCCACGTCGGCCCGTCCGTCGAGCAGCGGGACGTGGGTGTTCGACTCGCACAGCAGGACGTCGACGGGCACGGCGCCGGGCTCGCCGGCGTACGCGTCGAGCAGCTTCGCCAGCACCTCACCGGAACTGCCGGCCTTGGCGGCCACGACGAGCGACGGCCGGTCGGCGGCAGCGGCACGCGTTCGCCGTTCGGCCGCCGCCACCGCCCCGAGGATCGCCCTGCCCTCCGCGAGCAGCACCTCGCCGGCGCCGGTGAGCGAGACCTTGCGGCTGGTGCGGATCAGCAACGCGACGCCGAGCCGGTGTTCGAGCTGGGCGATCGCCCGGGAGAGCGGTGGCTGGGCGATGCCGAGGCGTTCGGCGGCGCGGCCGAAGTTCAGTTCCTCGGCGACCGCGACGAAGTACCGGAGCTCTCGTGTCTCCACCCCGCCACGGTATCCATACCGGCCGGGTATCGCTGCGGCACCGAAGTGATGTTGGTCCTGACGGCGTTCCAGACGACGATCAAGTGCATGAGCGAACAGACGATTGCGCTGGTCACGGGCGCGAACAAGGGCATCGGGTACGAGATCGCGGCAGGCCTCGGCGCGCTGGGCATCAGCGTCGGAGTCGGGTCGCGCAACCGCGAACGCGGCGAGGAAGCGGCGGCGAAACTGCGTGCGAACGGCGTCGATGCGTTCGCTGTGCCGTTGGACGTTACCGACGACGAGAGCGTGGCTTCCGCCGTGGCACTGCTCGACGAGCGGTTTGGCCGTCTCGACGTGCTGGTGAACAACGCGGGGATCGCGGGGCCGTGGCCCATGGCGCCCTCGGTCGCGACGGCTGCGAGCCTGAGGGAGGTGCTGGAGACCAACGTGATCGGCGTCGTCAGGGTCACCAACGCGATGCTGCCGCTGCTGGGACGGTCGGCGCGGCCGCGCATCGTCAACCAGTCGAGCCATCTCTCGTCGCTGACCCTGCAGACCACGCCGGGCGTGGAGCTGGGTGACGTCAACGGGGTCTACACGCCGTCGAAGACGTTCCTGAACGCCATCACCGTCCAGTACGCCAAGGAACTCACCGGCATCAAGATCAACGGTGCCTGTCCCGGCTACGTCGCCACCGAGTTCAACGGTTTCCAGGGACACGAGACGCCGGAGGACGGCGCGAGGATCGCGATCAGGCTGGCCACGCTGCCCGACGACGGTCCGACCGGCGGTCTGTTCGACCACGCCGGGACCGTGCCCTGGTGAGAACGGGTCGAATGTTCAACGTGAAACATCCACTACTTCGGCTGGACTCGACGAGTGGTCCGATCGGAGCGACGAGCTGCACACGAACGGACTAGTCGGTGATCAGTCGGGCAGAAGATTCTTCTCGCATCCGCGCCAGCCGGTTCATCGTCCGCTGACCGCGGCGGTCCAGCTCACGGCTGTCGATCCAGCCGTTGGCGTAGTAGCGGTAGTCCTGGGCCAGCGCCACGAGTTCGGCGAGGTAGTCGGCGGATCGCCGCCGGCGCTCCTCGTCGAAGCCCGCCAGCAGTGGTAGCTGGGTGTCCACCACCTCGTCGAGCAACTGCGCGGACCGCAGCGCTCTCTTGGAACGCCACCTCCGAGTAAGGCTCACGCGCCGCACCTCGTCCTTCGCCCCGACCTGCCGCACCTTAGGCGTGGATTTCTCGCCCGTCGATGCTGCATTCGTGTGCGAAGGTCCTGGCGTTACCGGTTCGTGTCCCACACCATTCAAAAGTGGTGCTATAGGGCCCAAACGAGATGAGATCAGGCGGCCGACTCGGCTCCGGTGAACCGGGCGACGCGGTCCGCGAGCTCGCGGGCCTCGGGGTTGTTGCGGCGCTTGTCGGCTTCCTGGCGAAGCGGCTCCATGCGCTGCTTGGTGCGGACCGACTTGAGGCTCTCCGACAGGTCGACGGCCTGGCGGCCGATCTTGGCGCCGTGGTCGATGTCGCCCTCGAGCAGGTGGTTGATCGCCATCGAGGTCAGGTTGAACGAACGGCTGCGCGCGTACTCGTCGCCGAAGTTGTTGATCGCCTTGGACAGCGCGGGGATCGCGGTCCTCGTGTACTTGGGGTCCACCGTCTGAGCGAGCTCCGTGTGCACCGTGCCGATCATGGACGAGAGGTCGATCTCGTTGAAGAACCGGGCCCACGCGGGCGCTTCGGCGATGTTCGAACGGGAGAACTCGTCACGGGCGCGGCCGAGCAGCTTGAGCGCCTGCTCGTCGGAACCCATCTTCGCGTAGGCCCAGGCCTCGTTGGCGCACAGGATGCCCACGGCCAGTTCGGAACCGGAGTTCTGCGCGGCCAGCTGGCCCAGCTGGAACACCTTCAGCGCGTCGTCGGGGGCGTTCTGGTGCAAGTAGACGCGACCCATGCGGTACAGGATGTTCGCCATCAGCGCCTCGTTCTCGCCCTGCTTGGCGAGGTCGAGAGCCTGACCGAAGTGGTTGCGGGCGGAATCCATCAGACCCGTGTCGAACGACGTCCAGCCGGCGAGGTTGTGCAGGTCCGCCAGTGCGACGAAGAGTCGCTGGCGGACGATGTCCGTGGAGCTGGCACCGAGCATCTGCTGTCCCCAGGACAGCTGGGCGACCACCGCGTCGCGGCAGGAACCGCCGCCGTACTGGTAGTCCAGGGCACGCAGAGCCCGCGTCGCCGCTTCGACCTGGCGCACATCGGTCATGCCGATGCGTCCCGGAGCCGGAGTCTGTGTGGGGTGTGAAACCCACGACCCGGAGTCCGCTCCGAACACGGCCGCGCCCACTGTCACGGCGGCGGCGTGCGCGAGGAACTTCCGACGCTTCACCGACTCGTCCTCCTCAGGATGGGGTGAGTCCGCGGTCGCGGCCACCCGTACTGCCGTTGTCTCGTCATAGGCGAGACCCATGTATCCACGTGGGACACCCAAGCCGACGGCGATCCTCGTCAGGACGTCGTACGCCATCACCTGGCGTCCCTTGAGGATCTCCGAGACCTCGGACTGCGATTGCCCGGTGAGCGCCGCGATCTGGCGCTGGGACACGCCGTGCCTTCGGAGCAGCCGGTAGACCGAGCTGATCTCTCGTCGGGCAAGTGCGTCCCGCATCTCCTGGTGGTCCCACACCTCGGTGGGGATCGGAGAGCCCTGGGAACTCATGGTGTTCATCGCGCACCCTCACAGTCCGTTGGGCGTCATCGGCAGACTAGGGGCAGGTCCCCGAGCCCGAGAAGTCCTCTTCGGCGGAGCTGATCGGCTCTACCGAACACCGCTTACCGCTCACCGTAAGAGTTCCACCGGTCAGCGCTGTGACGTCCCGTTCCGGCATGAATCATCGCAATCTGGACTCCGGTAAGCGAGTGAGCACGGAGAGGAACGACCTAATAGTGGACAGCTCCTCCTCAGGCTCCACCTCCATTGTGGAGACGGGTGACACCGACTCCACATGGCGCGGCATGACCGGGCAACGTCGGACGTGGCAGATCAGCTGCGGCGACGTGGTCGACCGGGACCGCCAGCTCACCGTGAAGGTCGTTCAGGGCCAAGTGGTCCTGGTAGGCCCTCCCGGGGAGACGGCAGTCTTGTCCCACGACCAGCTCGTACAGCTCAGGGCTGCGCTACGCGAAGCCGCCGACCAGGCGGAAAGGTGACGGTGACGTTTCGATGGACGCGATCCTCGGACAGGTTCTTCGCAACGCTGTGTGGGAACGCCTCGACCTGCTCACAGAGCTGGCGAGCCGCGCTGACGCCCCGTCCCTCCTGTCGGTGGCTCGATCCGAGCTCCCTCGGCTGACCGAGGGATGGCGTGCTCTGCTGGCAGCGCACGAGCCGGACGAGAAGGGCAACTGCCCTGAATGTTCCGGCCGTTGGCGCCAGCAGAAGTCACCTTGCTCGGTGTGGCGCGCCGCGTACGAACACCTGGTCGCGGGCGGACTCGCCCCGCGCCCGGCTCGCCATCTGCGCGAGGCCCCGGTGACTCCTCCTGTCACCCGGTCCCGCCGCGCGGTGGCTCGAGCCCACTAACGGGCGTTTGCGACTGACCTGGCGTCCCCCCGACACGACCAGGTCTGCAAACCGCCTACTGACCGGTGGCCCGCGATGTGCGAACCCCCGACCGCGACATCGCGGGCCCCGGTCAGCTTGACAACTCCACAGATTCCCGCGGGCCGGTGACGTGCACCTTCCCTCCCCGACCGTCGCCGGTCCGCGGTCACCAACCACGGCCCTTGCCTGCACCTCCCGCGCAGGTGAGGGCCGTTTTCGCTACTGGGCGAGCTTCTGCTCGGCCGCCCGCGCGGCCAGGATCGGCAGGAACGACTCGATCTTCGCGTGATCGTGGATCTCGTCGTACGAGTCCCGCACAGCACTCCGCACAGCCTGTTCGTCGTACTCGTCGCCCACGCGGCGCCGCACTTCGGCAACCGCCTGGCGCAGCTGGTCCTCGGTTTCGGCGTGCAGGCCGTGCGGGTCGCGGACGAGATGGCCGTCGATCATGCGCGTCATGGTTGCCTCCCAGGGTTTTCACCTGGGATGCCCGCGTTCAGCGGTGCGTACCCGTCTTCCACGCCAGGTACGAGGTCAGGCCGGGGAACAGCCGGCCGGAGATCTCGAACGCCTTGAGCTGCCAGGGGAACAGGTGCTCGGCGCGTTCCTTCTCCACGGCGTCCACGATCGCCTTCGCGCACTGCTGCGGCGTGACGGTCGGGATCATCCGGGCGATCGCCGGGATCCGTTCCTCGGCTCCGGGGTTGTTGTTGAAGTACTCGCTGGAGACCTTGCCGGGCACCACTTCGCTGACGCCGACACCGGTTCCCCGCAGGTCGAGGCGCAACGACGCGGTCAGCCCGCGCAACGCCCACCGCGACGACTGGTAGCCCGCGCAGCCGGGGATCGGCAGCCGCGACACCGGCGAGTTCACGTTGACGATCCAGCCGGACCCACGCGACCGCATGGCGCCCAGGTACTCCCTGGTCAGCAACAACGCCGCCATGTAAGGCACAGCGGTCATCGCGACCAGCTCGTCGGACGACGTGTCGTCGAGGAACAGCCAGCGCCCGACACCCGCGTTGTTGACCAGCACGTCCGGGGCCGGCACGTCCTCGGCGAGTGCGCGGATCTGCTCGGCGTCCGCGAGATCCGCCTGATGAGCTGTCGCCGAGCCGCCGAACTCCTTGATCCGTTCGACCTGCAGATCGAGCAGTTCGGCGCTGCGGGCCACAAGGTGGACGTGTGCGCCGTGGGCCGCGAACCGGAACGCGGCCTCGGCGCCGATTCCCTGGGACGCTCCCGTGACCAGAACCTTCTTGCCCTCGACCTGCATCAGACCACCGATCGCACTCGACTCATCAACACCGCGGCCAGCGTCGTCGCCAGCGCGGAGACCGCGAACAGACCGCGGTAACCACCCAGGTTGGCCAGGATCAACGCTGTCAGCAAGGGGGCGATGACCTGCGGCAACGCGTTGGCCACGTTGAGCACGCCCAGGTCCTTGGCCCGATCGGTCGCGGTCGGCAGCACCTGCGTGAGCAGCGCGATCGCGACGGCCCAGTACGTGCCGAAGCCGACGCCGAGCAGCGGGGAGGCGATCAGGACGGCGGTCCAGGTCGGCCAGATGACCAGGATCAACGCCGCCAGCGCCATCACGGCCGAGGCACCGTACACATACGGCTTGCGACGCCCGGAACGATCACTCCGTGCGCCGAACAGCACCGCTCCTGCGGCGAGCGCCACCCCGTAGAGCGCCATGAGCACCAGCAACCCGTCCTCGGGTGACTCGTGGTGGACCACGTCGCCGAGGAAGTAGAGGAGGTAGAGCGTCCCGAACGCGTTGCCGAGGTTGATCATCAGGTGACCGCCCCACGCCCACGCGAAGTCGGGGTTCTGCCTGGGCGAGATCCAGAACGTCGGCGTGACCGGCTTCACGACGAGCTGCGTGTCCGGCGTGCGCAGGACGAAGAAGACGGCGCCGACCAGCACGATGACCGCGCACGCCAGGTAGCCCGCGGTCAGTCCGCTGACCAGCAGGGTCACCACGACCGCGCCCAGCACCGTGCCGAGCATCTGGCTGATCCCGATCAGCCCACCGACCTGGGCGCGTTGCTCGATGGGCACCCGGTCCGGCACGGCCGAGGTCAGCGCGGCGAGCATGCCGCCGATACCGGCCTGCACGAGGCACCAGCCGATGGTCATCACGACGACGGACGGCGCGTTGGCCAGCACGGCGAGCCCGAGAGCACCGATGACGGCGCCGGCCAGCGTCCACGGGTGGCGACGGCCGAACCGCGAGGTCGTGCGGTCGGACAGGAACCCGATCAACGGCACGACGAGCAACGACACCAGGCCGCCGAACCCGGTGACGATGCCGAACACCAGCTCCTTGCCGGCCTTGTCCAGCATCTCGGCCTGTTGCGGCAACAGGACCTGGATCGGCGCGTAGACCGCCAGCCACAACCCGAGGTTCGCGCAGAACAGCCAGGCCATCCAGCCGCGGCGAACCCGCACCACCGGCTCAGCGAGGGCTTCACTCACCGCTGATCACCTTTCTGTACCAGTGGAACGAGTCGCGCGGCGTGCGGGTCTGCGTCTCGTAGTCGACCTGGACCAGGCCGAAGCGCTGCGAGTACCCGGCCTCCCACTCGAAGTTGTCGAGCAGCGACCACACGAAGTACCCGGCGACGTCCGCTGCCTGCGCGGCCTTGAGGTGTCCGTCCAGATAGGAGATCCGCTCGGCGTCGTTGATCTCGTCGGGGAAGCTGCAACCGCTTTCCGTGACGTAGACCGGCGGCAGGCCCGGATGCCGCTCGCGCAACGCGCCGATCATCTCGGTCAGCCCGGCCGGCACGATCGGCCAGCCGAACGCGGTGCGCTCGTACTCGTCGATCTCCACCAGTTCGAACGGCAGCGGGTTGCCCTCCGACGGCGCCTTGAGCCGCGTCGGGTTGTAGTAGTTCACGCCGTAGAAGTCGAGCGGCTGGTGGATCGTGGCCAGGTCACCATCGGCGATAGGCAGAAGCTCGGCGACTGCGTCCGGATATCGGCCCGACAGCATGGGGTCCGCGTAGATCCAGTTGTGAATCTCGCTGTAGGCCTCGGCGGCTGCTGCGTCATTCGGCCCATCCGGCCACGCGGGGGTGTGGTTGTTCGCCGTGCCGACGGCCTGCGCGTTGTACGAACGGAGCACTTCGACCGCACGGCCGTGAGCGAGGTTCAGGTGGTGGGCGGTCGGCAACGCGTCGAAGAGCAGCGTCTTGCCGGGAGCGTGCTCACCGATCGCATAGCCCTGCAACATCACCATCGCGGGTTCGTTGATCGGGATCCACATCTTCACGCGGTCGGCGAGCCGGTCCGCGACGAGCGCCGTGTAGTCGGCGAACCGGTCGGCGATGTCCCGGTTCAGCCAGGCGCCCTCGGCTTCCAGTTCCAGCGGGGTGTCCCAGTGGTACAACGTCACCACGGGGGCGATACCGACGTCGACGAGCGCGTCGACCAGACGGTCGTAGAAGTCGAGTCCCTCGGCGTTGGCAGGTCCTTTGCCGGACGGCTGGATGCGCGGCCACGCGATCGAGAACCGATACGCGTTCACGCCGAGCTGCGTCATGAGCGCAACGTCCTCGCGCCACCGGTGGTAGTGGTCGCACGCAACGGAAGCGTTCTGGTTCTCGTGTACAGGAGAGAACTCGTCCCACACGGAGGGGCCCCGGCCGCCAGCGTTGAACGCTCCCTCGATCTGGAACGCGGACGTCGACACTCCCCAAAGGAAGTCGCTCATCGATCCTCCAAATGTGAAACTTGTTCGGATCGTAGGCGTGTTGACAGGTTCAGGGAAGTGAAAGAGCCGTGCAACAGGCAAGATGTGAAGTACCCGAACTACTGGGAGTCGCCGTGACGAGCACCACCCCGCTTCGCCGCCAGCCCGTTCAGCAGCGCAGCGCCAAAAGAGTCGAGCGCATGCTCGAAGCCTGCGCCACCCTGATCGACGAGGTGGGCTACGACGGCGTCACCACGACGTTGATCGCGGAGAGAGCGGGCGTCGCAGTCGGTTCGCTCTACCAGTTCTTCCCCGACAAAAGGGCCGTCGTGCAGGCACTGACGCTGCGCAACGTCGACAAGTTCTCCCTCGGCATCACCGAACGGCTCGAGCAGGCGACACTCGAGCACTGGTGGGACGCCGTGGACACGGTGTTCGACGTCTACGTGACGATGCACCGCGAGATCCCCGCGTTCGGGAAGCTGCACTTCGGTGACGTCGTGGACATGCGCCTGCTCGACGACCGCCGCGACAACAACGCCGTCATCTCCGACAAGATCTCGGAGCTGATCTCGGGCAAGTTCGGCATCCCGATGGCCGAGGTCGGGCTGCCGATCGCGATCGCCGTCGAAGCCGCCGACGCCGTGATGAAGATGGCGTTCCGCAAGAACCCGACGGGCGACCAGGCGATCCTGACCGAGGCCAGGGCCCTGGTCAGGGGCTACCTGTCGTCACGCCTGCCGGTCTAACCGAAGTTCCGGCGCTCGCCGCGGTACGTGGGCACGGTGCGCTCGATGCGGTCACCGTGCACCAGGTGCACCTCGTCGAACCGCTCGAACAGCTCGCCGGCCTTGGCGTGCCGCATCCAGACGCGGTCGCCGATCCGCAGCTGCTCCGCCGCCTTGCCGGTGACCGGCGTCTGCACCTCGCCCGCGCCTTCGAGCCCGAGCGTCTTCAGCCCGGCCGGCAGGTACGGCGACGGCTGGCGGTCGGGCGTCGGCGTGCCGGACGCGATGTAGCCGCCGGCGAACAGCGTGGCCACCCGCTTGGTCGGCTTGCGCACCACGGACAACGCGAACAGCGCCGCCGGTTCCGGCTTGAAGGCCTGGTAGCCGTCGAACAGCGTCGGTCCGAAGAGCCCGGACCCCGCCGCGAGCTCGGTGACCGACGGGTCGGACCCGGTGAGCTCCAGGCTCCCGGTGCCGCCGCCGTTGACGAACTCCAGGTCGGCGACCTGGCGGACCGCGCCGACCACGGCCGTGCGGCGCCGGATCAGCTCAGGCCCGGACTTGCT
Organism: Lentzea sp. NPDC051208; assembly: GCF_040682435.1. NCBI lineage: Bacteria > Bacillati > Actinomycetota > Actinomycetes > Pseudonocardiales > Pseudonocardiaceae > Lentzea > Lentzea sp. NPDC051208. Next base: position 213,986 of record NZ_JBFBAW010000014.1, on the reverse strand, counting down.
CTGGATGAGCCGGATCCCGATCGCGCGGAGCGGCTGACCGGGCGGGTTGTCCCCCAGGCCGGCGATCTGTCCCTCGTAGGCCATGACGCCGACCAGCGTGAAGCCCTGCCGCTGCACGATCTTGGCGGCGAGCGCCTTGGCCTGCTGCGGCGTGTGGATCGACGAACGGCGCGGTCCGATGTGCACACCGGGCAACGGCCGCCACGAGACGTCGAGCTCCAGGCAGACGCGGATGTCGGCGTGCGGACCGATCGCCGCGTCCACGAAGTCGAGGTGCTCGGTCGAGTCGACCATGATCGTGACGCGCTGCCGTGCGGTCTCGTTGGCCGCGAGCTTCTGCAGCGACGCGCGGTCGGCGGTCGGGTAGGCGACGAGCAAGTCCTCGCTGACGTTCTGCTCCGACAACCACAACGCCTCGGCGAGCGAGTAGCACATGACGCCGGCGTAACCGGGCCGTTCGAGCGCCCGGCTCACCAGTTCGCGCACCCGGATCGACTTGCTCGCGACCCGGATCGGATGACCGGCAGCGCGGCGGGCGAGGTCCGCCGCGTTGTGGTCGAAGGCGTCCAGGTCGACGATCGCGAACGGAGGATCCAGGTCCTTCGTCGCGGCATCGAGTCGAGTTCTGCGCATGCACTGACCGTACGTCCTGAACCCTTGAAACGTGAAGAGCTTTCACTTACGTTACTCGCAGGTCACACTCTCTCGTGGAGGTTCGCGTGTGGACGAACTGGGCTAGAACGGCTTCGTGCACGCCTGCGCGCGTCGTCCACCCGTCCAGCACTGACGAGATCGCCGCAGCCGTCCTCTCCGGCGGCCGCGTCCGGGCGCGAGGCAGCGGCCACTCGTTCAACGACATCGCCGTGGCCCCGGAAACCGCACTCGACCTGGACCGGTGGACCGGGATCGTACGCGCGGACGCGGAAACCGGACTGGTGACCGTCCGCTCCGGCACTCCCCTGCGCGTCTTCAACGCGGACCTGCACCGCCTGGGCCTGGCGATGCCGAACCTGGGCGACATCGACGCCCAGACCGTCGCCGGCGCGGTCTCCACCTCGACCCACGGCACCGGCGGAAAACTGGGTGTCCTCGCCACCGCCATCGAAGCGCTGGAACTGGTCCTCGCCGACGGCTCCGTCGTCACCTGCTCCCGGACCGAACGCCCGGACCTCTTCAACGCCGCCCGCGTGGGCCTGGGCGCACTCGGCGTCATCAGCACCCTGACCCTGCGCTGCGTCCCGTCCTTCGTGCTGCAGGCCCAGGAGGCCCCCGGCCGGCTCGACGCCGTGCTGGAGCAGTTCGACGACCTCTGCGCCGTCGAGGACCACGTCGAGTTCCACTGGTTCACCCACTCCGACCGCGTGATCCTCAAGCGCAACAACAGGATCACCGAGCCGGCGCGGCCGCTCTCGAAGCTCCGCCAGGCCTGGGAGTACGAGGTCATGGAGAACGCCGCGTTCGGCGCGGTCACCAAGGTCGCCAAGACCTTCCCCCGCTACACCAAGCGCCTCAACGAACTCTGCGGCTCGCTGATCTCCGAGCGGTCCTATTCGGACTACTCGCACAACGTCTTCGTGACGCCCCGGCGCGTGAGGTTCGTGGAGACCGAGTTCTCGATCCCCCGCGAGACCCTGATGGACGTGATCGGCGAACTCCGGACCGTGGCAGCCAAGCTGGGAGAGCGCGACCACCTGATCGTGCCGTGCGAGGTGCGCGTCGCCCAGGCCGACGACATCTGGCTGTCCACGGCGAACGGCCGCGACACCGCGTACATCTCGATGCACCAGGCACTCGGCATGCAGTACAAGGCTTTCTTCGACGCGTACGCGAGCATCGCGGCGTCGGTCGGCGGCCGCCCGCACTGGGGCAAGATGCACGACCTGACCGCGACGGAGCTCCGCCCGCTGTACCCGCACTTCGACGACTTCCTGCGGGTGCGCGACGAGGTCGATCCAGGCAGGACGTTCACGAACCCCTACCTGGACCGCGTGCTCGGCTAAGCACCTGACCGGAAGTCCTGTCCGCAACACCGCAACCAGCAGCGAGCCTTCTTCACGTTGCCGGACCGCACGCGGGGCGGGGGTTGGTGGGGGTGCTACCCCCGCGAGGCGCCCGGGGGGGCGGGTAC